>CALXBL010000102.1 GCA_944386525.1 uncultured Ruminococcus sp. | reverse complement strand
CCTGCGGCGAATAACCGCAGGGCAGTTTCATAAGTATGCCCCTTCTGTTACCCTTGCACCTGTTCACTATCGTTAAAAGGGTGGCGTGTTCATCGTTAATAGGGTATCCGGTGCATCGTTACATTGTATCAATTTCGGTGTGGCAACGGAGCCGGAAGCCGGTATTGGCAATATTGCTGACGCGGCAAAAGAAATCACGAAAAATGTGGACTGCATTGAGCGTATGGCAGATTTTCGTGAAATTCTGAAGCTGAAAAAACATAATGTCATTGCCGATGACCTGTTGGAAACAGAATCAGATCCTGTTTATGATGCGGTAATTATGAATCCACCGTTCAGCGAAGAATGCGAGCATATACGGAAGGCTTTTGATTTTGTCCGTCCGGGAGGAAATCTTGTTGCTGTATGCTCAAGCGGTATTCAGTGGAAAAACAATCGGAAATATGAACAGTTTCGTGACTGGCTTTCCGAGCATACTCATTCCGTTACAGAGACAAACACCAAATTTGAGATGACTGGTACTCATACGGTTGTACTGGTTATGGAGAAGGCGGCGTAATGAAGTATCAGACAGCAAGAAATTTGACTATGATGGATATAAGCTCTATGAACTTAGAGCAGATACAGCGCCACAAGGTGCGCTTATTGGACGCTTGGAGAGAAAGCCGTGCTGAATACGGCTTCCTGCAAGCTGTTAATGATGGCTTTTACAGAATAGTTGTTGATTCCGCAGCAGAGGGATTTGTTCCACGCGATATGTGGCTGACAGACAGATTAAATTCTTGTCTAAATGCGGCAGAGGCGCGGGAAACTTATCTCTTAAATCTATCGGAATAGAAAAACAGCAGGAATGGACCTAATGATCCATCCCTGCTGTTTTTATGTTGTTTGATTATACCCGGAACTTGCGGACGCATTTCAGAAATACGATACACAACTCTTGAAACAGATCCTCGTCAAATATGCCGTCCACAATAGACTCTTTCAAAAGAAGCGGCCGGTACATCATCAGTAATCCTGTTAGTGCTTTATCGTCTCCGGCTTTTGCCTGCAACAATAAATCTTTGAAATTCACATCATTCACCGCCTTCCAGCATATCCCGTAGCTTTTTTACTGTGCGATAGTAAATTGCAGCAACGCCTTTTTCACTCATATTAAGTGCGGCAGCAATCTCTTTAAACTTTTTCTCTTCTACGACTCTTGAGAGGAAGACATATCTCTCTTTTTCGTGGATCCTGCGGATAGCCTGTGAAATTGCCTCGTTATCCGTAAAATCCTCAATTTGAAATGCTTCCTCAGCAAATAGAATTTCATATTGCTCTGTTACCTGTTCGCGCTGCAGCCTTTTGATTTTTGCACGAATATAGTCGATTCTGGCATTACTGACAGCAAACGACAAAAAGATGTAAACTGATTTTGTAATATATCATGCTCATTTGAGCCATCATTTTTATTAAACATAAAAACCTCCTCTGTCTTTGGTTGCATGTGAACAAAGAACCAAAGACAGAGGAGGTGCGCGTATGTATGGAAGGCTAATAAAATAACGCTTAACTTCGAATTGTAAGAATTCTTGGCCGAGCGTTATATTGTAGTGTATTAATTTGGTACGCAGAGTTCCTTGGCAGGGTGCAGATGTTTTTCTTTATGATCTATGCCTGAAATCCACTGACAAAGAACTCTGTCGGCCTTTTTTTATGAACGCCTGTGTGTTAACGCACACAGGCCAATTAACCCATTTAACATAGTATACCCCCTCAATCGTACACGCATAGTGCTGTATTTTATACACTATTATATCATTTATGTAACCTCCGTAAAAAATTAAAATATAAGTGGATGTGAACTCAGAGTGTTTCAAAAAGAGGAATTAAAAAGTGCGCCGGGTAAATTTGGTCATATACTGAAAGAAATACGCCAGAAAAACGGTTATACCCGTGAGCAGTTCTCAGAGCGGATCGGTATCAGTACGCGCTATTTGAGTGCCATAGAAAATGAGCAAAGAGAACCAAGCTATGATGTGCTTTATAGGATATTTCACGGCCTGGGGATATCTGCAGATACCATTTTCTATCCGAATAAAAGTGAAACCGATAATTCTAATGCAGAACAAATCAAGCGTTTATATCTGGAGTGCTCAGAGCGTGACAAGAGGATCATTAAAAATATGCTTGATACCATGCTTGATAATTAAAAGAAAACAGGGAATGAGTTGCTTTTGTAACTCATTTTCTGTTTAATTTATATAGCAAAACGGGCGATGGCGGATTCATATCCGTCAACGCCCGTTTTCAACGATACGACAATGCTTTTAGGATACTATTTCATCTTTTCGCATGTTTTTTCTTTCTATATGTTGCTGCGGTAAGTACGCCGCCGGATACGAACAGTAGTGCCACCCATAGCAATATATTATTGCTGTCTCCCGTCTGCGGACTGGTGACAGCACCTTCATTCTTGCCCGGTTCCTGCGGCGTTGTATCGCCGCCGGTCTGGCTGTCATTGCCGCCCTGCACTGCCGTGATCGTAAACTCCGTCTTGGCTATGCCGTTTTTCGATTCGATCTCAAGCGTGTGCTTGCCTACGGACAAAGTATTCAGATAATCCGCTTTGAGCGTGACTATCGTGCTGCCTTCCTTTACCGTGTAGTCGGCGGCCGCAAGCTCTTTGCCGTCTACCTTGACTCTAAGGAAATCGGCAAAAGCTGCGTTGGACGTAAAGGACAGCCCGTCTGTGCCGCTCTTCTGCCAGCTGCCGTTGGCTCCGGCGATAATAACCGGCGGCTGTACCGGCTCCTGCGCTTCCTTGTATTCGATCA
>CALXBL010000101.1 GCA_944386525.1 uncultured Ruminococcus sp. | reverse complement strand
ATATTCATTTAACACAGTCTCCTTAGGGGTATGCAGATTTTTTTTTTTTTTTTTATTGTAACACACCCTTTTACAAATTGTCAATACTTTCTATAATTTTACCATTGTTTAACAATATATTATTATAAATAGTATAATTTTACCCTCTAAAGAAAAAGTTTTACGGAAGAAAATTTTTTGTGAAAAAGTACTTGAAATTTATTTTAAGGTGTGGTATAATAAGCATATCTGATTCGGATTTCTGTATCAGTCAGAGTTTTTCCGGGACAGCCTCCGGAATATAGGTGTGCGGGTCCTGCGCAATGAAGCACCGTGAACCATGTCAGGCGGGAGACCGAGCAGCATTAAGCGGATCGTTTTGTGTGCCGCAGAAGGCCTGCACACCTATGTTCCGGATTTTTTATGTTAAAATGAAAGAGGCGTTTTTTAATGTATAAGGCTTTATACCGCAAATGGCGTCCCAGGACATTTGACGACGTAATATCCCAGCCCCATATCACCTCAACCCTACGCAATCAGGTGCAGACAGGCAAAACTGCCCACGCTTACCTGTTCACCGGCTCGAGAGGTACGGGTAAGACAACCTGCGCACGTATACTTGCTAAGGCGGTAAACTGCCCTAATGCTGTAAATGGCGTGCCTTGCCTTGAATGCGACATTTGTCTTGACGCCGATAAGGGAACTCTGTCTGATATTATCGAGATCGACGCTGCCTCCAATAACAGCGTTGAGGACATACGTGACCTACGTGAAGGTACGGTTTATATGCCCGAACGATGCAGCTGCAAAGTGTATATTATCGATGAGGTGCATATGCTCTCACCAAGTGCGTGGGGCGCCCTCCTCAAAGTTATGGAGGAGCCGCCAGCATATGTCAAGTTTATCCTCGCCACTACTGAGATACACAAAGTCCCTGCTACCATAATATCAAGATGTCAGCGCTATGACTTCAGACGTATCCGTACTGAGGATATCGCCAAAAGACTCCTGTATATCGCAGAGCACGAGCAACTCTCACTCAGTGAGGACGCCGCCCTCCTTATCGCAAGAATATCAGACGGCGGCATGAGAGATGCTATTTCACTGCTCGATCAATGCGCCGCAGTTTCAGACGAGATAACGGCTGCCGTAGTCGCTGAATCAGCCGGCGTTGCAGGCAGATCGTCTCTTATCGATATTATTGAAGCTGCTGTCAGTAAACGTCCAGCCGATGCCATAAGGATAACAAGCGACCTGTACAGCAGATCTAAAGATATGTCAAGACTGTGCGAAGAACTCACTGAACAGCTCCGCAATGTGATGCTCATAAAACTCGGCGGAAATCAGGACGACATCCTCTCCTGTATGCCCGATGAGATACAAAGGCTTAAGGAAATTGCCAACAGCCTGCCTATGGAGGATATCCTCTCCCATCTGGCAGCTATGCAGGATTGCCGTGAGAGAATGCAGCGCAGCCCCGATAAACGGATAGAACTCGAAATGGCACTTATAGGTCTTTCTATGCCAAAGTCCCAGCCTGTCCAGACCGTAATCCGGCAAGCAGCTCCCATTCAGCAGCAGACTCAGCAGCCCATGCTGCCGCCACAGCAGGAAACTCCTGCCAAGCCTGATTCTCATGTTCAGAATGGCAAGCTCAGGGCAGAGGATTTTAAGCCTGTCGAAAACTGGGTTGATATTCTGGAGGAATTCCGCAAAGTAAATCCGGCTGTATCCGGAAGCTTAGCAGAATCAAGCGCATTTGTAAATGGCGGCTATATGCTCATCGTTACAAAAAACCGTTTCTTCCTCACCCTTCTTAAAAATCGGGAAAACGCTCAGTCATTGGGCGAAACCGTAAAACGCTTACTGGGTCGTGAATACAAGATCCTGGGAAAATGTCAGGAGGATGAAAATTCAAAAACTAATCTGGCTCAAAGCGTTATCCAAAAAGCTATAGACAGCAAAATTGAAACTGCTGTTGAATAAAATTAAAAATTTATCTTTAAGGAGATTTTAAAAATGAAAGCAAGATTACCTAAGCAGAATCAAGGCGGAGCACAGAATATGAATGCAATGATCCGCCAGGCACAGAAAATGCAGGATCAGATCACTGAACTGCAGGAAGAAATCGGAGCACGTGACTTTACAGCTACCGCTGGCGGCGGCGCTGTTGAGATCGTTGTTACCGGCAACAAGACCGTAAAGTCCCTTACCATCAAGCCTGAGGTTGTTGATCCCGAGGATATCGAGATGCTGCAGGATCTTATCATCAGCGCATTCAACCAGGCTGTTAATGACGTTGAAGAAACCACTGAAACTGAAATGAGCAAGATCACTGGCGGTGTTTCTCTGCCGGGTATGTTTTAATCAATAATGGCTGACCACAACGCATTGCCTCTGTTGGTGCTGACAGAGCAATTTGCCCGTCTGCCCGGTATTGGCATGAAAACTGCCGAGCGACTCGCTTACTACATGATCTCACAAAGTCCCGAGGACGTGGAAGCTTTTGCCAATGCGCTCATTTCCGCTAAACGCGAAATACGTCACTGCAGCTGCTGCCTGAACCTTACAGACAAGGACATATGTCCCATATGTGAGGACAGCACCAGAGATCACTCCACCATTTGCGTGGTAGAAGGTCCTAAGGATGTGACAGCTTTTGAGCGCACCAATGAATACAATGGTGTATATCACGTACTGCATGGACTTATATCTCCACTCGACGGCATTTTGCCTGATCAGCTGAAGATACGTGAACTCCTTGCGAGAGTACAGAAGGGCGGTGTGCGTGAAATAATCATGGCTACCAATCCTACGGTGGAGGGTGACGCTACGGCTATGTATATCGCCCAGCTCCTGAAGCCTATGGATATTAAGGTCACAAGACTGGCTTTTGGTCTGCCTGTCGGCGGTATCCTTGAATACGCCGATGAGGTGACTCTCTATAAAGCCTTGGAAAACCGCAACGAAATGTAAAAGATAAGAGGACTGGCAATCAATTCACCAGTCCTCTGTTTTTATGTGCATCATAAAGAGGCTCTATAATAAATGTTGGGGAAAGCCGAGTAAAGCCTACAAAATAAATATCAAAAAAAGTAGAGCATATT
>CALXBL010000100.1 GCA_944386525.1 uncultured Ruminococcus sp. | reverse complement strand
GACTGATGCGTTTTTTGCACCAGTCCTTTTGTTTTGTCAGTTTGTAGTTTTCTGCCATTTTTTGCTGAAGATTCTCAGCACATAAAAGCATATACAGAGCAGCAGCATTGATACAGGCAGCAGCTTTATGCTTATGCCGTATCCGGTGAGCTCTGTGAACTTGCCAAATAATGCGTAGAATGCTATATCGAATATGGTGGCGATGGCAGTTATAAATCCCACGGCAACACCTGATGTCTGAGGAGTGAAGAAACTTGCGATCATAAGTACAGTCGTAGGCCATACAATGGATATGGCAAGTCCCGACAGACAGAGCAGCCACATTCCCCGGCGCTCAAGCAAAATACCTGCTATGTACATGATGCCTGCGAGAGTTATAAATATAGTCATGCTCTTCATAATGCCCATTATTTGCACAATTGGAGCCAAAAGCAGCCTGCCCAGAGTTATACCGCCAAAGAACAGCGAAAGGAACGTTGCAGATTGCTCAACTGAATATCCCAGATATTCACTGCCGTAGGTTGTCAGAACATTCTGCAGACCGTGTTCCGCCAGATAGTAAAATCCGCAGATGAGTATGAGAAGAAAGCTTGCAGGATTATTTAAAACTGCTTTGTATCCGCCTGTTTTCCTGTTGCTTGAAATTTCTTCAGCGGGGAATTTTGACAATATAAGGAGCAGCAGTGCCGCCGCCACAAGAATAAGAAGAGTGACGTTGAACATATGCCAGCCTGTAAGGTCGGCAGGTGATGTATCAGTGGAAAGGCCGCTGTCTGCAACCTTTCCTCCCAGATTCTGGACTGCTGATATTCCTATGCCCTGTGTAAAGTTAAAGAAGTTGGTGAAAAAGGCAGGTGTCATAAATATCAGAGGTGTTATAAGATTTACTGACGTGGAGAGCAGTGTAGATGCGCCCAGACTGAAAATTATAGTAATAAGCAGTACAATATAATTCTCTGTCAGCACGTAGCACAGCAGTGCGCTCATCCAGATAAGCATGACTGATATTAAGAGGTTTTTCTTTTTCATACGGTCAAGGAAGTATCCGCCAATAAAAAGGAACAGCAGATTTCCAACATAGCTCATCATTATTATAAGGTTTGAACTTATCTCATTTAAATTGAAGGCGTCGGCAAACAGCGGTAGAAAAACGCCTCTTGCGCCATCACTTGCACCGGTTAGGATCATTATAAGCACACAGAATAATGTGATAAGTATCTGATTTTTTGTGCTGCCGTTTTTTGTCCATTGTCTCATAAAAAGCTCCTGTCCATAGAAACGCCCTGTCACAACGACAGGGCGCAAAAATTGTTTATTGATTGTGCTTATGCAAAATATTTTGAGAATTCTTCATCAAGAGCACTCTGCATAGCCTTAGCTTCCTCCATGGTCTTAGCGGAGGAGGTGTAGTAAGCCTTGATCTTAGGCTCAGTACCGGACGGACGAACTATAGCCTTTTCACCATTTTCCAGAGTAAATGCGATAACGTTTGACTTAGGCAGCAGTATCTCGGAAGAAGAACCGCTGACAAGGTCGGATGATACGCTCAGCTGATAGTCATCAACCTTAACTACTTTGTGACCGTTGATAGCCACAGGGCAGTTATTGCGGAAGTTATCCATAATATCACGCATTTTCAGCATGCCGCTTTCGCCTTCAAAGGTAAAGCTGTGTTGAGAGTGGAGGTATACGCCATACTTTTTATACATATTCTCACGAGCCTGAATCATGGAGATGCCCTTTGTACGGTAGTAAGCAGCCATCTCGCAGATGAGCATTGATGCAACAACAGCATCCTTGTCACGCACGTAAGTTCCGGACAGATAGCCGTAGCTCTCCTCGAAACCAAATATATAGCGATTTTCCTCACCCTTTTCTTCCAGGAAGCCGATCTGCTCACCGATAAACTTAAATCCAGTGAGAACGTCGATTATCTTTACGCCATAAGCCTTGCCGATAGCGTTTACTATATCAGTAGTAACGATAGTCTTTACAGCAATAGGATTTTTCGGCATAGTACCCTTGAGAGTTTTCTGCTCGCAAATATATTCCAGTAGCATTGCGCCAACTTCGTTACCTGAGAAAAGTGCATAGTCATCGCCATCGGGAACTGCAATACCAACACGGTCAGCGTCGGGATCAGTAGCTAAAAGCAGGTCGGGCTTTACCTCGTCACAATACTTGAGACCAAGGTTCAGAGCTTCTCGTATCTCCGGATTCGGATAAGGACAGGTGGTGAAGTTACCGTCTGAGTTTTCCTGTTCCTTAACAACAGTGACATCGTTAATGCCGATTCTGGAGAGAATCTCACGAACGGGCTTGTTGCCGGTGCCGTTGAGAGGAGTGTAAACTATCTTCAAACCGCTCTTAGCACAGAGATCGGAGTTTATACTCTGAGAGAGAACGTTTTCATAGTAGCTTTCAATAACATCTTTGCCGATATATGAGATCATGCCGCTTTCAATAGCGCTATCAAAAGACATGAGCTTGACGCCATTGAACATATCAAGAGCGTTGATCTTTGCAAGGACAGCATCAGCGTCTTCAATAGTCATCTGACAGCCGTCGGAGCCGTAAGCCTTGTAGCCGTTGTATTTAGCAGGATTGTGGCTTGCAGTTACCATAATGCCGGCGCTGCACTTGAGAGCACGAACTGCATAAGAAAGCATTGGGGTAGGAGCAAGCTCAGAATAGATGTGAACGTGTATACCGTTTGCAGCCAGCACTTCAGCAGCAGCACGTGCAAATAGATCAGACTTTATACGGCTGTCGAAAGAAATAGCAACGCTTGAATTCTCACAGGTCTCCAAAACAAAGTCAGCCAAACCTTGAGTTGCACGGCGGATAGTATAAATGTTCATTCTATTAGTACCAGCACCAAGTACACCTCTTAAACCGCCGGTACCAAATTCAAGATCACGATAGAAACGGTCGTTTATAGCCTCACTATCGTTTTCTATAGCTTTAAGCTCTTCCTGTAGCTCGGTGTCATCGACTGCACATTCAAGCCAACGACGATAAAGATTCAGTTCATTGTTCATAACGAAACCTCCGTTAGACAGAATTCTTATAAATATACCTTATTATACCACATATAAGGGCAGAATGCAAATAGTTTTTTGTGATGTTTTATAGAATATTTAAAATCAAAAGTATTAGAGACAATTGCTTTATAATATAATGGTATAAAAGGCAATTTTACAGAATATAATATAGGTGATGTTAAAATAAACATTTCTAAATAGAATATGTTGAGAATTATTTGAACAATAAAGTGTTGACAAAACAGCAGGCATATGATATAATAATAAAGCTGTCGGGAAATGAACGATAAAATCTGAAACACAAAAGAAC
>CALXBL010000099.1 GCA_944386525.1 uncultured Ruminococcus sp. | reverse complement strand
TCAAATATGCTCTACTTTTTTTGATATTTATTTTGTAGGCTTTACTCGGCTTTCCCCAACATTTATTATAGAGCCTCATTTTATTGTTGCCTAACTTTTTGGATTCAATTCACTACTATGTAGCAGTCTTTCTCTGTCCCTTACGGTATTGCACAGGCGTCACTCCGAATTTCGATTTGAACTGCCTGTTGAAGTAGGATAGATTTGAAAAGCCCGTATTTATTGCAATTTCAAGCACACTGTCCGAGGTTGATGTGAGCAGCTGTGACGCTATCTTCAATCTATAACTGCACAGATATGATGTGAAGCTCTCACCCATGGTTGCCTTGAAAAACTTCATAAAGTGCGAACAGCTGTAGCAGCATACAGCTGCTGCCTCCTGAACAGTTATAGGTTGTGAATAATTTTGGCTTATATAAGACAAAATAAGCTTAACCTTTTCGATAGAACGACTGTTGACCGTCTGTTCGGTATATTGCGAATGATGGCTAATTATCTGGTGCATAAGGCTGATAAGAGCTCCCTTTACTCCAAGCTGATACCCAAACTCTGCACGGCTGCAAAGATTGTCTATCCGTTCAATACAGGCTTCTGCCTCGGTATAATACGGGAGACTTTTGTTTATCATAGTGCTGTGATCAAGTTTCCCATCAAAAAGCAATTCTAACAGCTTAGCGCATCTGTCATTTCCGTCTGCACCTGCAAACGACGGCTCAAACAGAATATTTTCATACTCCATTGCAAAGCCGTCCCTCTGATGAATGGAGTGAAGTTGTCCAGGTAGAATAAGTATCATATCTCTCTCTTCAGCCTCATATGATTTAAGGTCTACCTCCACTAATCCTCTGCCCTTTTTTATGACGATAAGTTCAGCTTCACTGTGCCAGTGGGCGTGTACTTCCGGGAAATCAAGAGGTATTGAGCATAGATACGTATTATATGGAAAATCGGGCGTTGTATGGTTCTTGTTCTCATGAAAGCTTTCATATTTTACATCCAATAAAGACATCTCCTTTCAGCACAACATGACTCTTATATTATAATATATTCAGCCTTGATTTTCAACTGTTTTGCCGTAAGCTTTCTAAAAAAATGATAGTATTGTATCAGTTTATGCAACTATAATGCAAGAAATATCTGCTCGTAAAGAGTATAATTAAATCAACAAATGAAATACACGCCAAGCGTCTATAATGAAAGGATAACTTTTATGAATTTACAGAATGTATTGAATTCAAAATATGATAAGTCAATTGCTGATTGCTCAAATGAGGAGATTTATTATGGTCTTCTCGATATGGTCAAGGCAATGGCAAAGGATAAGGAAAAAATAGACGGGAAGAAGAAAGTTTACTACATCTCCGCTGAATTCCTCATTGGTAAGCTGCTCTCAAACAACCTTATCAATCTTGGCATCTACGATCAGGTAAAGGATGAGCTGGCTAAGAACGGCAAAGATATCTGTGCCGTTGAAGATGTTGAACCGGAGCCTTCTCTCGGAAACGGTGGTCTTGGACGACTGGCTGCTTGCTTCCTGGATTCTATCGCAACTCTCGGGCTTAACGGCGATGGCATCGGCATTAACTACCACTACGGTCTGTTTAAGCAAAAGTTCGTGGATAACCTCCAGACAGAAGAACCTAACGGTTGGATAGAAGAACAGAGCTGGCTCACTAAAACTGACAAGACCTACACTGTATCATTCCGTGGTCTGAACATTACATCAAGAATGTATGACATAGACGTCACCGGCTACGACAGTACCACAAATAAGCTGCACCTTTTCGATATAGAAACTGTTGATGAATCTATCGTCGAGAACGGAATAGACTTCGATAAGACGGATATCGAAAAGAATCTTACGCTTTTCCTCTACCCGGATGACAGCGACGACGCCGGCAGACTGCTCCGTGTATATCAACAGTATTTTATGGTCAGCAGCGGCGCTCAGCTCATACTTGACGAGTGCACGGCAAAGGGCTGTGATCTCTACGATCTGCCAGACTATGCCGTTATCCAGATAAATGATACACACCCTACAATGGTCATACCAGAGCTTATCAGACTCCTATGTGAGCGTGGAATTGAAATGGACGACGCTATTGATATCGTAAGCAGGACCTGCGCCTATACAAATCACACTATCCTTGCAGAGGCTCTTGAAAAGTGGCCTATTGACTATCTGAAAAAGGCAGTGCCACAGCTCGTTCCCATCATTGAGATACTTGATGACAGAGTTCGCAGAAAGTATGACAACGAAAAAGTCGCTATCATTGACAGAGATGACCGTGTTCATATGGCTCATATATGTATACACCATTCATTCAGTGTTAACGGTGTTGCCTCTCTGCACACTGATATTCTCAAGGAAAATGAGCTGAATAACTTCTATGAGATATATCCTGAAAAATTCAACAACAAAACTAACGGTATAACATTCCGCCGCTGGCTGCTTCATTGCAATCCTGAGCTTGCTGAGTTTATCTCCTCACTTATAGGCGACGGCTATAAGAAAAATGCTGATGAGCTTCAGAAATTGGCTGAATTTGTCAACGACGAAAAGGTTCTGAATGAACTCCTACGCATCAAGCAGAACCGCAAAAATGAACTGCGTGATTACCTGAGGAAAACCCAGGGACTTGAAATTAATCCTGAATCTATTTATGATATCCAGATAAAGCGTCTTCACGAGTACAAGCGTCAGCAGCTCAATGCCCTCTATATTATCCACAAGTATCTGGAAATTAAAGCCGGCAAAAAGCCGTCTACTCCAATTACAGCTATATTTGGTGCAAAGGCGGCTCCGGCATATATCATTGCTCAGGACATCATTCACCTTATCCTCTGCCTCCAGCAGGTGATAAATAATGATCCCGAGGTAAGCCCTTACCTGAAGGTTATCATGGTGGAAAACTACAATGTTACAAATGCAGAACACCTTATCCCTGCCTGCGATATCTCAGAACAGATATCTCTTGCTTCTAAAGAAGCGTCAGGTACCGGCAACATGAAATTCATGCTGAATGGAGCTGTTACACTTGGTACTGAGGACGGCGCAAACGTTGAGATACACGAACTTGTTGGTGACGACAACATCTATATCTTCGGCGATTCCAGCGAGACCGTTGTGAAACGTTACGCTGCCGGAAACTACAACGCCTCCAGCTACTACGAAAACGACGAGGATATTAAGGCTGCTGTTGACTTCATCACAGGTGAAAAGCTTATGGCTGTGGGCAGCGAGGAACACCTCACACGCCTCCAGAAAGAACTTATCGGCAAGGACTGGTTTATGACCTTCCCCGATTTCCATGACTACCTCCAAAAGAAGGAACAGGCATTCAAAGATTACGAAAACAGGCTTGAATGGGCCAAGAAAATGCTTATCAATATCTCTAAGGTGGGCTACTTCTCCTCCGACAGAACTATTGCTGAATATAACAAGGATATCTGGCATCTTGAGTGCTGGGAATATATGAATTCACGGAAAATTTTCCTTTCTTAAACAAAATGCAAAAAGACCGTTGTAAATAAAATAACAACGGTCTTTTCTGTCTGTCCAAAAACCCCGATTTCGTTGTCTGAAATCGGGGTTAAAATTTCAATCAAAGAACAATCAAGCAGG
>CALXBL010000098.1 GCA_944386525.1 uncultured Ruminococcus sp. | reverse complement strand
CAAATATGCTCTACTTTTTTTGATATTTATTTTGTAGGCTTTACTCGGCTTTCCCCAACATTTATTATAGAGCCCTTATTTAATATAGGCTGTATTTTTTTAAATATTTATTGCTTTGGCGGGTTTGTTTATAGAATTGTAATTGACATTATTAGTGGGCAATGCTATAATTAAGGTGTCTTCTTACCATTTAATAGAAAAAAGAACAATATATATTATGAAAGGATGGTATGTATGAAAAAACGAAAAAGTCGTGTGTTTAGCTTTCTGACAGCGGTTATTATGGCAGCAACCGGAGTATTGACCGGTTCGTCAGGAGTTTTAGAAGCGGATGCATCCGAAACTATAAAAAACCGCAGCGGTAATGTGGAAACCACTGATGTGGAATTGCTTGTGGGAAGTAAAAGTGACTTAAAAGGAAGTACGATTGAGCAAACAATACGCAATGCCAATACAAAGTATGCAATAGGTATTGCATCGCAGTTCTGTCTTTTTCTTGAAGGCGATTTTACTCCAACGGATTCTGACGTTGAAGGACGTATGGCACTTGGTGGATCTCTTTATATTGACACTAGTACTAAAGAATACGAGGTCGGTAACGGTGACTTTGCGGACAAAGATTCACTTGATGGGCTCATTGGAAATGATGAATATGCAGCTGCGATCATAAATGGCACTGAGGCGTCTGGTTTGATACCGACTTCATGGGCAAAGTATAAGGATCAGGATGGAAACGAAGCTTATGTTTCAAAGCGCTTCTGGGTAACAGCTGATACAGCAGTTAGCGTATCCGATAACTGGAAAAATAATGCCGTTGACAAGTGGAGTGGCAATATTGATGATTACTACTTCAACGGCTCTGAGGCTTTTGATGTTGCTGATTATTTTGAAACTATCAATGAACGTTCAATGATTTTATCAACAATGAGTGACAGTGGAACTGTTGTATGGGAAGATACAAAGTTAGTATTGACATATGAAGGTACAGATACTCCTACAACAGCATATTTTAATGTTGATGAATGGAAGCCGAATGTAACTGAAGTAGAAATCAATGTGCCTACGGGTACGTATGTTGTTATCAATTGCGATGATACAGATATTTCTATTGAGGGTAACAGTGAAAATACTATATTCACAAAATATGACGGAGAATATATAGATGCTAAACATACAGGCAAGAACAATGAACCAGAAAGCCAATATATTTTGTACAACTTCTATAATGCAAATAATGTAGAGATATATTCCAGATTCAATGGATCAATTCTTGCACCGAATGCACACATAAAATCAGGTACGAGCAATAGTCAAAATCCTCATTTATCAGGTGCATTGATTGCAAAAAGTGCGGAAGGACCTATGGAAATTGGCTATCGTCCATTTACAGGACCTTTTGAAATGCTTGGTGCTATACCTGAATACTCAGTAAACCTTGATAAAATAGACGAAAACGATGCTTATCTTGCTGGTGCTGAGATTGGACTTTATTACCAAAATCAAAATGGTGAGTTCAAGCTCCTCAAGACCTATGAAACAGGAATTAGTACCACAGAGTTAAATCTCAGTCGTGGTGCAGGCAAGTACATGATCAAGGAAATTGCAGCTCCTGTAGGTTATAGTCTCTCTTCTACCGCACATTATTTCGAGCTAAAAGAAGAAGGTAATGCAACTACAGATGTAAACGGTCAGAATATTACTTATACACCTAAAGCGACATTTACCATATATTCTGATGAAACATATACAACTGTTGTTGGAACACCCCAGGAAGTATCTTTGACAGATCTTCAGAATAACACGTATGAGCTTGGCGGACGAGTATATGATTTCGATGGTTCTGACATTATAGTAAGAATACTTGCTGATGAAAATATTGAATCGGCTAAATGCGCAGATGTTGCAGCAACTGTCACAACAGATGATGCAACGGGTGAGAAAATATTTACATTTACTGGTATTTTTAAACCCGAGGCCAATGCTACTGATTACGAGCTGACAATCAATTATACTATGAGTGATGGTTCCACAGAATCGCAAACTGCTCAGTTTAGTTTATTTAGTCAGTCTGAAGGTGTCATCGTAGTAAACGACGAGATAGTTACTCCGATTATAAATTTCAGCAGCTATGATAATATTGGTGATTTTGAAATTATCAACAGTCCCGGTATTACATTCAGCAAATTAGATGAAAGCGGAAATTTACTTAAGGGAGCTTCACTTGAACTCACCAACAGAACTGTATCAATAACAGGTGGTGACTTTGACAGCACTGCTACTTTTGGTGAATCGGAACTGGTAACTGACTGGACTTCTGAAAATGCTATCAAGTCATTTACATTTGGAGCAGAAGACTCAGAAAGTGACCTTATTTACAGCGCTATCAACTCACAGTCGGACAGTTATACAACAATCAGTAATGTATACAGATTACAAGAGACCAAAGCACCTGACAGTTACATTGTTGCAGATAACATTTATTTCTTTATTATGCAGGAAAGAACCTACGGACCCGGCATGAACAATGAAGCATTCCCTGTGCTTTATTATTGTACAGCAGCTTCTGATAGTGCTGTTATAATGCCTGGAGTATCCTTTGGCGGCATAAACCAAGGTGCACTTAATGGTTGGACAAGAGTTCTTATGAATGACTCTTCTGAAAATCGTCACCTTGAAATGACTGATATGAAGCTTACGGGTGCAAGGGTTCAGATACAGAAAATAGATGAAACAACTCTTGATATAATTGACAATGCGCTGAAACTTGAACTTTACAAATCTGATCTTTCAACTCCTGAAAATGATACTCTTATTGCAACTATTGAAAGCGGATCATATACACATTTAACCGCTCTTTATCCCGGTGAGTATTATATAGTTGAAAAGGAAGTTCCTCTCGGCTATATGGATACTATTAAAGATAAGAAAATTTACTTTACAGTAAATTCTGATTATACAATTGTTTCGGGTCCTCAAATATATACTGAGTATGTGGTTTCACCTCAGACAGGTCAAGAGGTTTGGGCTAATGGCGAAGCTGAAAATGTGAATTATATTGAAATAGAAGTAGAAAACGCTGATGGAACTAAGGTAATAATCTGGGAAAGTGGCTCATCATTAGATGGTAAGGTAGCTACAGTATCAAATGGAATTGCCAGATTTGATTTAAGTGAACCTGCAACATTCACAAACTTCAAGATTCAGAATAGCTCAGATTATAATGCCGGACTTACTGTAAAATCGGTACGCTTATATACCAATCGTGAAGTTTCTAACGACTATGGATCATATCTTGATGTTATTGAGATCAGGGAATATTCATATGCACTTTCATTGAAGAATACCCCTGATGAAAATCAGAAGTACATATCTATCAACAAAACGGATATGGATAATGCTGAGATCACAAGTGGCAACGCTACCTTCAAGCTGACAGGCGATGATCTCAGCGGCGTAACAGCGGGTGCGGTAACAGCCGAGGACGGCGCAACAGAGATCACATTTACCGGAAACGAGACTGATATAGTAGGTCTTAAGGACGGAACATACACTCTGGAAGAAACAGCAGCACCTGATGGCTATGAGGTTGTAACAACATTTGAATTTGTTGTAGAAAACGGAGTAGTTAAGGAAGT
>CALXBL010000097.1 GCA_944386525.1 uncultured Ruminococcus sp. | reverse complement strand
AAATACCGGTCTTGATGAGGATCAGGTAATGGAGGACTGCTTTGAGTTCGAGGCTGACGACCTTTCTGTTGAGGAAGACGTTATTGAGGTAGTATGCGCTCCCTCTGCCCTCTCGGGTCTCCGTGAAGGTCTTGTATCAAAGGGTTACAACGTTATATCCGCTGAAACCGATATGATACCTGCCACATACACCACGCTCACCGACGAGGAACAAATAAAGAAGATGAATCTCCTCCTTGAACACCTGGAGGACAATGATGACGTTCAGAACGTTTACCACAACTGGAATATGTCGGAAGAGGAATAACTATATTGCCGCTCCCCTTTCACAGGGGAGCCTTTTATAGCTTGAAATACAAATGATACATATTATAATGATGAGAAAGGAAATATAATGCAGTTTAGCGAAATAAACCTCTCCCCTCAACTTATAGAAGCTGTAGAAAAAATAGGCTTTTCCGAATTGACTGAAATTCAGGAAAAGACTATACCACTGCTCTTAGAGGGAATAGACGTTATTGGCAAATCAAACACAGGCACCGGCAAGACTGCCGCTTTCAGCCTGCCTATTATAGAGAAGATAACCGAAGACACAAGACACTTTGTAAACGCTCTTATCCTCTGCCCTACACGTGAGCTTGCCATGCAGGCTTGCGAGGAAATATCTAAATTTTCAAAATTCAAAAAATTCGTAAAACCTGTTGCCGTTTACGGCGGCGCAAGCATGGATCGCCAGATATATGCCCTCAAAAACGGCGCTAATATCGTTGTTGGTACTCCCGGCAGAGTTCTCGATCACCTCCGCAGAAGAACACTCAAACTCCAGAATCTCAGCACTATAGTTCTCGATGAGGCTGACGAAATGCTCAATATGGGATTTCGTGAGGATATTGAAGCAATTCTGGCTCAGATACCAGAGGAAAGACAGACTGTCCTCTTTTCTGCAACAATGCCGCCGGCCATCCTCCAGATAACTAAACAGTACCAAACCGATCCGGTTATGGTTCAAATACAAAGCGCTGCTAAAACTGTGGACTCCATAGAACAGTTCTATGTGTCAGTTCCCATGGGGCGAAAGACCGATGCTCTTCATCTACTGCTGACCGACAAGAAGCCTGCCTCTACCATGATCTTCTGCAACACAAAGAAAATGGTGGATGAGCTTACTGAGGTTCTCATTTCAAGAGGTTTCCCAGCAATAGGTCTCCACGGGGATATGAAACAGGCTCAGCGTACTCAGGTAATGAATAGCGTAAAATCCGGCAGAAGCACTATACTCATCGCCACAGACGTCGCCGCACGAGGAATTGACGTAAAGGGAATTGATATGGTGTTCAACTACGACCTGCCTCAGGATCATGAGTACTATATCCACCGCATAGGAAGAACCGGACGTGCCGGCAAAACAGGTACTGCTTACAGCATTGTAAGCGGCAGAAAGCAGGAGTATGAGCTTCGTGACATCTCACGCTACACTAAAGCTAAGATAACTGAAGTTCCCGTCCCGACTGCAAGCGTTATCAAGGAAAATGCAATCACCTCTTTAAAAGAAGAAATACTCGAAAGTTGTGCTATGGAAGCTTCTGAGGACGCAAGAAAACTCGCTCAGAGTCTTATGGAAACCGGTATTTCTGCTGAGGATATTTTGAGTGCAATACTCAATAAGCGTGTTGCTGACACTATGAAAACTCTGCCACTTTTTGACATACCCCGTCCAATCTCAAGAAAGAGAAACGACAAACAGGAAGTGCGCAATACTGTACGTGTTCACATCAATGTGGGACGCAAAGAACGTATGGCTCCTAACTTTATACTGGGTGCTCTTGTGGACGCTACAGGTCTGCCCGGCAGCGAATTCGGCAAGATAGATATCTACGATAAGTTCACTACTGTTGAAGTGCCCACAGATGAGGCCGACTTCATTCTGGATGCTATGCAGCAGGAAAAGATAAATGGTCACAAGGTGGCTGTGAAGATACATGAGGAACGCCCCGGCAAGGGCAGAAGAGATGAACATTTCTCTGGAAACCGTGAACGCAGCGGCAGAAATGACCGCAGAAACGGCAAGAACTTCGATAAGAAGGGCAGCTATAACAACCGCCGAAGCTCATACAATGGCCGCAACAAAAAAAGACGCAATGGCTGATATATAAAATAAAGAATAATTATGGTACTAAAAGCAAGTAATACTGCTGTACCATAATTATTCTTTTTTGTTTATATTAAAAGGCTGTCCAACGCACCGTAAGCTATCGTGCGTATCCTTCTTATTATATCGCTTACTCCTGCACCGCAGTTCTGGATAAGGTAGACTATTGAGAGCTTTTTCTCCGGACATACTGTCATATAAGTTCCCGTCCAGCCGTCCCAGCCAAATTCTCCGGCAGGTGCATTTGTCGCAAAGGCATTTGGATCTGTAAGCACTCGCATAAGATTGCCGTAGCTGTGTCCCATAAGAGAATCCCACTGAACTGTCGCCTGCTGCTCAGGCGTAAGCTGACTTGATCTCATATATCTCCATGTAGCCTCTCCCATAAGCCGTACGCCCTTTTCATGGTTCACGCCACCATTTGCGAGGACGTTTGCAAAGGATGCATAATCACTCAGCGTCGATACAAGACCTGCTCCCCCTGAAATAAAGGCAGGTTTAGTCAGATAGTCATTCATTCCAAGGTGCGGGTCAGGCTCAGTACGTATGCCGCCATTTTCGTTATCCCATGTGTAAAGCTGTGCAAAACGGTCACGCTTCTCCTCAGGCACCCAGAAGTCTGTATCGTTCATCTCCAGCGGCTCAAATATATTTTTTCTCAGATATTCGTCAAAAGGCATATCGCAGACCTGTTCTATAACTCCGCCCAGAATGTCGGCAGACGCTCCATACGCCCACTCAGCGCCCGGCTGGAACATCAGCGGTACTCCGCCCATTTTACGGCAGAACTCCATTGTACTCATTGGAGAATCCGTAGCAAGACGGTCGTTTATTTCATCATAGACCTTTGCAGCCTGCTTTTGAGATTCACACCAGCAGTCGGGATACGGTATGCCTGATGTCATATTCAGCAGATCCTTTATGAGAATATCCCTGTTTGCAGGTATGAGTTCCTCGCCTACCGACACCATCATATCCCCGAACTCAGGTATGTACCAGCGCAAAGGATCAATAAGGTCGATAAGTCCTCTTTCCCAAAGCTGCATAACTGCCGCTGAAGTCACAGGCTTCGTCATGGAAAACATACGGAAAAGCGTATCCTTTTTCATAGGTTTGCCATTTTCACGGTCGGAATTCCCTATTGCCTTTTCAAAGAGAGCCTTGCCCTCGTAATAGACACCTACACACGCTCCTGCAAGCTTTGATTCAGATATTCCTTTTTCTATAGCCGCTGTTATATTCCTCTCCATGCAGGCTATTCTGTTATCATACGTATTCATTTCCATCACCTCAAAATATAAAAAAATCGGGCGAACAATGTAATACCACGTTCTGCCCGATTGTCCACTGGTGAGACATGAGGGATTTGAACCCTCGACCCTACGCTTAAAAGGCGTATGCTCTACCGACTGAGCTAATGTCTCATGTAACTTTTTTATTATATCATGCAAATGTAATCTTGTCAAGTGGTTTTGCAAATTTTTCTCAAATTTAATTGTAGGATTACAATAGATGTGAGACAATTTACAAAAAAAGGTAGCGGAACAGCATAGACCTGTGTTACAGTTAAG
>CALXBL010000096.1 GCA_944386525.1 uncultured Ruminococcus sp. | reverse complement strand
TAGCATATCGAACAACACTGCCGATTCTTCTGTACAAACCAGTAGCCAATCCGGTAGCTATATCATCTGGGATAAAAAACGCATCTTGTGCTATTGCCATAAGAAATCCTCCATTCAATTTACTCTATAACAGGGCTTGTAAATTTCGCGAGACTACCGGCTCTTGCCAGATTCCAGTTTTGCCAACACTTCCAGAAAGTGCTTACCGATGGCTTCTGGGTCCCTGTTTAATCCGTCACAGATGAGTCGCAGCCCATCTGGTGTTAATATTCTTCCATTGTTTTTATCATAGCACATTTGCCTATATTCTTCGAGTTCCTTTTTCGTTATTGTGGGCATAGCAAATCCTCCTGAATATAAAAACAGCTGGTTTTCTGTAAAACCGACACCCTAAACTACACCCCGACACCCTTGTGCCTATGCCGCATATCTTTGTATCAAATAGCGAGTCTTAATTTCTATCAAGACCTTATCTTTGATACAAAAGAAATAGCCCCCTCTGGTCCGAAATGAGCCAAAAAGGGCGTAAAATAAGGGCTTCCAAGGTCAATTCACGACTTTGGAGGCCTTTCTTCTATATAATAATGTATGTTTCGGAATATCGGAACGCATTCAAAAAAGCATGCCAGCGAGCTCGGTAAAGGTAAAATTAAAAAGTATGTCATAATTAAAAGGTACAAACGGACCCTCTTAAAACAAAATTACACTTTGTTTGTAAATTTAGTATTGACATACTAAATTCAGGGTGCTACAATACTTACATAAGCTAAAGGAGGTATCTGTATGAGCAATCGTGCATCGTATGATAAAGACATTTTTAATGCTATTGATATTTTGAGAAGTTACGGATTCAACGGTCAGCAGGAACTGATCGATGTTCTGTGCAGAGTCACGAGGACCAAGAAAGCCCTCGCAAGTACAGAAGCAGATACCGACACTGTGTATCGCACTATGCAGGAAGTAACTTCTTCAATGGCCCGCTTCCCCGGAGACGCCGACCTGTTTTTCAAATTATATAACACTCTTGCTTCCTTTGATGGGCATGCTGTTCTTTCCTATTTAAATGCGTCCAGTGAAGGTCGAGAATTAGCAGCACCAGAAGTATTAGTTGATAAATTTGAAGAATACATCACCGACACCGTCAAAAGCGTCCTCGTTCCAGAGTGTGAGCAGTACGGGCCGGAACTGTTAGAGATTATCGAAACACACCCGGAAGTCATGTTTACACTGACTTGTAAGCAAGAACTAAAATACGAACTACTGCCGTTGAGATTGAGACCTTCGGCACTGAAAAGGTCGATGTGGAGATTATCCGCAAGGCTGTGATGGAGGTCTTTGACCTGCGTCCCGCTGCCATCATCTCTCTGCTTCACCTGCGCAGTCCGCACTTCTCCGAGACCACAGCCTACGGCCACTTCAACGGCTATAAAGGTACTTGGGAGAATGTGGACAAGACCAAGGAGCTGAAAAAGGCGGTGAGAAAATATGCTGATTGAGAAGAAAAACACAGCCGACCTTCTTCCTGCCGACTATAATCCTCGTAAGGATTTGAAACCCGGCGACAAGGAATATAAAAAGCTGAAACGCTCCATTGAGCAGTTTGGCTATGTGGAGCCGGTCATCTGGAACAAGACCACTGCCCGTGTCGTTGGTGGTCACCAGCGTTTGAAAGTTCTCATCGATATGGGCATGACCGAAGGGTTATTTTCAGTTTCTACTGGTGCAAGAATCTGTATCACAAGTGTGGACAACACTAACATCGCAACCAGTATAACACTTGGAATAGTAATCCACTTAATAATTGCCAAAAGCACCGCAATTATGAGGGTCAAATGGATATAGCATTTCACAGGGTTGTCAGCATGATGTCCACCAGTACTAACACGTATTGGAATATATGGGGCTTTCAGTAATATGCAAAAAAGCATGCATTGAAATGCTGCTCCTAAAATAAGTGATGTCATTACATTTAGGAGCAGCATAACAAGTTGTTTAATTTAGTTCTCTCTTTGCCATTTTGAGTGACGATGCGATAACAGCATCCATGTCGTAATACTTATACTCGCCAAGACGTCCGCCAAATATAACATTTTGCTCACTATCTGCGAGTTTCTTGTACTCAGCATAAAGCAAGCTATTCTTCTCGTCGTTGACCGGATAATAAGGCTCATCACCGTTTTTCCATTCTGAAGAATACTCACGGCTTATTACTGTCTTAGGAAGATCGTTACCATTTTCATCCTTTCCAAACTCAAACCACTTATGTTCGATTATTCTTGTCCATGGAGTTTCTCTGTCAGTATAATTCACTGCTGCGTTGCCCTGGTAGTTTGGTATATCAAGAAGCTCATTTTCAAAGCGCACGCTGCGATATTCTAATGTGCCAAGACAGAAATTAAAATAGGCGTCGATCGGACCTGTATAAATAACCTTTTCTGCTATAGCATCCAGTTCTTCCTTATGCTTCAGATAGTCAATGTTTAATCTTACTTCGATTCCATCAAGCATATTTTCTACCATCTTTGTGTATCCACCAACCGGTATACCCTGATATAATGCGTTAAAGTAGTTGTTGTCAAATGTCAGCCGAACAGGTAGACGCTTTATAATAAAGCTCGGCAAGTCTTTGCAGTCACGTCCCCACTGCTTTTCAGTGTAACCCTTGATAAGCTTTTCGTAGATATCACGACCTACCAAACTTATTGCTTGTTCCTCAAGATTCTGAGGTTCGCCAGTTATCTCTTTTCGCTGGTCCTCAATTTTTGTAGCGGCCTCTTCTGGTGTGACTACTCCCCACATTTTATTGAAGGTATACATATTAAAGGGAAGTGAGTAAAGTTCTCCCTTGTAGTTAGCTACCGGTGAATTAGTGAAACGATTAAACTCCGCAAACTGATTTACATAGTCCCACACTTTCTTATTGTTTGTATGAAAAATGTGTGCTCCATATTTGTGAACATTTATTCCTTCCACTTTTTCAGTATAAATATTACCCCCAATATTGGGGCGCTTGTCAACTACAAGTACACTCTTGCCTGCTTTTTTTGCCTCATGAGCAAAGATAGCTCCGTAGAGTCCGGAGCCGATGATTAAGTAATTATACATACTTTTTACCTCCCGGTTTTCAATTAGTGGATTTACAATAGTCAAATTTTAAAAAGCTTAGAAAAAGAGAAAGCCTGAATACCTTGTAAAATCAAGGTTTTCAGGCGTTGTTTTTGGTCCCCCCCATGCGAGAATCGAACTCACAACTAGCCCTTAGGAGTAGATCACGTGACGATTTTTCGCTTGCAAATAAAGGGCAAAAAATGCATTAAAATCAATTGGATTCACGGTATTTTGGTGTTCTCCGAAAACTACCTTTTATCAGCTAATAATAGCTAATAAAAACTGCTCCAATCAGCAAGGTCTTAGCAAAGAGTGTGTAAAAAAGGGTTACGCTCATCTGTTATTCTGTTCGCTCTTATAAGGTGCGTAAATTCATAATTTCTTCTATTATTATAATACCTGAATATGAACAAATCAAGATATCACGAAAAGAAGACAACCCGCTCGTCTGCGTTGTCAATAGATGTGACCCATTTAAATAAAAAAGAAGAAAAATATGGTATGATTGCAATTTCAGCCTTTAAACGAAGTCGTAGGCGGAGTGTAAAGGCTGAAATTGTGGCGGCGAATTTAAGCCGACAGCTTTTCTTTTAAAAGCTGTATGGGACTTTTTCTGCCGAGTGTTCGCATTGTCTTGTTATGGCT
>CALXBL010000095.1 GCA_944386525.1 uncultured Ruminococcus sp. | reverse complement strand
CGATTACATCAAGGCTTTCCTTATTTACGGTCAAGTTTTTTGATTTAATTTGTCTCACATCATTGACAAACCAACATAGATCACAGTTGACTGGCTGTGCGTAATCCTAATTTTACAAAAACGTATTGAATGAAAAATGTATATATGGTATAATTGCCTGGGATTGAATAAGGAGGTACTTGCGATGTTGACTTACAGATCGGCTGATATGAAAGCCGAGATAAAATATGAGAAAGGTGATAGCTCAAAGCTGGGCGCAAATATATGCAGAAATCGTGATGGGATAGTTGGTGTAAACTTTTCACTTTACAGTGAAAATGCAGATTCATGTTCCCTTGTACTGTTCCGGAATAAAGAGAAACAGCCCTTTGCTGAACTTCCCTTTACTGAGGATATGAGGGAAAACAATATATATACTATGTTTGTTTCAGGTATTGATCCTGATGCTATTGAATATGGCTACAGGCTCGATGGTGTTTACGATATAACGCAGGAACTCAGATACCAGAAGGAGCGTGTGCTGCTTGATCCGTATGCGAGAGCTGTGGCTGGCCGTGGGAGCTGGTGCAGTTATATCGACCCCGAACGTGCAGGAAAATTTCGTGGCAGAATAATAAAAGATGATTTTGATTGGGAGGAAGATGTCTGTCCTGATATTCCGCTTAAGGATCTTATAATTTATGAGGCTCATGTGAGAAGTATGACTATGCACTCCACATCAGGCTCAGAAGCCCCGGGTACGTTCAAAGGGCTTGTTGAAAAGATACCATATTTGAAAGAGCTGGGTATAAACTGCATAGAACTGCTGCCGGTTTTTGAGTTTGATGAGATGGAGTTTAACCGTTTTTATAATCAGAAGCGGATACTCAACTATTGGGGATACAGTACTCTGAATTTCTTTTCACCTAAAGCAGGATATGCAGCCTCCGGTCAGGACGGTAGACAGGTCGATGAGTTCAAGGAGATGGTAAAGGAATTCCATAAAGCTGGCATACGTGTTATCCTCGACGTGGTATATAATCACACGGCTGAAGGGGAGGAGAAAGAGAAATGCTATTCATTCCAAGGAATAGATAACAAGGTATATTATATTAGTCAGACCAACGGCAAGAATTCCAATTACTCAGGATGCGGTAACACATTCAAGTGCAATCACCCTGCTGTAAAGCGTCTTATTCTGGACAGTCTCCGTTACTGGCATAAAAAATGTCATGTTGATGGTTTCAGATTCGACCTGGCTCCGGTGCTCATACGAGGCGAGGACGGTATACCCGACTGGGATAGACCCGTCATAAAGGATATAGCAGAGGATGAGTTGCTGAAGGATGCTATTCTCATTGCAGAGCCATGGGACGCTGCAGGTCTTTATCTTACAGGCAAGTTTCATCATTGGGGACGTTGGTCTGAGTGGAACGACAAATACCGTGATTCAATGCGACAGTTCATATGCGGAAATTCTGAATATGCTCCAGACTTTATGTCGAGGCTTTCTGGGTCTGAGAATATGTATTCCCAATGCGGAGCGCAAGGGACTATTAACTTCATAACCTGTCATGATGGTTTTACTATGTACGATCTCGTTTCATACAACAGTAAGCACAACGAACTGAACGGTGAGCATAACTGTGACGGTAACAACTGGAATATAAGTTACAACAACGGCTGCGAGGGACGTACCGATGATCCTCATATTCGCCATATGAGACGCAGAAAGATGATGAGTCTATTTGCTCTGCTCATGATAAGCAGAGGCGTTCCTATGATCTATGCGGGTGACGAAATCTGCAACAGCCAGAATGGCAACAACAACGCATACTGTCAGGATAGTGAGATCTCATGGATAGATTGGAGTCTTGTTGAAAAAGAGCGTGATATGTTGGAATTTGTCAAGATGATGATAGAATTCCGCAAGGCTCATCCTGTGCTCCGCAACACGACCTATGACCAGAGCGTAAACGGTACAGGCTATCCGGAGCTGTCTTTCAGATATCCGGGTGGAACTGATGCTATGCCTGATAAAAAGTCGCACTGTATAGCGGCGTTCTACGCTGAGGATCATGAAAAATACGGCACAGATGAGGACTGCTTCATTTATGTTATCTGCAACGTATATGAGAAAGATATATCCTACCTGCTTCCCGATACAGACAAGATTGAATGGACAGTATTCACAGACTCCAGCACAAGAAACCGCTACGGCAATAAGCCGGATAATGTGGTAGACGCTGAGCCGTATTCAGTGGTGATACTAACTGGTAAAAAGAGAAATGGCTGACGGTTTTGATAAGACTTATTATGTGTATATCCTAAGGTGCAGGGATGATTCCTTATACACAGGTATTACCGACAACCTGAACCGGCGTATGAGGGCGCACTGCGGCAGGATAAAGGGCGGTGCCAGATATACTAAAAGTCACCCTGTTGTTTCGCTTGAAGCTGCATGGAAGACAAGTACAAAGACAGCGGCAGCACGCATGGAGTATGCGCTGAAAAAGAGGCTCAGCCGACACGATAAGCTGCGTCTCATATCAGAGCCTGAGCTTATTTGCAGTAGATTTGTGCCGGAGCTTATAGAATTTCCGTTTGAACCTGTTGAAGGCGTGGAGCTGGAACGAATATTTATGGCAGCGTCGGAGGAATGAGCGTGATAAGATATAAGGTAAAAAAGAATTTTGTAAAGATGTTTCCTGTTTCCTGGCGAGATACGGGTATAACGATTGGTATACTTGCAGGTGTGTACCTGGTGTGTGCGATCATACATTATTTTAGTCCAGGCTTCAGGAATGATGCGATGTTGTTTTTTCTTGCGATAGTGCTCATCGCCCGTTCAACAGAGGGTTACTTTTATGATGTGGCGGCGTCGTTTTTGTCGGTGATATGCGTAAACTTTGCATTTACTTATCCATACAACGATCTGAATTTTACTATCTCGGGATATCCATTGGCATTTATGGTAATGTTGTTCACATCGCTTTCGGTTAGTACGCTTACATCAAGAGCAAAGCAGCAGGACAAGATGCGTGAACAGGTTACAAAAGAGCGTATCTACAGCAATCTGCTCCGTTCAGTTTCGCATGATATACGAACGCCGCTTACATCTATAGCGGGTTCTGCCTCTGCACTTATGGATAGCAAGGAGAAGCTTTCGGATGAGCAGAAAGAGGAACTTTTGTGCGGCATATATGAGGAAGCACAATGGCTTGTTCGAGTGGTAGAGAATATTCTCTCTATCACTCGAATGGGCGGTGAAAACTCGCATATAAGCAAAACGCCGGAGCTCCCCGAGGAAATTATTTCCAGTGCAGTTGCAAGGATAGGGAAGGTGTATCCAAAGGAGAAGATACAGATAAGGCTGCCTGAGGATTATTTTTTTGTACCGATGGACCCGATACTGATAGAGCAGGTAATCTTCAATGTGCTGGAGAATGCAGTGCTTCACGCAAAAGATCATACCTGTATAACGATTTCTCTTTATAAAACTGGCAATACAGTTACTTTTGAGATATCAGATGACGGTTGTTCAGCTGCGGGAAAATCAGGACTGTCGTTTGGAGCGATGTTTGATTCGGATAGTAGCGGGGAAAAGAATGTAAAGCGTAATATGGGGATAGGTCTTGCCGTGTGCAAAAGTATAATCCTCGCCCACGGAGGAACTCTGGATGCTGACATAAGCAGAAAAGGTACAGTGATAAGTTTTACTTTACCTATGTGAATATAAAAAATACCACGGCATATTAATGAGCCGTGGTATTTTTGTTGTAAAATAGGTTCTCTGTCAATAATTGGGGAAATAAGTTAAAAAGGAATTTACAAACAAGCAGTCACTGTTGAAAGTGG
>CALXBL010000094.1 GCA_944386525.1 uncultured Ruminococcus sp. | reverse complement strand
GATTACATCAAGGCTTTCCTTATTTACGGTCAAGTTTTTTGATTTAATTTGTCTCACATCATTGACAAACCAACAGTTAAAGCAACAATTTATTTTATGTTGTAATTAAATTGATAAAATGTGTGCTGTATTTTCAAGTTTTACAACCAGAACTATTGCAATTTGTATTTTTATCTGGTATAATGAAAAAGTAGAAAATTGATTTATCAATATCAATAACTGCAGTTGAACTACAGTTAGGAGCATATGCATATGATAAAAAAGATTACATCTTGTATAGTGGCTTCATCATTGATGTGCAGTACATTGTCAATGCCATTATATGCAAGTGTTCGTGATATATCTGAAGAAGAATATATAATTGACGATTCCTCAAACTATGGGGATCAGATCTATGCCTATAATGAGGATGTACCTGTATACAAGGCTGCTGCCACTACAGTTATAACATCAGAAGAAGATAAAATGCCTCCACTTGAAGATATTGAAATAAATAGTAGCATAATCGGTCTTGATGAGAACGTAGTAAAGGTAATGATAGACCCGGGGCACTATGGATATTATAATCCCTCTCCGGTATACAGCTCTTATTATGAGAGCGTAATGAATTGGAAACTTTCAAATTATCTGAAGACTGAACTGGAAGCTCTTGGAGCACATGCTGATATTACAAAGACTTCTCTTGAGGATAATCCCGATCTTATACCGAGAGGTCATATGTCAAAAGGGTATGATCTGTTTATATCAATACATAGTAATGCAGCATCGTATTATTCAATAGACAAACCAGTTGCACTATGCTATCAGGATCTGGAATGGACAGATATCGATGATACAAGTCGGGAAATAGGTCAGCTTCTTGCAGATAAAGTCGCTGAAGTTATGAATACATATCAGTCAGGTGAAATATTTCAGAGATTGTCGATTGAGGATCGTGATGGCAACGGTGTATGGGATGATGAATGGTATGGCGTATTATGCGGCGCACGATATGTTGAAACACCAGGAGTTCTGCTTGAACATTCATTTCACACCAATTACCGAGCGACAGTATGGCTTAGCAGCGATGCAAATTTAAAAAAAATGGCAAAAGAAGAAGCAATGCTGATTTTCGATTATTTTACTAACAAAAAAGCCGAAGAAGCAACAACAACAACAACTACTTCGCAGGAAACTATAACTGAAACAACCACCACTACTGTAAGAACTGATCCTGTGTTATCAGAAAACACATCTCTTGGTGATATAAACGGAAATGGTACTCTTGATATAAATGATGCCATTATTATCAATACTTACTATTCACAAAGCGCTGCGGGGATGCATACTAAATTTATCCAGCTTGAAGAAAACTCAGAAAAGGAACAGCTTGCATTTAATATTGCGGATATAGTATCTGACAATGTGATCAATTTAGATGATTCTAGAGCAATACTTAAAATATATTCTGCAAATGCAGCAGGTCTTAATAATTATAATATAACTGAATGATGCAGGAGGTATGATTATGAATGCAGATAAACTCATAACAAATTTGAACAATGGGCTGTATGACAATTTGATTGGTGAGATGTATGGTTCTGAGCCAGATACGCTTACGTATCAGAAAAAACGCTATACCAATGCAATAAATGAATTTAAGAGAATATATCCGGATCGTAACGATATAGAAATGTTTTCTGCGCCCGGCAGAACTGAAATCGGAGGCAATCATACTGATCACCAGCATGGATGCGTCCTTGCTGCTGCTGTAAACCTTGATGTGATCGCTGTAGTTTCATTTCATAACGAAAATGTGATACGAGTAAAATCTTCTGGATATCCAGAAGACATTGTCGATCTCAGTGATATGTCTGTAAAAGATGGCGAAACAGGAAGTGCAGCAATGATTAGAGGCATTGCCTATAAATTCCATGAAATGGGAGCTGATATAGGCGGTTTTGATGCGTATACAACATCTGACGTACTTAGCGGCAGCGGTATTTCCTCATCAGCAGCATTTGAAGTCCTGATAGGAACAATAATTGATAAACATTATTTTTCAGGCAGAGCTGGAGCTGTTGAGATTGCAAAGATAGGACAGTTTGCTGAAAATGTTTACTTTGGAAAAAAGAGCGGTCTTATGGATCAGATGGTAAGCTCAGTCGGAGGATTTGTATTTATTGATTTTTGCGATACAGTAAATCCTGTAATTGAACAGCACAACTTCGACTTCGAAAAAGCAGGCTATGGACTTTGCATTACCGATACAAAGGGAAGTCATGCAGATCTGACAGATGATTATGTGGCTATTCCATATGAGATGGGGCAGGTAGCCGCATATTTTGGAAAAAATGTACTCCGTGGTGTTGATGAGGACAAATTTTATAGAGCCATACCTGAGCTTCGTAAAACTTGCAGTGACAGAGCAATAATGCGTGCATCACATTTTATTTCAGAAAATGAAAGAGTAGCCGAAGAGGCTAAGGCACTTGAAAACAATGATATTGACAAATTTCTTGCTCTTGTTCAGGAGTCGGGAGATTCATCCGAAAGATTCCTGCAAAATCTCTATTCTACAAAAAAACCTCAGAATCAAGAGATACCTCTTGCCATTATGGTAAGCAAGAGAATACTCGGCGGAACAGGTGCTGTCAGAGTTCATGGAGGAGGATTTGCTGGTACTATACAGGCATTTGTTCCCCTAAGTATTATAGACACATACAAGACTGGAATGGATTCACTTTTCGGTGAAGGTTCATGTATTAAAATGCGCATACGGCCATACGGCGGTATAATGATCACAGAGGAGGCTGAATAATTATGAGTATTCTTGTTTTAGGTGGAGCGGGATATATAGGCTCACATACAGCACTTGAGCTTATAAGAGCGGGATATGATGTTGTTGTTGCAGACAACCTGGTTACTGGATATCGAGCAGCTGTACCGGAAAAGGCTAAATTTTATGAAGGAAGTATACATGATTTTAATTTCCTTGATAATTTATTCAAAGCTGAAAAGATAGACGCTGTCATTCATTTTGCGGCTTATTCTCTTGTTGGGGAAAGTGTTTCAAATCCACTCAAGTATTATGATAATAATCTTTGTGGAACTAAGGTGTTGCTTGATGCTATGGTGGCAAACAATATTGGAAAGATCGTCTTTTCATCTACAGCAGCAACCTATGGTGAGCCTGAAAATATCCCGATACTTGAGAGTGACAGAACGTGTCCTACAAATCCTTATGGAGAAACAAAGCTTGCTATGGAGAAAATGTTCCATTGGACATCTCTTGCTCATAATATGAATTATGTATCACTTCGTTATTTCAATGCTTGCGGCGCTGACGCTACCGGAACTATAGGCGAGGCTCATAATCCTGAAAGTCATCTTATTCCATTGATACTTCAGGTTCCCAATAACAAACGTGAATCCGTATCTATTTATGGAACTGACTATGATACACCTGATAGAACTTGTATACGTGATTATATCCACGTTACCGACCTTGCACAGGCACATATTCTGGCTGTAGAGTATCTTTTGAACGGCGGAAAAAGCGATATATTCAACCTTGGAAACGGAGTGGGTTATTCAGTGCGTGAAGTCATTGAAACAGCACGCAAGGTAACAGGTCACCCTATTCCGGCAATTGAGACTCCCAGACGTGCAGGAGATCCGGCAAGACTTGTTGCATCAAGCGAAAAGGCGAGAACAATACTTGGCTGGAATCCATGTCATGCAGAGCTGGAAGAAATCATCAGCAGTGCATGGAATTGGCACAAAGCTCATCCCAACGGATATTAAGGCTCTCTGTCAATAATTGGGGAAATAAGTTAAAAAGGAATTTACAAACAAGCAGTCACTGTTGAAAGTGGC
>CALXBL010000093.1 GCA_944386525.1 uncultured Ruminococcus sp. | reverse complement strand
CTGCTTGATTGTTCTTTGATTGAAATTTTAACCCCGATTTCAGACAACGAAATCGGGGTTTTTGGACAGACAGTGCCGCCTTTTACAGGCGGCTCTTTTTTATACACCATAAGCGAAAATCTTGACATTTCTCCGTATATGGAGTATAATAGAGAAGAATATTCAGAAGTATATCTTCAGAAAGGAACGGTCTTTCTTATGAGTCTTAATATAGAGGACATTATGTCGGAAATCAGGGCAGATATTAAGGAAAAAGGTCTGAGCGGTGATATGCTTTCCTTTGCCGATATCCCCTGCGACGCCAACCCGAGAAACTATGCTGACCAGTTCGATCCGGATCTGCTGCAAAAAAATGTGGCGTATATCTCAGATTACTACCTGCTTACGCCGGATAATCCCATTACCGGCAACCCTGTTTCACAATTCTTCAAAAGAGCAATAAGAAAACTCACTCGATTCTACATCGAACCTATCGCAGAAGAGCAGTCCGCTCTCAACGCAAATACTGCTCAGGCTGTTCAGCAGCTGGAGCTTTATATAAAAGACTCGCAGGAGCAGAGCACACTCTCCCTTGCTAAACGCATTGAGGCTCTTGAACTACAGCAGCGCAATAATCGCATGGAGATAGATCGTCTTCAAAAACAGGTCATCTCACTAAGCGAGCAGCTTGCTGCTGAACGGCAGGTGAAAAACTGATGCGTGTGTTACAGCTAATGCCAACTATTGCTATGGGCGACGCAGTTAGCAACGACGCCATCGCTGTTGGCAAGGTTCTTAAAGCTATGGGTTACGATACGGGTATTTATGCCGAAAATATCGACAACAGACTTCCCACAGGAACTGTAAAGCATATCTCCAAACTTCCCAGGCTCAGCTCCGCTGATACTATTTTATACCACCTTTCAACAGGCTCTCAGCTGAGCTTTCAGATATCAGATCTGAGATGCCGAAAAGGGATTATCTACCACAATATCACTCCGTCTTACTTCTTTCGACCGTATAACGGCGAACTGGAAGAATTGCTTGACTACGGCAGAAAAGGCGCTGCATATCTTGCGGACAAGGCTGACTTCTGCATTGCCGATTCGGAGTATAACAAGCGTGAACTTCAGGATCTGGGGTATAAATGCGATATTACTGTGAGACCTATACTCATACCATTTACTGACTACTCCCAGAAACCTGATGACGCCGTTATGAAACACTACGACAACGACGGATTTGTAAACTTCCTCTTCGTGGGCAGAGTCGCCCCAAATAAAAAGCACGAGGATGTTATAAGATTCTTCTACAACTACCAGAAACACTGCAATCCTAAGTCACGTCTTATCTTCGTCGGCTCGTGGCAGGGTACGGAGCTTTACTACAGACGCCTACAACGTTATATACAGGCTCTGGAACTTAAAAATGTCCTGTTTGCCGGTCACGTGTCGTTCTCACAGCTTATAGCCTACTACCAGGTGGCAGATATGTTCGTCTGCATGAGTGAGCATGAGGGATTCTGCGTACCACTTGTGGAGGCTATGTACTTCGGCGTGCCAATAATGGCTTATAACTCCAGTGCTGTCCCTTATACTCTAGGCGGTACAGGTATACTCCTCAAAGATAAAGACCCGATGGTCGCTGCTCTTACTGCACATAGGATACTTAACGATTCCGTCCTGAAACGTGAGATAGTCAGTCAGCAGCGCCGCAGACAACAGGATTTTGCTTATAATACTGTTAAAAAGCAGCTGGAAGATCAGCTTCGGGCTGCTATCGGATAATTCAAACTATAGAAAGGATATATACCATGGCTAAAAATGAACTCAAAAAGAAAAATCAGCCAGCAATGCCAGCTACTGCTGAGGAAAAGAAAAAAGCTTTAGAAAGCGCCATTGCTCATATCACCAAAACATATGGACCAGGTTCTATCATGCGTATGGGCGAAAGCGGTAAGCTGGATATAGAGGCTATCCCTACAGGCTCTATGTCACTTGATATGGCTCTGGGTGTTGGCGGCGTTCCAAGAGGACGCATCGTTGAACTGTATGGCCCGGAAAGCTCAGGTAAGACTACCGTTGCACTCCACATTGCTGCTGAGGCTCAGAAACTAGGCGGTGAAGTAGCTTTCATTGACGTGGAGCACGCACTCGACCCTAACTATGCCGCAGCTCTGGGTGTTGATATTGACAATCTCCTTGTATCTCAGCCCGACAGCGGCGAACAGGCACTTGAGATAGCTGAAGCTCTCGTTCGTTCCGGCGCTATCGACGTTCTCGTTGTTGACTCCGTTGCTGCACTCACCACCAAGGCTGAAATAGACGGCGAAATGGGCGACTCACACGTTGGTATGCTGGCAAGACTTATGTCACAGGCTATGAGAAAACTCACTGCTGTTATCTCAAAATCAAGCTGCGTTGCTATCTTCATCAACCAGATACGTGAAAAGATAGGTGTTATGTACGGCAACCCCGAAACTACTCCCGGCGGACGTGCCCTCAAATACTATGCTACTATCCGTCTGGATGTGCGAAAGGGCGAACCTATCAAGGACGGCTCCGAGATAATCGGCGCCCGCACCAAGGTCAAAATTGTAAAAAATAAGGTGGCTCCACCCTTCCGTTCATGCGAGTTTGATATAATCTATGGCAAGGGCATCTCCCGTACAGGAGAAGTACTCGATATGGCTATAGAACTCGATATAATCCAAAAAAGTGGCTCATGGTTCAGCTACAACGGTCAAAAGTTGGGACAGGGCCGTGATAACGTCAAGGAAATTCTACTCGGAAACTCTGAGCTTATGCAAGAACTCGAAGAAAAAATCCGTGCACGCTTTAAGGAAATGGCGGAGGAAGACGCCAGAAAAGCTAAGGAACTGCGTGAAAAGAACTCTCAGAACAGCTCGGAGAAAAGCGACAAAAAACGCCTTGAAGCAGCTGCTGCCAATGCCGCAAACAAGGCTGCCCAGGACGAAATCAGCCAAAATGGCGACTTCAATCCGGATACAGATTCTATCTCCGAGATTGATGACCAATTCGATGAATTCACTCCCGTCTGACTATTAACATGAAAATATTGTCATGTAGGGCTCAGCACGGCTCGTATCTGGAGCTGACCCTCGAAAACGATCTGGTCTATTCCATTCATCGTGAAATCGCCGCTAAATACGACTTACTAAACCTTTCTGAAATATCTGAGGAAACTTTGCAACAAATACTATTTGACAACGATGTAAGACGTGGTTTCCAGCGTGCACTCTACCTGTTAGACAGGCAGGGCTACAGCTATCAGATGATGTTCAGAAAGCTCAACCAGAATTATCAGGAAGAAGTATGCTACGCCATTATGAATAAGCTGTGCGATATTGGCGCTGTAAACGACTGGAAATATGCTGAGTCTGCCGCTCAAAAGGCAGCTGAGGTGAAACGATACGGTCCTCGACGCATTTCTCAGATACTATACCAAAAAGGTATCCCGAAAACCGTTATCGACAAAACCTTGCTGCCTTATATGGACGAGGAACTTCAGATAGAAAATATCCTATGGCTGTTAAACAGAAAATATGAAAAACTCCTTACCGACCCTGACGACCGTCAGAAGGTGGAAAAATGCAAAGCTGCACTGGTGAGAATGGGTTACGGATTCAGCGTTATCAGTGAAGCTGTGCGTATATATTTTGAAAATCAGGAAGAGTGATCTTCCCGAATAAATATCGAAAGAGGTATGTAATATGCTGTCAAACAAAGAAAAGAGCATGGAAAAAATCGTCGATCTCTGCAAGTCAAGAGGTTATGTGTATGCTGGCTCCGAAATCTACGGCGGTCTGGCTAACACCTGGGACTACGGTCCTCTCGGAGTTGAGCTGAAAAACAATATCAAAAACGCCTGGA
>CALXBL010000092.1 GCA_944386525.1 uncultured Ruminococcus sp. | reverse complement strand
AAATAAAGCACCCTGTTTTTATGCAAGGTGCTTAATTTATTATTTCGATTGACTTGATATCAGATTCATGAAAACCAAAACCACAATCCAAATCAATCGCATCTTCGTTTTCTTCCTCGTCTTTTGCATAGCTAAATGAAGTGACAAAGCCACAATATTCTTTGTTTTTATTATCAATTAGTCTTACTTTTTTTTCGTAGAATTTTTCTAAACTCATTTACACTTCACTCATTTTTTTCACTGGTACAGCATGCGTTCTTTTTCTGAATAATGAACCTTAATCCTATTTGACTTTCCTATTATTTCGCCTGTTTGCGATATAACAACACCTATTTCTTCCTCAACGGCAAAAACTTCTTTTATTTGACCATTGGAATAGACACGAACTTCTCCTGTACCATGATACCCATTAACCAATTCCTGCACTTCTTCAAGCGTTATATTGAAGTAACTCTTATTCTTTGAAGCATCATAACCGGGTGCACCAAGAATATGCGGATTTTGTTTTTCGGGGTTCAGCTTTAACGTTATTTTATTTGATTTAACGGCATCCACTATCCTCTTATATCTAATTATACCACTATCGTTCACATAAGTCAACGCTTTTTTAGCCTTTTTATCTGCCTGCACCGCCCTCTGAGCCTCAGACCTACCAAAACCAAGCACCTGTTCACGGAACCTATCACGGTCCTGACCGGTGGCATTGCAGAAATCTTTAAGGCTTTTCTCCGCAGATTTAAGCTTTACCGCAGCCGCCTGATGGTCTGCAAGCAGATACGTTTGCCACAATGCTGGACGATCATAATATAAATCCTAAAATCAAAAAGATGCTTTTGGGACACGCTTCCACAGATGTTACTGAAAAGGTATATACTCATAAAACAATAGATCAGCTTAGAAGTGCAGTAGATGCGCTTTAATTTAGCTTGAATTTGTTACCTATACGCTATCTACTTGTTACCTAAGCAGCTTTTTTAACGGCTTCTATGTACAATTTGACGGAAAACAAAAATCCCCGAAAGTGTGAAACTTTCGGGGAAATATTGTATCTATATAATTTTAGATTAGAACTTACCAGCCTTAGCAGCTTCTTCGATAGCAACTGCGACAGCAACAGTCATACCAACCATTGGGTTGTTGCCGGCGCCGATGAGGCCCATCATTTCTACGTGAGCGGGAACTGAAGAAGAACCAGCGAACTGAGCATCGGAATGCATACGACCCAGAGTATCAGTCATACCGTATGAAGTCGGACCTGCAGCCATATTGTCGGGGTGGAGGGTACGTCCAGTACCGCCGCCGGAAGCAACGGAGAAGTACTTCTTGCCCTTATCCATACATTCCTTCTTGTAAGTACCTGCAACCGGATGCTGGAAACGAGTCGGGTTAGTGGAGTTACCAGTGATAGAAACGTCAACGCCTTCCTTCCACATTATAGCAACGCCTTCAGTAACGTCGTTAGCGCCGTAGCAATTAACCTTTGCACGGAGACCATCGGAGTAAGCCTTGCGGAATACTTCTTTAACCTCACCTGTGTGGTAATCCATCTCAGTTTCAACGTATGTAAAGCCGTTGATACGAGCGATGATCTGAGCTGCGTCCTTACCAAGACCGTTCAGGATAACTCTCAGAGGTTCCTTACGAACCTTGTTAGCCTTTTCAGCGATACCGATAGCGCCTTCAGCAGCAGCGAAGGATTCGTGACCAGCCAGGAATGCGAAGCACTTAGTGTCTTCTTCCAGCAGCATCTTGCCCAGATTACCGTGACCCAAGCCAACCTTACGCTGGTCAGCAACGGAACCGGGGATACAGAAAGACTGAAGACCTTCACCGATAGCAGCAGCAGCGTCAGCAGCTCTCTTGCAGCCCTTCTTGATAGCGATAGCAGCACCTACAGTGTAAGCCCACTTTGCGTTTTCAAAGCAGATAGGCTGAATATTTTCGATCATAGAGTATACATCCAGACCAGCAGCCTTTGTAATTTCAGCAGTTTCTTCGATAGTGCTGATGCCGTAGCTATTCAGTACTTCGAGGATCTGCTTTTCTCTTCTCTCATAAGATTCAAACAATGCCATTAGACTTAACCTCCTCTGATTCCTTATTCTTTTCTCGGATCAATGAGCTTTACAGCATCAGCTACACGGCCATACTGACCCTGAGCCTTTTCAAAAGCTGTGTTAGCGTCATCGCCTGCCTTTATGAAGTCCATCATCTTGCCGAAGTTTACGAACTTGTAGCCGATGATCTCATCGTCTTCATTCAGTGCCAGAGCTGTTACATAGCCATCGGTCATTTCCAGGTAACGAGGACCCTTAGCGAGAGTACCATACATAGTACCAACCTGAGAACGGTTGCCCTTACCAAGGTCTTCAAGACCAGCACCGATAACAAGACCGCCTTCAGAGAAAGCGCTCTGTGAACGACCGTATACGATCTGGAGGAACAGTTCTCTCATGGCTGTGTTGATGGCGTCACAAACCAGGTCAGTGTTCAGAGCTTCGAGAATAGTTCTGCCGGGCAGGATCTCAGATGCCATAGCAGCAGAATGAGTCATACCAGAACATCCGATAGTTTCAACGAGACATTCCTGGATAATGCCTTCCTTAATGTTTAGGGAAAGCTTACAAGTGCCCTGCTGAGGTGCACACCAGCCCACACCGTGTGTAAAACCGGAAATATCGCTGATTTCCTTAGCCTTGACCCACTTAGCTTCCTCCGGGATCGGAGCCGCACCATGGTTTACGCCCTGTCTTACGCAGCACATTTCATTGACTTCGTTTGAATAAATCATTTTTATACTCCTTTCGTAGTAGGACATACTGTGATATTTCACACATATATTCATTATACTACATTTCCATACTGGAATCAAGCTTTTTTTCAAAACTTTTATATTCTTTCAAATTTTTATAGAGGCGGAGGTGAATTTCATTATTTTTTCAGAAAAACATAGTATTGAAATTTTTGCTCAGATGTGTTATAATAATACTTAAACGGGAAATTGTGGAGGTCAAAATGAACTATGAGCAAAAGATTTGATGACAGCACGAAAAACAGCATAGGGCGTCTTGTGTTTGTAGCTCTTATAATACTTATTGAAATTGCTTGGTTACTGTTTATGGTTTTCTATTTCAATCAAATGAACACCTGGGTATCGGCGCTTACGAATGTTCTTGCAATTGCATTGGTACTGGAAATTGTCAGCAAGCATACTAATGCGGCATTCAAGCTTTCCTGGGTAATACTAATACTTTTATCACCATATGCAGGACTTGTATTATACCTTATAGCCGGACGTTCTGCCCTTACGAAAAAGAAGCGGGAAAAGCTTGATAGTGTTGAAAATAAGCTCTTCAGCAAATATCTTAATAATAGTTCTTTTGAAAAAGGGGATGAAGTGCCGTACTACAGTCAACTTAGATATATACGTGATGACAGCGGATATCCAGTGTATGACGATACAGAAGTAAAATTTTATGGTGACACGAACAAGGCACTTGACGATATTATCAAAGCTATTTCCAGAGCTAAGAAGTTTATATTTATGGAGTATCATGCCATAGAGGACGCTGAGGCTTTCGGTAGGATAAAAGCAGCCCTTTATGACTGTGCAGACAGGGGAGTGGAGATAAGGATTATATATGACGACCTTGGAAGCGTGAGCTTTTTGAGTCCTGTATTTAACAGAAAGCTGGAAAATCACGGTATACAGTGCAGAGTGTTCAATCCTATAATGCCTGTTATAAATGTGTTTATGAACAATCGAGACCACCGCAAGATAACAGTTATCGACGGTAAGGTTGGATTTACCGGAGGATATAATCTTGCGGATGAATATTTTAATATAACACATCCATATGGAGAATGGAAGGATTCGGGATTGAGACTTCGTGGAAATGGAGTTAAAAGTTTGACTGTGCAGTTCCTGGAAATGTGGAACACTATAAAGACTACCGATAAAGATTTTGATAAGTACTTTCCTGATTTAGAGTACATAAATAAATCCACTGGCTGCGTTGTGCCATATGGAGACTGTCCGCTTGATGATATATATCTTGGAGAAAACGTGTATATGAATATGATTAACAGTGCTGAAAGGTATATATGGTTCACAACGCCTTATCTTATTATAAGTGACGAGATGAGCCGAGCACTTAATCTGGCGTCCAAGAGGGGCGTTGATGTGAGGATATTCACTCCCGGCATTCCCGATAAGAAGTTCGTATATCAAATGACACGTTCCTATTATTATCAGCTTGTAAAGAACGGAGTGCGCATATATGAATATACGCCGGGATTTCTACATTCAAAGCAGTGTATATGCGACGATAGAATGGCTATTGTTGGAACAATAAATCTTGACTACCGCAGTCTTTATTTCCACTTTGAAAATGCAGTATTCTTTGCAGACTGCGATGCTGTATTAGACGTAAAGGTGGACTTTGAGGAGATTATGTCGAAATGCTGTGAGGTGACTGAAAAGTATAATAAAAGCGATTCTGGTCTTAGATTGCTATATAATCGTATACTAAGACTTATTGCACCTCTTATGTAAATATTGGAAATACGGTTTTTCTTATGAAAAACCGTCTGTCTGTCCAAAAACCCCGATTTCGTTGTCTGAAATCGGGGTTAAAATTTCAATCAAAGAACAATCAAGCAGGAA
>CALXBL010000091.1 GCA_944386525.1 uncultured Ruminococcus sp. | reverse complement strand
ACTTAACTGTAACACAGGTCTATGCTGTTCCGCTACCTTTTTTTGTAAATTGTCTCACATCTATTGTAATCCTACAAACATGAAATAAATTGTTGCTTTAACGCTATTGATTTTAATAATGAATAGTGGTATAATATAATGAATAATATTTATATTTAAGCAATGTTTTCTGCTTAAATGAAAGGAGCATACATGCAGTATTCTTATGTTGCGGAATACGGTAAATACATAAACCGCATAATCGCAGAAGTTAAAAAAGCCGTTATCGGTAAAGACGTTATGATCGCCAAAGTCTTGCTGGCTATGATCTCTAAAGGTCATATCCTGATAGAAGACAAGCCTGGTGTGGGAAAAACTACACTTGCGCTTGCTTTTTCTAAAGCTCTGCGTCTCGACTGCAAACGAATGCAGTTTACTCCGGATGTCCTCCCGGCTGACCTAACTGGCTTTTCTATATATCAGAAAAAAAATGAACAGTTCGTTTTTCAGCCAGGTGCACTATTTTGTCAGCTATTTCTGGCTGATGAGATCAATCGTACTTCAAGTAAAACTCAATCCGCACTTCTTGAGGTTATGGAGGAAGGCAGCGTGACTGTTGATGGCGTTACCTACAAACTCCCACAACCCCACACCGTTATTGCTACTCAGAACCCTATTGGCTCCATTGGAACGCAAATGCTGCCCGAATCTCAAATGGATAGATTTATGTTTCAACTCGAAATGGGATATCCGGATTTAGAAGATGAAATAGAGATTCTCAGGTCGAGAGAGAAGGTTAATCCACTCAATACAATACAGCCCGTAGCTGATGCAAATATCCTTTTACAGATAAGAGAGGCTGTTTCTCAAGTTACTATCAGTCAGAAAATATATCAGTATATAGCAAATCTGGTCGATGCCACAAGACATCATCCAGCAATCTTATTGGGTGTCAGCCCAAGAGGTACTATAGCTCTTACAGATGCATCAAGAGGTATGGCGTTCATGCGTGGACGTGATTACGTACTCGCTGATGATGTGGCTGCTATATGTGCCGATGTGTTTAGGCATCGACTTATTATGCGCTCACAAAGCACAGGTTCTCAGGCAGTTTCTCGGGTGATACAAGAGATACTTCATACTGTGCCTGTTCCAAGACCCGATGGGGGCAGAATATGATATATACCGCTTGGATGAAGATCCTGTATTTAATTATAATTATTATTGCTGCTCTGTTCTCTGTGCTTTACCTTGGAGAGTTTTCTGTATTTTTGCTTATGACTCTTCTTCTGCTGCCCGTTTTTATGATAATAAGTCTTGTATATATAAGATGCAGTATAAATGCATCAGTGCAGTCAACGGGTACATCATATCACCGCAATACACCTCAGGCAATTCAGCTTGTAGTTAAAAATAATGGTTTCCTCCCTGTAAGCAAAGCTGCAGCTCACCTTGTTTGTACAAATCGTATGACAAATGAGCAGGCGGATATCACGCTCTCATTTCCGATCCCATCTAGGAATGTAACTACTGTGGAATTTACTATCACCGTGCCACATTGCGGTATTACTGATATTGAGCTTAAACGTCTGCAATTTGCCGATTATATACGACTGTTCAGCTGGAAGATGCATACTGGTTTTACAACATCTCTTATGACACTTCCGTCCGGAACTCATATTGGATATACGATAAATATTCCGTGCAGTGAAACAGATAACGAAAGCAATATTTACTCAAAACTGCGTGCTGGAGATGATCCGTCTGAAGTGTACCGTATCAAAGAATATCAGCCTGGCGATATGCAGAAACGCATACACTGGAAACTAAGTAGCAGAACTGATACCATCTGGGTCAAGGAATACAGCTTCCCCATCAGACAGCGAACTGCTGTTATTATGGATTATACTTCTGCTGACAATATCAGTGCTGATTCCATTGATACTGCACTGGAGGCTGCTTATACATTAACATCAGCTTTTATACAGCAAAACATCTCTACTGTTCTTTATTGGTATAATCAAGAAACTGATGAACTTGAATGGAATGATCTCAAATCCATGCCTGAAATAAACGATTGCTTTGCATCGCTTCTGTCTCATATGCCATCGCAGTCTTCCTCAGAGTTAATAAAACTGACATCAAAACAAATAGCTATTCACTCTACAAATGCTGTATACTTCTGTACCCCAGCATACAATAGAGATGATATAAACGCCATGTCTAAAATATTCAAAAAAAACAGACTCTTTATCATCACTGCTGAATTTCCCTTCTCAGAACAAAAAGACGTTGGCAATATTGTTTTTGTCCGCAATGAATCAATTGCAGCAGACCTTAAAAAACTATCAGATATTGCAGAGGTGATGCAGGAATGAGTAGTTTCCATATTGACCCGACTATTACTGTCACTACAAAGCATAAAACTGTATCTCTAAGGATCTCGCTGCTTATGCTCATTGCCATTGTAGGTTCAGTTTGTACTTGTGCAGTGTGCATTTCCATGATAAGACCTGATTACAAAACTGGTGTTTTCTGGTCTGTAACTGTATTTTCTGCAGCACTTAGCTGTATACTAAATAATATGCCTGGCAAGCTGAAGTTAACAGGGTTCATTCCTCTTGCTGCCGGTATTGTAGCTGGATTGATAAAAATGGAGCAGGTCGTTCTTGGTGCCAAGCTGTTTTATAACTCCTGTTATAGCATTGCTCATAAAACTGATACTCAATATTTTATTCTTGATAATATTGAATCGCCAGAAATTTCGGTCACTTGGTTTATGTGCTGTTCTTCAGTCATCATATCAAGTCTTATCGCAGTTTTTCTTATAAGAAAAACGTATTTTATCCCCTATTTCCTTCTTACATTCATTCCCGTAGAAATAGGACTCTATGAAGGACTTTCTATGAATATAACGGCTATGTTTATCCTCGTGGCTACCTGGTTAGGAGTCCTTGCTATACAGCTCGCAGGACAACACGGTCAAAATCCAGGAGGGAATCGCGTTCGTGCCGGCAATATTGCCAACTGCGGAATTGCTGCTATTGCGATCACTTCTGCAACGATTATAACTGCCGTCGCTATCACGAATTACTACGATTTAACCACTGATGAAAATATTCAGGAAAAACGCAGAGATATGCGTACTCATATTGAGGATTTTAGAATTGAAGACTTAAAACAAACATTACAGAATTTTGCTATTACCCTTGGTATATTTGAAGATCCAGATACTCGTGAATTAGGCACTAAAAACAAACTTGAATATAAGGAAAGAGACGAAGTAGAAATTACATTTACTGAAATCCCTGAACACAGTATGTACTTGAAGAACTTTACTGGTTCAGTATATGAAAATAATAAGTGGAGTATCCTTCCGGATGAAGTATGGGAGGAAAATGTAAAACTCGATACCTTATTTGAAAAATTTGAATGTGTGCCGCAGATATTGCCTTTTATGAGCAATCAGGCAAGTACCTCCGATAACAATGGCATAATTACAATTGAACCCATTATAAAAACAAATGATGTAATTCAACCTTATGCTGCATACGGTGAAGGCTTTACCTATAAATATGATACAGGATGCTATATCAATGATGATGAGAATTATGAGTTTATCTTCTCTCTCGACCAGGACTTTTCAGATGAATCCCAGATGCCTATTAACAATTACTATATACCATCCACTGGATTTAATTTTTCTGACAAAACAACTGCAACTTTTTTTGAGCAGCTTGGTGTTGCTACTTCTTCTGAGTCGTTCTGTATATCATCTCTCAATCCACCCTATATTAACTCTGAATACACAACTCAGACTCTGCAGGCTTCACTTGCTGAAAGTTATGTATACCGCCCATTTGTTTATGAAAATTATCTGAGTACATCATCCTCTGAAGAACTGGCAGAAGTATATGCATCTATTCCCTCGGATATTGTTGAGATATCCAAAAATGGCAATGACATAGCAACACTCGCCGCTATACGCTCATATTTGGCTGAACAATGTGAATATACGCTTGCTCCAGGTGCAACACCTTCTACAAGGGATTTTGTTAATTATTTTCTCATGGAAAATAAAAAGGGTTACTGTATGCACTATGCATCTGCTGGTACTGTTATTGCCAGATATCTGGGAATACCTGCAAGGTATTGCGAGGGATATGTTGTTTCAACGGATATGATTGAAAATGGTAAAGAAAACTCTGATGGCTCTGTTACTGTGACACTACAGGATTCTTCATCTCACGCTTGGTGCGAATTCTATATCGATGGGTACGGCTGGGTCCCGTATGAGCTAACTCCAGGGTATTATGATAATGAGGTTTCTACCGAGGAAGATATACAGATATCTGATATGAGTATGACTACAACGGAAATTATTACAGATACTCAGATCGAAACTACTGAGACTACTACTGCTACTACTGTTACAGAAAGCTACAGCAATCCAACAGCTACAACTATTACCCAAATAAGCGGCAACAACTCTGTGTATAACAGCAGCGGATTTAGTTCATCTTTACTAAAAATAATAATCATCATTGTCTGCTTTTTTGCTGCGGCAGCACTTATTATTGCTATTATCCTGCTTACACGTAAATATCATATTGATATGCGTATGCGCAAATTTAAAAATAAGAACAGAATTGCTGGTATACTGTATGTATATAAGTTCCTTATGAAAATTCTGCTGCATATGGGGCTTTCTCCGGAAAATAGTCAGCTTCTGGATTTTGCTGCATCTGCAAGAGAAATTCTTAATACTAAGGGATTTGACGGCGATGGAGCTCAAAAAGTCATCGCCCTCGTTCTTGCAGCAGATATGGGAGGAAAAGAACCTGATATAGAAGATGTAAATTCATCGATCAAATATGTAAATACCCTTGCTGTAAGCTATGGAAATAGTCTCGGTAAATATAAAAGACTGATCCTAAAATACATCTTCCATCTTTTCTGATATCTGAGTGTTAGAACCCACCCATTTTGTCATCCAAAAGGCAGTGAACTTTGTCACGCAGGCACTAGTTCTGTCAAGGTGAAGA
>CALXBL010000090.1 GCA_944386525.1 uncultured Ruminococcus sp. | reverse complement strand
CATGACTAAAACTGAACTTCTGAATAAGATTGCTACATTCACAGGTGGCAGAGCTGCTGAAGAACTGGTTTTTAATGAAATATCCACAGGAGCTGCAAATGATATTGAACAAGCAACTAAAATTGCCCGATCTATGATAAGCCGATACGGTATGAATGAAGAATTCGGCATGGTTGCTTTTGAAACTATCGAAAGTCAGTATCTGGGCGGTGACGCAAGTCTTGCGTGCTCACACGATACTCTCACGAAAATAGATGATAAAGTGGTTGCTCTTGTAGCTGAACAGTACGCACGTGCTAAGGAACTGCTGAAAAGCAATATGACTAAGCTCCATGAGATAGCTAAACATCTATATGAAAATGAAACTATTACTGGTGAGGAATTCATGGAAATTCTCAATGCATAATATAAGGAGGACATACATATGAATATGGCAGTTATTACTAAACGTGCATACAACGCACGTCACATCGGCACTCTACAGTTTACTGAGGAGCGATTCGATAACAAGGACAGCGGCTGGAGACTTTTTTACGGCGATGAGGACGATCATGTGCTTGACAGAATGGAATGTTTCCGACTGATATCTCTTGATGAAGCCGTATCTATTCTTCCTACAATGAAGAGTATTCTTGATCAGAAGAATTATACCTACTACCATGCTGCTGAAAACGGCACTTTTACCGAAAGCGATACTTTTGAAAATCCCGACGCAGCTCCTGCTGATCCATTCATGCAGGCGTTTATGAAAAAGTAAGGGGAGTGGATCCAACATGAAATATGCTTATATTCCCAAGGGTGTATGCTCGCGCAGAATAGATATTGAAACGGAAAACGGCAAGATCGTTGATGTTCAGTTTACTGGCGGCTGTCATGGGAATCTACAGGGTATCAGTGCTCTTGTAAAGGGCATGGACGTTAATGAGGCTATAGAGCGTCTCGCTGGTATCAAATGTGGCATGAAGAAGACTTCCTGTCCTGACCAGTTGGCTGAAGGACTCAAACAGACTGTAGATCATTAAATTAGGCGATACCTATACTTGTTTTGCAAAAACGCTCCGATAGGACTGTATTCAGTCTTATCGGAGCGTTTTCATGATAAAATCATCAGTTCTGCTCAGGTTCAACCGGCAGTACATCAATAATTTTAACAAGGAATTGAAGCAGAGCGCTTGCATCGCCTGCGCTTATGCTACCATTATTTATGCAGTCGGCGTTTGCCATCTGTTTTATATTGAAAGTCAGCAGCTGTGCATTATATTTATTGAGATACACCACATCAACCATGGATACAATTTCATCAAGATTCACATCACCATACTTTACATCTTCCGGTATAGCTTTAGTTGTTGTTGAGACATTAGTAGTTGTGGTGACAACTGTATCAGATGAGGCTGTTGTGGTGGTTGTTAAAGGCTTAGTATCATCAGGAGCGGTACCATTTGGTTCAACTCCCCAGACAAGCACATCGTCTACATATACAGGTATCTTTTCGGTAAGAAGAAGCGTATCCTCACTTATTTCAAGACCCTCTCTGCTGTAATCGTTTACGGCATTCCAGTTTGTCTCAAAATTGTCATCCATTTCGGCAATAAGCCCAAAGTGGAAAACTCGTGTTCCATAGAATTCACAGCCTTCCCAGCTTATTTCCACATAATAGTTTCCGTCATCATCATACATTACAGGGTCTGATATGGTAGCATATGATTCGCCGTTTGTATTTGCATTTTCCTGATCATAGTATATCTCAACTACAATATCATCTATACTTTGACCGGCATCTATGAGCTCATCAATGTTAAAGTAATATCTACATTTCATATTGTCCACATATCTAGGAGGTAGTGAGGTATCGTTGTATATCTTCACCTCTACCTGGGAGCGAGCTTCATTTTCCTGAACGACTCTTGCCTCAATATAGTATTCATTTATTTCGCCCTTCATGCTTTCTTCGGATGGCGGGAAATCCTCTAAAGGCATATGTCCCGCATCACGCCCATAGAATTCGTAAAGGCCTGCACAAGCTCCGGTAAAGCCAGCATTATAGTCTACTGCAACTTCGTTATAGATATAGTCCTTTGTGATATCCAGATGATAGTCATTCTGATCAGGTCCACCTACAAGAGCGCCCCAAAGGACGTGCGTCTGATCGATCGGATCGTCCATGTTGAGAGTTTTTGATCCATGTGCAGCTCTGTGGTGCGGATGTGAAGCGCCATTTTCAAGATCATATCCTACTATATATGCTCTGCCCATAGGATTGTCACCCATGATATACTGCATCTGACCATAAGCCCAGTCAGCAAAGGTCATATCACCAGTTTCTTTAGCATAGACAAGAGCACACATCTGAGCTGCGGTATCATAACGAGCAGAACCATAATTATTGAGCATTGAGAAACCACCTGGCGTTTTAGCAAGGAAAGCACCATCTGTTTCCGGAAGCTCTGCAATCTCCTCAGCAGTAATAGTGGTATTCCATAGTTGGTCATCAGGACCGAAATACTTATGTGAAGTAACGGCAGGAACATTTGCAGCCACCTTTAGCCCATTAGCCTTGGCATTTTCATGGAGAGCAGCGCCGTCAGCCTCTGTCATACCTGACCAGTACTCCAGATTCCATCTAAATATGTACCAATCGCGTGAAATATTAGTTATAGGTGCCAACTTTGCAAAAACACCGCCCCATACTGTATCCCAACAATGCACCCAAATATTCTGCCAGCAATTTCCTGTATCGGCAATAATGCGCTTTAAGTATCCGGTATACGGATGAGCCCCCATATCGCCAGTTACAGATTCATCAATATGTATAATGTGGTCGATATAATCATAATTTCCAGTACACTCATACAACCACACTGCAGCCCATGCAAGTTCATCATAGTCGTAACTTGACGTATAGAATCCGCCGTCGTAACCAAGGCTTGTAACTTTGTTGCCTTCTTCTTCTGAGTGTGTTTCTCTTGCAAATTCATATAATTTCAAAGCTGTTTCAAGAGAACGCTCAGCATATTCAGGCTCTGTATCCTTGAAATTCAGATAGTTGATTGCAAGCGAAGCAGCAACACCAGCGCACATATCAGATGCAGGTGTCTCAGTTGTTGCAAAGTAAGCGGGCCTTGCAAAATCAAGAAGGCTTTCATTCTGAAGTTCAGGAGCATTCCAGTAATTATGGTCAATATTTCCTTCTCCGACCTGATAGCAAAATGCGAGAACATCACCATTCTCATCAAAGTAGGTACAATCCAGATAGTAGTCGTTTATCCAGTGCAGAGTCTCCTCAATGTGCCATTGCTGACCGGCATCTATATAGGCATCACGGAATTCGTAGTATCCCCAGCCAACGGTTGAGGCTGCATAACTGCCGGGCAGACAAAACTTTACATGGTCACCGGCATCATGCCATCCTCCGGCGAGTTCAAGGGTGCCGTTACCATCCGGGTCAAGTATATCGCGGTTTTTGTCAATAAACTCCTGTGACAGATTTGTACCCTTAAAGTCTTCTGTCATTGGTATAAGCGGAATTTCTGCATCTTCTACATGGCAGTCACCGCGCCATTCAAGATTACCGCCAGTAATACCATCGCCGCATTTATTTGCGTCATAGAAGTATAGTGACATCTGCAATGCCTTAGCAAAGTTCACTTCCGTTTCAGTTGCAGCAGACTCCTCGGCAGATACAGGGAAGCTCCAAACAGACGACAGCATGACCAGACTCATAGCTGTACTCATTAGTCTTTTTGTAAAACTCATATTCTTTTCCTCCTATGTGTTCCTATCAGCATCCACATATTTTATATAACAATTGTAAAATATTTAAGCCAAAAAGTCAATAGGTTTTTGCAAAAAATATAGCCAATCCTTTGATAAAAAAACAACTTTCAAACACACATGGTGTCTGAAAGTTGTTTGATCATTATGTGACAACAGAAGTTTTGCCATAGGCGCGTTTCCTTACAGTAAGGAAACATATGAAGTTGGCAGCTATAGCAACAATCCACGATATATGGTAAGATGTATATATAGTTTCTATCCTATGGAATTCAGGAATGCGGAATACTGTAGCGATCCAAAGAAGTCTGAAACCGCATACACAAACGAAAGAAACTACAGCCGGAACAACTGAATAACCAATGCCTCTCAATGCGCCCACCATAACATCCATTATGCCGCAAAGAGCATAGAAAGTACATATATAGGTGAGACGGAGCATACCAGCTTCAATTACTTCCGGACTTGATGAGTAGATAGAGAGCAGAGGTTCACCAAAAAACACAACAAGATTACCAAGTATCACACCAGTTGCGATCACACAGCATTGACCTGTGATGATTATTTTGTCTATACGTTTATGAAGACCAGCACCGTGGTTCTGACTTACAAATGATATTGTTGACTGATGAAAAGCGTTCATAGCCATATAGACAAAACTCTCAATATTTGCAGCAGCAGAATTTCCTGCAACAACTATATTTCCGAATATATTGATAGAGGACTGAATAACAACATTTGAGAGTGAGAAAATAACGCCCTGCAATCCGGCAGGAAGACCGATTTTTATAATAATTGCCATTATGCTCTTATCCAAGCAAAGATTTTTGAAGCTTAATCTTATACCGCCGGATTCCTTCATAAGGCAGCGCACAACAAGAGCAGCCGATATAGTCTGTGAGATAACAGTTGCAAGAGCAACGCCTGCTACATCCATATTAAAAACGATTACAAAGAACAGGTTAAGCACAACGTTTACAATGCCAGCACTGAAAAGGTAGTACAAAGGTCTTTTAGTATCACCAACTGCACGAAGCAGCGCACTTCCGAAGTTATATATCATGTTCGGGATCATACCAGCAAAATATATCCTGAGATACAGGGCTGCCAGGTCGCAGACCTCTGAGGGTGTCTGCATAAGAATAAGTATCTGTTTTGCAAAAATAAGTCCGACTATGGTAAGAATGAGTCCGCTTATTGCACTGAGCGACATAGCGGTATGAACTGTCCTGTTGAGTTCCTGCTCAGATTTACCTCCAAAGAATCTTGCGGCAGCAACGTTTGCACCTACCGACAATCCT
>CALXBL010000089.1 GCA_944386525.1 uncultured Ruminococcus sp. | reverse complement strand
CCTGCTTGATTGTTCTTTGATTGAAATTTTAACCCCGATTTCAGACAACGAAATCGGGGTTTTTGGACAGACAGAGGTCTGCCGATAAGCAGACCTTTTTGTTATATTCAGTTCTCCAGCAGAGTTTTATAAAACTCAGAGTAATCCTCACGTCCCTCACTTGTAAAAGCAATAGCCTCACGAGGGTGACGGTTAAGCTGACCAGTCAGCATATACTGAAGATCATATCCCCATACAACGCCGTCCTTTTTAAGCTGGAGCATATACTTCTCAATGAAACAAAGCAGGGTGTAGAGATTGTACTTAGGATTCTTCAGGAAACCGAGCAGCAGCTCAGCCGCACAGTTGCCTGCGCCTCTGCCCATACCCTGAACAGTAGCGTCCAGATACGATACGCCATAGGACATAGTCTCAATAGTATTTGCAAACGCCAGATTCTGGTTATTGTGAGCGTGGAAGCCAATCTTCTTGTCAGTGCCCTCCACAGCTTTCAGATATGTTTTAGCAAGCTCAGAGGCATTTTCCGGATAGAGCGAGCCATAGCTGTCAACCAGATATATAACGTCTACACTTGAAACGACCAACATTTCAAGAGCTTGTTCTATCTGCTCGGTAGAGCACTGAGAAACAGCCATAATATTGCAGGTAGTCTCATATCCCAGAGTGTGAAAGTGCTCTATCATCTCAATAGCGGCAGGTATCTGGTGTATGTAGCAAGCCACACGAACCATGTCGATAACGCTTTCTGACTTAGGGAGAAAGTCCTCCTTGTAGTCGCATCTGCCGACGTCCGCCATAACTGCTATTTTCATATCGGAGGGATTATCTCCAACTATAGAGCGAATATCCTCCTCTTTGCAGAACTTCCATTTGCCGAAGTCGCTTTCCTTGAACATATTTCTGCTTGCTTTGTAGCCGAACTCCATGTAGTCGATACCGCTGCGCACGTTAGCCTTATAGAGTTGTCTTACGAACTCATCGGTAAATTCGAAGTTGTTGCAAAGTCCGCCGTCTCTGATAGTGGCGTCAAGGACTTTGATATCTCTGCGTACTTCCATAAGATTTCCTTTTCTTGCTGTCATGATTCATTTCTCCTGTTTATACTTTTTGGAATTTAAAGCGTTACACTTTAAATCGTTAAACTAAAATATATTATATCACATGATTTCTTTCTTGTCAATAGTTTTTTTAATTTTTTTCGATGTCATACTTTCAGAAGTAGCATATTCTATCCTGAATATTGCATTTTACATCATAAATAGTCTTGAAATGGCGCAGGATGTGTGATATAATTAAATGGAATAGTTTGATACGGTTTCTATAAAGACAAAAAGGAGGCAGGAGCGTGGAGCTTAAAAAGCGGATAGGCATAATAGCCGGCAAGGTATATCGTGACATCAATCGGGATCTGCTTAAAGGCGTACTGGAGCAGGCGTTTACGCTGGGATTCAGTGCAAGCGTATTTATGCCTACAGAGGAATTTTACGATGAACGTATAGAGAATGCGGAGTATAATATATTAAGGCTCATAAACTTTTCCATGTTTGACGGAGTTATATATCTGCCGCATACATTTGCTTCATCGGCGTGCAGAGTCATGGTAAGCGACTTTCTTAGAGACAACTGCACCGTACCGGTAGTATGCACAGATGCAGGAGAAACGCCCTTTAATACAGTATGGTACGATGAGAGAAGTGAGACTGCGGAGATGGTGCGCCATCTTATAAGAGTACACAGCTGCAAAAAGATATACTACATAACCGGACCTGAGTGGATGACTATATCCCAGAATCGCCTTGCAGGCTTTAAGGACGCCATGGATGAGGCGGGTTTGCCATATACTGACGAGGATATAATGTACGGAGATTTGTGGGTGGATTTTACTCAGGCATTTGCACGTGAACTGGCAGAAGGCAGAAAGCCCATGCCCGATGCCATAGCCTGTGCCAACGACTGTATGGCAATCTCACTATTTGATGCCCTTGCAGAACTGGGAATATCAGTACCGGAGCAGGTGAGGATAACCGGATATGATGGGACCGTACCGGCAGCTATGCACGTACCCTCAATATCCACCTACCGTTCATCATGGCGAAGTCTTGGCATAAGTGCAATGAGAGCGCTTTACAGGGATATCATGGGCAAAGAACCGGATAAGCTTTGTCCGCAGGAGAACGGTTCAATCGCTGCAGGCGAAAGCTGCGGCTGTACGGCAACAGCATACAAGACCCTTGTTAATAGTCTTAACTACGAGAAGATAGAGGGCGACTATCAGGACAGCAGCCTTTCTACAGCACTGCTGTCGGCGGAGAACTACAAGAGCTTTATTGAAGCGCTTTATAGAATGGAGTACTATCTGCTCGACAGCCAACGGTTTGCTGATATGCACTATTGTCTGTGCTTGTGCGAGGACTGGAACAGACAGGAGATGGACGGCTATGAAGAACGTTACCGTACTGAAGGCTATACCGAAACCATGTATGCAACAGATACACCAGGCAGTCATACGCTGTTTTCATCTAAGGATATGCTGCCTGAACATCTTATAAAGGAGGTGCCGTCGGTAACATATTTCACACCTTCTCATTTTAACGACAGGTGCTTTGGATATCATACGTTTACCCTGTACGGCATAGCCGACAGCTTTGAATTAAAATATATGCGTTTTTGCCGTGAGGTAAATAATGCCCTTGCCTTTCTTGTAATGCAGGATGCTCTTAAAAGTCTTGCCTACAACAGTCATATTGCCCGCAGCCGTGATCTGCTGACAGGACTTTATAATCTGGAGCGTTTTTCTGTAATATGGAATGATATTACTGAAAATGCAGTGCTTTATAATAAAGGTATATATATGATAGTAGTTTCCCTGAAAGGTCTTGACCGTATTGAGGAGATAAGCGGCACACTGGAGTGTGATAAGCTGCTGGTTGGGTTTTCGGAGATACTCATGAAGAGCTGCGGCAGACGTGAGACTGTTATAAGCATAGGCAGAGGCGACTTTGCAATAATCGGCACAAAGCACCGAGACAGCAAGGAGCGTCAGAACGTGATAGAGACGATAGAGGAGCTTTTCAAAGATATAAATACATCTTACACCGCACATATAAGGCATATCGAAAAGGAATTGTCTTCGGGAGATTTCCCCGAGGCTGATGCTGCAAGGAGCATGCTGCTGGAGCTGGCTGAATCCATAAGCGAGGAACGGACATCTCGTTCTGAGCAGCTCTACTACAAGGAGCTTGTGGTGCTGAGACGTGAGATATTCGAGTTTCCCGGCAGGGAATGGAATCTGCCTATATGCAGCGGAAAGCTCAATATAAGCACCACCTATTTCCAGAAGATATACCGGAAGGCTTTTGGGGTTACGTGTATGCACGACATACAGAAAAGCAAGCTTGACTACGCCAAAAAACTTCTTACCCACACCAATGACACTCTGCAGGCAATAGCTGAGCAGTGCGGATACGACTACTCGCATTTTATGAGGATGTTCAAAAAGGACACCGGTCTTACGCCCACTGAGTATCGCCGAGGAAAGAGATGAGCATAGAGTTAAAGTGAGCCGCTTTGATGCAGCTCATTTTTTTATGAATTTTGAAACCAAGGAACTGTCATCTGCGTCTATATAGGTGAAAGCATAAATTGAAAGGAGGCAGTCCCGTGAATGAAGCAAAGCTTATAGAAAAGCTTAGGCGCAAGAATATAAGTGCGCTTGGGCGGATAATTGATATGTACACACCATATGTCAGTACCATTATACGAAATGCGCTAAGAGGATATATATCACGTGAGGATCTGGAGGAGCTAACGGCTGATTCATTTGTATCGCTGTGGGAACACGCTGAGAATAGGACTATATAATGGATTCCTCGCTTAAGTCGATTAAATTTGATGGCAAGGTGCTCTACAGTCGGGATTAATAAATAATAGCTATCAACATACTCTCCATATAAATATACTCTGTGCAGACAGCCGACAGTTTAACTGCTGGCTGTCTGCGATTGTGCATATATAACTAAATTTTAATTGCATGGTTGTATAATATGATGATTTTGATGTGATGTTGTAAGAAAATGCAACATTTTGGTTTCTCCGATTGTATAAACAGTAGAGGGGTATTCTTCTAAAACAGAATTTGCAAAGGAAAAAGTATACAAGGGAGGTATTATTATGAAAAAGAATATTTTCAAGAGAATCTTATCTATGACAACAGCGTCGCTTGCAGCAATGATGAGCATACCTACAATTCCGGCATCGGCAGAAATGGTTGATAATGCTGCTGAGTCTGCTCCCATTTACGGACTAAGCACTACCACCACAACACCGGAAGTCACCCTTACAACAGAAACAACCACTGCAACGACCATGACAACTGCGCCTGTTGATGCAGCTACCACTATTATAACTACAGCTGACCCTGCAATTGTATGTAAGCCTATGGCACTTACTGTAGAGGCTGGCAGCAGACAGATAGTAGTCATGTCATTCTCATCGGGCCGCAAGAATCAAGACGCTCCTACTGCCTATGTATCTGACAATGAGGCAGTAGCCATAGCAGTACAGGGCGAGTATTCATGGTGTTTCTACGTTGACGGCTTGGAGGAGGGCAGCGCAAATATTACGGTAGAGTCTCCTTATGGCTGGGAGCCTGTTACTATACCGGTAACAGTAGTTCCGGCGGATAACGATGCCTCAAACGATACGAGTATGCACGTTATAATCGACCAGATCCCGGGAAGCATGTATAAGCTGGGCACTGAGCTGGCTCTGGAAAATGGCGAGTATTCCATCTACAGATTCAATGGCAGGGGCGTGGAACTGGTGCATGGCGGACTGAAGATGAGCGATGCAGTCGAAAATGTGACAGTTGATAAAGGCGGATATGATAGTATGACTGCTGGATATTATGACGTATCAATTGCCTATGCTGACAATCAGGGATATGCAGATACAGCCACCTTTACAGTAGGTGTATATGATTTTGGAGATACTGTTACTGCAACAAGCTCAACTGATGTGCAGCCCGGAACGGGTACAACTCCTCCGGCAATGGATACAACTTCAACGAGCACAACCACTACAGTTACAACATTTAATACGACTACATTTCCAACTCTTCCCACATCTTCAACAATGACTACTGCGG
>CALXBL010000088.1 GCA_944386525.1 uncultured Ruminococcus sp. | reverse complement strand
ACAGCCACTTTCAACAGTGACTGCTTGTTTGTAAATTCCTTTTTAACTTATTTCCCCAATTATTGACAGAGAACCTAAATAAAATATAAGCTGTAGTTTAACAATATTTTAATCAATTTGCACATCGGTTGTGTCAGTTGTTGTAACTTCAAAGGACTCTACTGTAGTTACTGTCGTAGTCATAACAACATCCGCAGTAAACTCGCTGAAAGTAATGAATCCATTCATGTTATTGAGCCTAAATTCAGCCAGTGATCCATCTTTATTCAGATATAGCATATATGGTTCGCCTTCAAGTTCGCCCTCGCATTCAATAAGTCCATCCTTTTCTGAACCGTTGATATGCTCCTGAGCCGCTGTCTCGTCAACCGCACCAATCAGCCTGAGCAAAAGCGCTTTTGACGGCATTGCAGCCTGCGGCACCGAAAAGGCAAGCCCCTTATATGATGCAGTTACATCTTCTCCCATAAAATCAAGAACTACACCTGCCACCTCCGACGGAGAGTAAAACTCCGCACTCCATATCCCATCGTCATACTTTGTAACTGTACCCTCAGCTGTAGTTCCATCTATTTCCATTACGAATGAAGCAGAAAAGCTCTCGTCAAGCCTCTGCTGCGTCTTTGCTGAACCTCCCTCTCCCCCTCCGCAAGCTGTACACAGCAACAAACCAGTTATGGATACCATTCCAAGCAGCATTTTCTTCATAGAATAATCTCCTTTTCATTATTATTAACGGCAATGCCGCAAAATGCTTTTTACAGTATTGCCTTAGGCATTTTATGCTGTTTAAATATCCATCAGGTTCTGATCTGAACCCTATTTTCTGCTCTCCTCTATCTCAAGAAATACATCCGGGATGCTATTTATGATATCCCTCGGAAGCATAGCCTCCTGACTGAGCTGTGAAGCTGCAATATCACCTGCTTTTCCGTGAATATATACACCTGCGCAGGCTGCGTCAAAAGGCATAAGCCCTCGTGAAGCAAAGGCTGATATGATTCCGGCAAGCACATCTCCGCTGCCGCCTCTGCTCATGCCAGGATTCCCCTTGGTGCACTTTTTCACTTTGTCATCGTGCCCAATAAGAGTTCCGCTGCCCTTGAGTACAACAATCGCTTTCGGAAGCTGCCTGCACAATTCTTTAAGTGCATCTATCCTGTCAGACTGAACCTCACTTGTACTGATGTGAAGCAGTCTTGCCATCTCTCCGGGATGCGGCGTTAGTATAACAGGACTTTTTCTCTCTGATATAATATCTATGCAGTCAGCTGCAATATTAAGACCATCAGCATCCAGAATAAGTACATTCTCCGTATTTGCGACAATATTCTCTACAAGACGTGCTGTTGCATCGGTGATTCCAAGTCCGCAGCCAAGCAAAATTGCATTTGATCTTAAAGCAGTCGACAAAAGTAGCTCTCTGTTTTCCTCCCATAGTAAGAATCCCTCATCATCCGTTTCAAGAGGAAGATACATTGCCTCCCAGCATTGTGAAGATATAGCGGGAATGCTTTCCTTTGCTGTAGCTACAGTCAATAAACCTGTCCCGCTTCTCAGTGCTGCAAGTGCCGACATTATAGCTGCACCCGGCATATGTCTGCTGCCTGTTATGCACATAAGTCTGCCAAAGTCGCCCTTGTGAGAGTCTTTTTTTCTTTCAGGAAAGAGACTTCTCACATATTCATATGTTATCTCCATTTTTTCCCTCCTGTGTACAAAAAGTGCTCCTATGTTACCAGGAGCACTCTTATCATTTTATCTTTCACCTAGACATCTGCCGAACAACACGCACCGCATTCCGTCGTCATTTCCTGAATAGCAGGTCTGGAGTCCTATAAGTCTGTCGCCGTATTCTGGCACAACGTCTTCATCAAGATACCATACATTGGCTGTAGACTTCATCTGTTCGACATATTCATCAAAGTCATCCTTACCGAGCTTCATGGTTCCCTCCTGATTCGGCAGCCAATATCCAAAGTCTGCGCCTTCTCCGCCATATACTACATTGACTGAAACCACCTCATAAAGATAACGTTTGTCTTCCGATGCCAGTTCAAAATACGGATGTTCCTTTCCCCATTCCTCATCAAGGTAATACTTCACTCCATGAAACATTGAGCCATCGCCCATATTGTGCCCGTAGAGCATTATAAGATTGTTCTTGTCAATATTGCTGCGGTAATCCTCAAATATACATCCCGCAAAGCTATTATTTCCCTTCCAGTCAAGGTGTATATAGTGACCATTGTCTTCACCTTGAACAACCGGATAATCTATAGGTGTATCCTCCACATAGACCCAGCCTACAACATCAGAATTAACTGAATCATACTCTTCAACATATGTAATATCCAGCTTCATTTCATAATCAATAAAAGTAGTTGTCACTGTTGTCGTAGTTGTGGTTGTAATAGCAGTAGTTGTTGTGGTAGTGGTACTTGTGGTAACAGGCAGCTCCAGCTGAGCTTGCTTAATTTGTCTGCCTCCTCCACACTGCTCAGATAACAATATAAGTATAGTCGCACAGGCTGCCACTATAAGAAACAAAGTGATAAGAAATACTTTCCACACGCTCTTATTTTTCTCGCTTGCCGCCATAATCTTACTCCTTTGCCTTATCAATATCCATTCAGACCATTATTCTTCATAATAGCAGGATAGTCAAAGTAGGAATAGTTCAGATCGACAGGAGCATCTATTCCCGGAACAGTTCCAGTACATGAATACTGCCAAATACCGTAATTCCTCTTGTATGATGGAATCTGCACATCATAATGTGCTATCCATGTATCAAAACAATCAAATATCTCTGGCTCTATACGTGTATTCAGGAAATTTACATAACTGCATAGTGCAACGTAATATCCATATGATTCCATCCGCTGACAGAATGCATAGATTATCTCTGAACTCTCCTCGGGAGAAAGCTCATACTGTGCGTTAGTCTCGTAGTCGAAAAATACAGGATATTCAAACTTGTAATCCTTGATTACCTCATAAAACACATCAGCCTCCTGAACAGCAGCCTCCGGAGTTGTAGCGTAACTAAACCAATAAGCTCCGCAGTTTATCCCCTCTGCCTGAGCACGCTGCATATTTACATCAAAGTACTTGTCCTCCTGGTTGATATGCTTGCCATAGCCTGCTCTTATGATGGCAAAGTTCACTCCGCTTTCCTTTACTTCTGCCCAGTCAACATTGCCCTGATATACTGAAACATCTATTCCCCATGCGTGAGGAGTCCGTGTTATTACAGTTGTAGTTGTCACCGTAGTAGTCTCTGTTACATTAGTCACGCCGGAAACTTCTGTTGTAGTCTTTGTTGTTGCGGGCACGGTAGGTCCTACTGATGACGCTGTTGTACCGTACGTTGTAGTAGTCTGCTTAGTTGAGGCTGACCATGTAGAGCTATTCTCGGCTGTAAGAGTTGTTCCGGTAACTGTAGTTTCTGTAGTCTTTGATGTTTCTGTTGATGTATCTCCTGTACCTGTTTTGGAAACGGACGTGGTAGTAGTGGTATCGTTTCTCATAACCAGATAATCCATAGCACAATATCCAACATAGTTTTTATACTCCACTAAAGCCCAGTAATTACTTCCAACTGCCTTTACATTTACTGTTTCTCCTCCGACAATACTTGTTATAATAGAATACTCAGTACCCGGTCCGGTCCTCATATTCAATGCTGTTGCATCAACTATATATTCTCCTGCTTTATCATCAGTGAATTCAACAGCAGTAGTTGTAGTAGTATTAGTTGTCGTTGTGGGAACTTTAGTTGCAGTTGTAGTTACAGTAGTAGTTCCAAGCACATTTGAGGTACTCTGCGTTGTGACAGTTGTTCCTGTAGAAATAGCTGTATCAGTAGTTTCTGTTACAGATGTAGTCGCAGTGGTGGTCGTCGTTGTAGTCTCTGTAGTTGTCTCAGATGGAACTAAAGGCGAATACTCACCATTGCGCTCTGGAATATAACCGTCGTATTGTATACCTGCACCCTTTAAACTATACAGATCCATAAAATAACCTACGTCATCAAGATTTATTGTCTTATCTGCAATTACATCATAGAAACGCCAGTTTTTTTCAGTAACAAGCGGCTCAAGCCCCGCAGAATACTTAGAATAGTATTCAATGACCTCTATTGAGACAGCTAACCAATTCTCATCCTCAGATGAAACTTCAGTTACCGCCGCAGAGTTGTCTTCAACTGCAAACTCTGTAGGTTCAGACGCAAGTGCAGGCGGAACTGTACATACAGTTATTGCAAGTATCGCTGACAAAATTACGGCTATACCATGCTTCCAGTAAAATCGCATAAATTTGCTCTCCATTCATTTTAAAATATACGAATTATTATAACAGATATCTCCACACCTGTACAGCGGTTTAATGAATATTTCCTATAATTCCATCAAAAGGCACAATAGTAATACACCAACTTTGGCAATTTTGCACACGATCAAATCATATAAATTATCAACACTGTTGCAGCAGCAATTTCTATCAAAGTGATCATTGGAAACCCCAACGAAAAATACCAGTGCTTTGTCTTATGATGAAACCTGTGCATTCCAATCGTGCCGCCGATCCCGCCTCCAAGTATGACTGTTAAAAACAATGTTTTTTCCGGTATCCGTCTTTTCCTGTTCTTTGCTCGCTTCTTGTCACTGTACATAAATACAAATGCAACAATATTAATAACAGCAATATATACGATTAAAACAGCCGTAAGTATCTCCTCAATTTTAAACATAGCAGTTATACCTGTCAGATACCATGCTGCTTTCTATAGCGAATATCTCGTGGGAGAGCCTCCTCAATGTAAGAGACCATCTTTTCACTAGGCGTGAAGATTATACGTGTCTCGCCATATTCCTCGGTGATAAGATCAGCGTAGTATTCACCCACGCCGGTGTTGTCGCTGCAAAGCACGAGAGTAGCCTGTTCCCTGTCTGGAGTGTCGGCTGTAACTTTGTCAAAGTCCTCGAATTTTCCTGCATCCACAGTAATAAGGTTCTGTCTTTTCCGCTGACCTATTATCTTATCAATATCAAGTTCCCCGTTGGTAAAGGTGTACTCATACTCAACGTTCATACCGGAAATAAGAAAATATCCAAGATAAATGAGCCCCATAGTCACTGCCAGAATGATAAGCCAGCCTGTTAAAACTGCTATCATTGCTGTCCCTGCAACAAGTATTACAAGTCCTGCTATAATAAGGAACTTCTTCGCATTGTCGCTTGATGAGGGCACTTTTTTTACAAGATGTTCAGTAAAACGATCAGTCATAATATTATCTCCTTTGATATTAAAATAGAGTGTATTTCTATTTTACCATAAAAATTGTTAAATTTCAAGTGTTGGTTTGTCAATGATGTGAGACAAATTAAATCAAAAAACTTGACCGTAAATAAGGAAAGCCTTGATGTAATCG
>CALXBL010000087.1 GCA_944386525.1 uncultured Ruminococcus sp. | reverse complement strand
AGCTGGTCTTTCTTTATTATACCATTTCTATCAAAAAAAGCCAAGCGAATGCTTGACTTTTTCGACAGGCTGAGCCGCCTGTAAAAGGCGGCATTCAGAAATATTACTGGGCGTTTGAACCTGAATAGAGTCTGTAGTATCTGCCCTTGAGAGCCATAAGCTCATCGTGAGAGCCACGTTCAATAATCCTGCCCTGATCAAGTACCATTATAACGTCGGAGTTCTGTATAGTGGAGAGTCTGTGAGCAATAACAAAAACAGTTCTTCCGTGCATGAGGGCGTCCATACCAGCCTGAACGATACGTTCTGTTCTGGTGTCGATAGAGGAGGTAGCCTCATCAAGTATCATAACTGGCGGATCTGCAACGGCAGCTCTGGCAATAGAGAGAAGCTGACGCTGACCCTGAGAGAGACCTGCACCGTCACCTGAGAGTATGGTGTCATAGCCATCAGGCAGCAGCTCAATAAATTCATGAGCACCAGCACGCTTTGCAGCAGCGATACATTCATCGTCCGTAGCGTCGAGTCGGCCGTAGCGGATATTTTCCATGACGGTATCGGTAAACAGGTTTACGTCCTGGAGGACTATGCCCAAGGAGCGCCGTAGATCTGCCTTTTTGATTTTGTTGATGTTTATACCATCGTAGCGGACTTTTCCGTCAGCTATGTCATAGAATCGGTTTATAAGGTTTGTGATGGTAGTTTTGCCGGCGCCTGTAGCACCAACAAATGCGATCTTCTGACCGGGCTTTGCGAATATAGTGATGTCGTGAAGGACGGTTTTTTCGGGGACGTATCCGAAGTCCACCTCATTAAGGCGCACATCGCCGGTGAGCTTTGTATATGTGAGGGAGCCATCACTGTGGGGATGTTTCCATGCCCAGATGCCTGTACGCTCTGAGCATTCAGTGAGTGAGCCATCGGGATTTTCCCTTACGTTTACGAGAGTTACATATCCGTCGTCGGTTTCGGGTTCTTCATCAAGCATAGCGAAGATTCTCTCAGCACCAGCCATAGCCATAACAATGGAGCTTGCCTGCTGAGCTATCTGACCGATAGGCTGAGTGAAGCTTTTGCTGAGCTGTAAGAAAGCGGCAATAGCACCGAGAGTTATTCCGCCAATGCCTGCAAATGCAAGAGTACCTCCTAACATACCAAGAAGCACGTACTGAAGATGTCCCAGATTGTTGTTTACAGGACCAAGGATATTTGCGTAGGTGTTAGCTTTTGAGGAGTGTTCAAAGAGGATGTCATTTCTTCTGTCGAACTCCTCAGCAGTTTCGTCCTCGCGGCAGAATACCTTTACCACCTTCTGGCCGTGTACCATTTCCTCGACGTAGCCGTTGACGTTGCCGAGAGTCTGCTGCTGTTCCTTGAAGTGTTTGCCGCTCTTTGAGCCGATATTCTTGGTTATGATGAACATAAATACCAGAAACACCATAACAAAGAGAGTCAACCATATGCTTGTAGTTATCATAGAGATGAAGACAGCAATTATGGTAGCAGCAGATGAAATAAACTGAGGAATGCTCTGAGTTATCATCTGACGGAGAGTGTCGGTGTCGTTGGTGTAGAGGCTCATGGTGTCGCCGGCAGGATTCCTGTCGAAGTAGCGGATAGGTAGAGACTGCATATGTGAGAACATATCGTCTCTTATCTTTTTGAGAACGCCCTGAGCTACCAGTATCATAAGTCTTGACTGGATAAATGCAGCAAGTATGCCGGCAGCGAATATAGCAGCCATTATAACGAGTGCACCGAAAAGGTCGTTAAAGGTTTTGCCTGTGCCTAAAAGCATAGGTGTTATATAGTCATCTATAAGAGTTTTCAGGAACAGTGAGCCTGCAACACCTGATACGGAATTTATGAGGATACATATAAGCACCGGTATCATGAGTAAGCGATATTTTCCAATATAGCTCAAAAGACGCTTGACGGTCTTTGATGTATCCTGAGGTGAAGTTCCCACTGTAGGCATATTTCTCATTGGTCTGCTCATTGCGGAACACTTCCTTTCTGCTGAGCCTCATATATTTCGCGGTATATCTCATTATTTTGGAGCAGCTCCTCATGAGTGCCGATACCGGTAATAATGCCTCCGTCAAGAACGATGGTGAAGTCAGCGTCCTGTATGGAGTGGATTCGCTGAGCTATGATTAATTTGGTGGTACCGGGTATTTCTTCCATGAAGGCTTTTCTTATCATAGCGTCGGTATGAGTATCGACTGCGCTGGTGGAGTCGTCGAGAATGAGTATTTTAGGTTTTTTGAGCAATGCTCTTGCGATACAGAGTCTCTGTTTCTGACCGCCTGATACGTTTGCTCCGCCCTGTTCAATATAGGTGTCGTATCCTTTTGGGAAGGACATTATAAAGTCATGGGCACAAGCCAGTTTGCAGGCGTGGATCATTTCTTCGTCCGTGGCATTTTCGTTACCCCAGCGGAGATTTTCCTTTATAGTGCCTGAGAAGAGGACGTTTTTCTGGAGCACCATGGCAACCTCCTGTCGGAGTACGTCCAGATTGTATTCACGAACATTACGTCCGCCGACTTTAACGCTGCCTGTGGTAGTATCGTAGAGACGTGGTATAAGCTGAACGAGAGAGCTTTTACCGCTGCCCGTACCTCCCAGTACGCCTACTGTAGAGCCTGCTGGTATTTTTATACTGATATTTTTTAGGCAGCATTTATCCATCTGACCGGAGTAGCTGAAGTTTACATTTTCAAATTCAACGGAGCCATCGGCTACTGTATCAGAGGCATTTTGTGGATTATTTATATCGCTTTCCTCGTCAAGTATTTCAACGATACGCTCGGCAGAGGCTCTCGACATGATTATCATAACGAATATCATTGAAAGCATCATAAAGCTGCCCAGTATTTGCATAGCGTAGGTCATCATACTCATAAGCTCACCGGTTGTCATACTGTCGGAAACGATAAGACGTGCACCGAACCAGCTTATAAGTATGATTGCGCTGTAGATACAGAACATCATAAGAGGATTGGTGAGAGTTATTCTCTTTTCAGCCTTAACGAAGTCCTTGTATATTTCCTGAGAGATAGTGCCGAATTTTTTCTTCTCATAGTCTTCGCGCACAAATGATTTTACAACACGAATACCGTGGATATTTTCCTGAACTACGCCGTTGAGCTTATCGTAGGTACGGAACACACGCTTGAATATAGGGTGCACCTTAGTCATGATAAAGTACAGACCCACGCCCAGTATCGGCATGATAGCAAGGAAAATAAGAGCCAGCCTTGCATTTAGCAAAAACGCCATGATGAGTGAAAAAATGAGCATTATCGGAGCACGGAGTGCAACTCGCACCAGCATCTGGTAGGCATTCTGAAGGTTTTGCACATCGGTAGTCATGCGGGTAACGATACTTGAAGCCGAGAATTTGTCGATGTTTCGGAACGAGTAGGTTTGAACCTTGTGGAACATATCGTGTCTTATGTTTTTAGCGAAGCCTGAGGATGCCACAGCCGCATACTTTCCGGCGAGAATGCCGAACAGCAGTGACATTATAACGAACACCACAAGCGCACAGCCCACAGTAATGAGGGCGTGAAAATCACCGCCGTCTATTCCGTCGTCAATGAGCTTTGCCATGAAAATGGGAATTATAACTTCCATTACGACTTCCAGAGTGACATACAGCGGTGCAAGTAGAGAGGGCTTTTTGTATTCACGTATACAGCCCATCAGCTTACGAATCATAATATACCTCCTATTTTAATGATACTTTTTAAATATATCACGAAAACGGTAAACAAATAAAGCATTTTTAGTGATTAACAAATGAAAAGACAAGACTCTTCTGTTTTGATCGCAAAAAAGAAAAGCCTGCACTGATATGTAAAAACCATGTGCAGACTTAAAAACTATTTAGATCATCTTTTTACTTACGGGAGCCAGTCGATACTAACTTGCTCCATTTGGTTTGTAGCATCGTTGAATTCGAACTGATATCCGCTTGAACCCATATACACTTCTGAATCTATCAAGTAATCAACGTTGTTATATTCATCTTCCTCAGTGGTGTTAGGATTATTTTCCAGGAGCTGCTCCTTAGTCAGTGTGAGCGGGAACGAGAAACAAACGTGAGATGCAGCATCATTTATATTGGCAGTGATTTCTTCGTTTAAGCTTTCATCGTAATCTGGCTGCGGAACATAGATTGTATACCATCTTACATAAGAGAGCAGGCATTCTTCTTCAGTCTTGGAACTGTCGGTGTTGTTAATGAAGCGGAACTGCATACTTACAAAGTCGTTGATTGTGGCAGTGTAGGAGCTTGTTTCGTAGTTGGCGTTCAGGTTATTGCCCTTATTGTTAAGGTCGCTCTCATTGAATGGGATACCGCCGTCGATGAGGTCTTTAAGAGTGCATTCGCCCAGTGTGTAGATAGTGCCGTCGTAGGCAAAGCTTCTGTTTTCAAGGTCTGCATAGTTGTCGCTGAGTCCTTCAACAGGAGTGAAGTCAACAGCTTCAGCAGTCACAGTAGTTGCTGCTTCTGTTTCCTCAACAGTAGTTTCGGCCTCAGTATCCGGTTCGGTTTCAGCCACAGTTTCAGTTTCAATTTCTGTTGTTGTTTCAGCAGCAGCCTCGGTTGTTGTTTCGCTTGAAGTATCGCTGCTGTCGTCTGATGAGCCGCAGGCAGCAAGGCTCATTGACATTGATGCGATAATTGCGATCAAAGCTAATTTCTTCATAGTGTACATTTTTCCTTTCTTTCAAAGCATGATATTTTTAACTTAGTGTATTATATCATAGAAGGTAATATTTGTAAATACTTTTTCCAAACAATTGATAATATATTCATATTGTTGAAACGAGTTGAACACAAACACGAGCGGAAAATAATTTTGGAAAAAGGTGTTGACAAATGTGTATATACATAATATACTGTATATATCAGATATACACAGTATATCAAGTCAAAGAAAGGAGATGTGTAATGAACATTATAATAAGCCATGAAAGCGCGCGTCCCATGTACGAGCAGATCGAAGATGGCATAAGGAGAGCGATACTCAATGGCGAGTTCAAAAACGGAGATATGCTGCCAAGCGTCCGGCAGCTTGCAAAGGATCTGAATGTGAGTGCGATAACAACTAAGCGGGCATATATCGATCTTGAGCATGAGGGTTTTGTCTATACAGTGTCGGGCAAGGGAACATTTGTGCGGCTTGACAAGCTTTCCCAGCTGCAGGATTCAAGAGAACGTGAGCTGCTTGAAAGAATCGGAGCAGCGGCAGATGAATGTATGAGAGCAGGAATAGAGAAGGAAAAGGTGCTGGAGGCTATTGAAAAAGCCTACGGTCAGAATTGAAAGGAGAATAAAAATGACAAATGAAAATATGATTCTTGATATCAATGGTTTGACAAAGGAATATGCCGATTTTAAACTCGACAGCGTGGATATTAAACTTGAAAAGGGTATGATAATGGGTCTTGTAGGTGAAAACGGTGCAAGATACATACTGAAAATAGTATCCACTACCTAAGCTCCTATAAGTATTGGAATAAGAATATATCTCT
>CALXBL010000086.1 GCA_944386525.1 uncultured Ruminococcus sp. | reverse complement strand
CCTGCTTGATTGTTCTTTGATTGAAATTTTAACCCCGATTTCAGACAACGAAATCGGGGTTTTTGGACAGACAGAGGCTGCTGCGTTTACCGCAGCAGCCTTTTCTATGCAAAAAATTAGTTTTGATACCAGACGATTATATTTTTGTCAGCCATCTATACAAAGATATGAGAACTCCTCAAAAAGCCCTGTATACTCAAAGCTGATTATACTATAATCATCAAGAGAATTGTCGGCATATGTTATTGACTCGTTGCTAAGGTCTATTAGCGGTCTTCCAAGCGCTCTTATGAGCCTTGCAGGCTGAAGCTCACCAAAAACTTCTTCTATTCCCTCATCAATAAGGAATTTGCCTATTGCCTCAAGACGGCTTTTATATACCTTTGCAAGCTGAGCAGCCAGCTCCTCATAGCCGTCCTGAACCTCTTCGCACACAAATGTAAGCTTATCTATCTTAGCCTCATATTCACCAAGCTCGTTGCGTACAAACATCAATTTTCCTCCTTCATGCGGCAGCACTGAGAAAACGGATACTTTTCACCAAGAACGTTGCAGCATTTTTCAGCCTTATGCGCATCCTCAAACACTCCAAACACCGCAGAACCACTGCCAGACATACACGCAAAAACTGCACCCATTTCACTCATGATGCGGCGTATATCCCACACGTCCTGAAGCTCAGTAACTTCCTCAAAAATATTGCCACAGTAACCCCAAAGCTCATTTGCAGATGCGCCGTTTTCTATCGCTGCCCTGAGCCCCTTTACGTTGGGATGTGATGGCTTTTCCAGTGCGTCAATGCGTCTGTACGCCTCAGGAGTCGATATGCCCCCTGAGCCCTTTGCTACTACTACCGAAAGTTCCGGCACCGGCGGCAGCTTGGTTATAATATCACCTATTCCCTTAGCATATGCAGTTCCGCCATACAGAAAAAACGGAACGTCTGCACCTAAAGAAACTGCTATATCACACAGCTTTTTACCATCCAAAGGACTTCCGCAAAGCTCATTGCAGGCTTTCAGGACAGCCGCTGCATCAGAGCTTCCGCCGCCCATACCAGCTTCTGACGGAATATGCTTTTCAAGGTCAATTATAAAGCCGACTTTCAACCCTGTTTCCGCCAGAAATGCAGCTGCAGCCTTCCAAGCAAGATTCTTTTCATTGCAAGGTACACCAACTTCACTGCAGCTTAGCTCTATCCCCTCGCTGTCTTTTAGCGTGACAGTGATTTTATCATAAATAGAAACGCTCTGAAATACAGTTTCCAGCAGATGATAACCATCATTTCTCTTGCCAGTTACATCAAGTGCAAGATTAATTTTAGCCGGAGCATTAAGTACGATCATTTTCATATCACTTATCGCCACCTGTATGACGCTTTACAAATCGCTCGATACATTCAAGCGCCTGCATAAGATGTTTCAGTGAGTAGGCATATGAAACTCTTACAAAGCCTTCACCGCTTGCTCCAAAGGCGTTGCCCGGTACAACAGCTACCTTCTCCTCTTCAAGAAGCTTTGCGCAGAATTCCTCGCTTGTCATACCTGTACTCTTAATGCACGGAAACACGTAGAATGCACCCTCAGGCTCAAAGCAAGTAAGTCCTATACGGTTGAACCCATCCACCAAAATGCGGCGGCGCGTATTATATTCATCGACCATTTTCTGGACTTCCTTATCACAGTCTCTTATTGCAACTATTGCCGCATACTGGCTCATAGTAGGCGCACACATGATAGCATACTGATGTATCTTCAGCATCTGCGCAGCAATAGGCTCAGGCGCACAGAGATATCCAAGTCTCCAACCTGTCATGGCAAATGCCTTTGAAAAGCCGCTTACATATATGGTTCTCTCATGCATCCCCTCAATTTCAGCAATAGAGCAATGCTTTCTGCCATAGGTAAGCTCCGAGTATATCTCGTCAGAAAGAACCAAAACATCAGTGTCTCTGAGCACCTCTGCAATAGCCTCAAGGTCCTCACGAGTCATGATGCCGCCGGTAGGATTGTTAGGATAGGGCAGAATGAGCATCTTTGTCTTATCAGTAAGATGCGCCCTCAGCTCGTCGGCTGTCAGCTTAAAGCGATTTTCCTGCTTTGTCGGGATAGTTACAGCAACACCATGCATAAGCTCCACGATTGGCTTATAGCACACAAAGCAAGGCTCTACTATAAGGACCTCATCTCCCGGATTTACAAGCGCTCTGATAGCCAGATCTATTGCCTCGGAGCCACCTACTGTTACGACAACTTCACTTTTCGGATCGTATCTAAGGTTATACTTTCTAAGAAGATATTTTGATATTTCGCTTCTAAGTTCTCCAAGTCCCTGATTTGCGCTATATATCATGCGCTTTCTCTCCAGAGCGTCAAGAGCTGTTTTTCTTACCAGCCACGGTGTCTGGAAGTCGGGTTCACCTACGCCAAGGCTTATAACGCCCTCTGTATTTGCTGCCAGGTCAAAAAACTTTCTTATGCCTGACGGTTTCATCTCTTTTACTTTATCGGACAGTACGGAATCATAATTGATCACGCAAGATCCTCCTTTCTCCAGAGCATAAACTCTCTCTTGCAAAAAGCTTACGGCATGATAAATTCACGCTCATCCTTTTCTTCTGTTTCTATTAAAATGCCCTTATCCTTGTATGTCTTGAGCACAAAGTGAGTTGCAGTTGAAAGAACACCACTGAGTGTGGCAAGTTTCTGGTACACAAACATGGCTATATCCTTTACATTATCGCCTTTCACTGTTACTGCAAGGTCATATGCACCCGCCATAAGCGATACCTTGTCAACTTCATCATACTGGGCCACAAGCTTTGCAATCTCATCAAAGCCGCAGTCCTTCTGAGGTGTAACACGCAGTTCAATGATAGCCGTCACCTTGTCTTCATCTATTTTTTCCTCATTTACAATGGCACTGTATCCCATTATAACTCCCTGCTTCTCGAGAGCACGGATTTCCGCCGCAACGGCTGCTTCGGTAGTACCCAACATGATCGCAAGCTGTTCGTTTGAAAGCCGTGCATTCTGTCTGAGCAGTGATATAAGCTTATTTCTCATAGAAACTCATCCTTTCATCAAGAGATCTTTATATATATAGGTTCACGTTCATGGAAATAGCAAAGGTATTTAAATCCTGCTTCTGACGCCATCGCTATCCCCTCCTGAACTCCGCTGCCAACATCCTCCGGACGGTGAGCGTCTGAACCAACTGTTACCATTTCTCCGCCGCACTCGTGGTACATATTGAGTATATCAAGAGTGGGGAAAGTTTTGCCATATGGCTGCCTCAGACCGGATGTATTTATCTCCAGACCGCAGCCGTTGTTTACAAGAGCTTTAAGACATTCACGAAGCTGTTCTTCAAACTTTCCAAGTTCAGCATCAAGTCCATGCTCTCCTTCAATATATCTAAGCGGATATGTAATGTGAGCCAGCACGTCAAACTTGCCCCACCGGCATATCTGTAAAAGCTCTTTGAAATACTGCTCCATAAGTGCAGGTATGGATTCCTTTTTATAGTCGAGATAGAAAAAATCTGTTTTGCCAAGCAGCTCATGAAGTGAGGCAACTACATAATCAAGGCGGATATCATTCATAATGGCTTCAGCAAGTCCGAAGTCGAGGTGAGGCTGCCCCAGCTCTATTCCGCTTACAACGTGTATGCGGGAACCGTAGCTGTCCTTGATGGAGCTGTTCTGCTTCATCGCCTTTTCCATACGCTCACTATATTCAAATTCTTCCCATTCGTTTCTTGGACACACGCCGTAGTGTTCCTCCGAAAACCAGCGGTTCAGTTCAATGTGCTCTGTTATTGCCAGAGCCTGAAGACCTTTTGAAATGGCACTTCTGCACATTCCGCCGGCAGTCCCCTTTCCGTCCGGAGATACACCTGTATGGGTATGACAATCTATTCCTAACATATAGATCTCCTTTCTCATGATTATATTTCTTATATTATATCATAACTTTCCCATGATTTCCACACTTTTTTAAAATAAATTTTCTTACCTTGTGTTTTTATACACTTTGTACAAAATTGCACAAAAAAATGCGCACACACAAAGGTGCATACGCATTCCATAAATGTTCTCATTTTATAATATTCAGAAAATTCCTTAATATCGTCATGCAAATTTCATCACCTAAAGAAGGCGGATATATACATATTCCATAAACCGGATATTCTCTGTGCGAAAAGGCAAGACCTCTGCCATACTCATCTCTTGCAGTTATTACAAGATGTGCCGGAAGATCAATCGGAGAAACAGATATGCTTACTCTATCTGCAGAACTTACAATACATGGCATCCCCTCAAAAATGCCGCCTGTTGTATCAAATCCAGTATTATAATGCCGTTTGTCGGGCGGATTTGTCTCGCAAAACGAGCCTCCCAATGCCATGCATACTATCTCAGCTCCCAGACCTATGCCAAGAACTGGGATATTGCCGCAAAATCTGCGTACAGCCTCAAGACAGTTTTCCATATCCACAGCATTTCCGACACCAGTCCCTATTATTACAGCTTCTGCTTTAGTTAAGACCAGCTCCTCTGCTGTCATATCGTCGCTCCGTACGACTGTTATATCACAATATTCATCAGTGAGCAACTTATATAAGTCACTCATTCGATCATCATAATTATCTATAAACAGAACCATAGCCTTCCTCCTTACAATATGCGGCTGCTAAAGGAAAAACCCGGTTTTAACCGGGCTCATTCTCTCTGGCGCAGATGAAGAGATTTGAACTCTTGCGACGGTTTCCCGCCCTACCGCATTTCGAGTGCGGACCCTTCAGCCACTTGGGTACATCTGCAACTTAGTTATTATACCACATCTTTGCTGCAAATGCAAGTGAATATCGCCACTTTTGTGCATTTTTACCTGCTACTTATATATTACTTAACTTTCAATTATACAGTACGACGTTTTTCGAGTCTTTTTCTTCTTTCAAAAAAATATTATTGACATAAAGATAAAAATGTACTAAAATAATAATGTCCTGAATCGACATTGCTTATAAGAAAAATCCACCTAAACCGCAAGGAGATAGTTTATGAAAAACAATAAAACTAAAATAACCACGTCAACCAAGTTTACAATAATATTCAGTCTGTGTACTGTTATATTTTCTGCTCTCCTCCTTGTATTTCTTATGTTCTTCCCCATAAAGATGGAGAACCCCGCCAACGGTATTAACGAAAAACTTATAGCATCAGCTACTTCTACCACGACCACCACAACTACTTCCTTAACAACAACTACCACGTTCTCAAATACTCGCCAGACTACTGACAAAAACCGTGTTACTACTTCCACATCGTTCACAGAAACCATTTATCAAAATAATTACACTCCATCGTATACTACTAAAAGTTATTATAATAACGGGGGCTACACTCCAGCTGTAACTACTGCCAGATCTACCGATGCCAATGTGCCTAATGTTACTACCGTAGCTCCTATTGTAACCAATGTTCCAACTACTGATGCGCCTATTGTAACTGCGGTTCCTGATAACAACCACGGCAATACTCAATAATTTTGTTGGAATTTCTCTTGACAAAACGAAAATAATATAGTATAATCTTTTTGTAAAAGAGAGTAGCTGGCAGATTTTCTGTTTATGACAGCGTCAATACGGCTTGAATAAAGCCCGGGTCATATGTAAACAGCGAGACTTTTATGAAATTATATGCACATTATGTGTATGGTTTCATAGAAGTCTCGCTTTTTCTGCTCTCTTATAAAAATAAGACCTGCAAATAAAAGTCAAGCCCTAAAATAGCGAATTTACAGATAATACACAAAGATAAAAAAGTGCATGA
>CALXBL010000085.1 GCA_944386525.1 uncultured Ruminococcus sp. | reverse complement strand
AAGGGTCGGAATAGAGTGAAGGAATGAACGTAATGATAAGGAGCTTCATGATATTGATGCAGTTATATACTGTGAAAGAATGTCCCATAAGGGTATCGTCATTGGGAAGAATGGTGCAATGCTAAAAAAGATTGCAAGTCAGGCAAGGTACGATTTAGAAAGATTCTTTCAGATACAGGTTAACCTTAAATGTTGGGTAAAGGTTAAGGAGGACTGGAGAAACAAGGAAGGTCTTATAAAGAATTTTGGACTTTCTGATGATGGTACAAAATAAGGCAGTAATAATTTGTCCGGATGTAATTATACTAATCCTGGAGGTGGTTCGTATTATTACACTCTGGGAGAGATTCTGCATGACCGGAAAAGTTGAGGATTATCTGGAATACAAACTATCCTCAGCAGATGAAAAAGAGAAAGGGTCTGTTCATTATGCTTCTGACGTTGAAGGGAATTGTTCTACATGAGACAAACGCAGGAGATAAGGGAAGATTTATAGATATACTAACAAAAGAGATGGGCGTTGTCGAGGTGTACGTAAGAGGTGCAAAAAAAGTCACCGGAAAGAGCACAGGCATAACCCAGCTCTTTTCTTATGCAGAGTTTTGTATTGAACAAAAGGGCGAAAAATACTACTATCAAAGCGGAAAGCCCATAAGAATATTTTATGGGCTCAGGGAGAATCTTTTAAATCTCAGTCTTGCATCATATTTTTCAGAGCTATTACGAACCGCAGTACTCAAGGGGACAAAAAGCGGAGAGATACTTAGATTAACTTTAAATTCATTTCATTTTCTTGATAATAGCACAAAATCGCCGGATATATTGAAACCACTATTTGAACTAAGACTTGCAGCAGAACTTGGATTTATGCCAGATGTGCTTATGTGCAAAAGATGCATGGCTCACCTGCCGAAAAGGCTTGTATTTTCCACCGATGAGGGATGCTTTTGGTGCAGTGATTGTTATGCAGCTATGGGAAGGTCAGAAAATCCATATATTTATTCAATGAGTCAGTCGGGACTTGAAATGATAAGATTTATTACATTGGTGGAGACTGAACGTCTATTCAGTTTTCGTGTAAATGATAAAACACTTAAAGATGTGTCAGCATTCGCAGAGGGATATATACGCCATCACCTTGGAGCAAATTTCAAAACACTGGAATTCTGGCGCAGTATACGACATAACAACGATTTGTAATGGAGGCAATATGAATCAATACGAAAAAATCTTGGAGCTCGACAAGATACTTGAAATGCTTGCCGATAAAACATCTAATGAAATATCTAAAAAGATGGCACTTGATCTGAAGCCTGACCATCAAGTTGATAAGGTACAGGAGGAGCTTGATAAGACATCTGAGGCTTTATCTCTTGCCATGAGATTCGGAACGCCGTCATTTTACGGGTTTAAGGATATGTGCATGGCGCTGCGCCGTGTAAAATCCGGTGCACAGCTTTCTCTACGGGATTTAATGGATATCAAGCTTGTGCTGAAGCAGATACAGACACTGTCGGAGTGGTATGATCATTGTGAAGAAATGGAAACAGAGCTTGACTATCTGTTCTCTCAACTTACACCTGTACCGTATTTGCTGGAGAAACTGGAGCGTTCTATTATTTCCGAGGATGAAATAGCGGATGCAGCGAGTGTTCAGCTTGCACAAATAAGACGAAAGATAACAAGGAGTCAACAACAGCTGCGTGATACACTGGATAAAATGGTACGTAATCAGGATGTTCAGAAGTGTCTTCAGGATACAAGGGTAACACTTCGTGATGGTCGTTTTGTACTGCCTGTTAAAGCCGAACATCGTGGGCAGATACAGGGTCTTATCCATGATTCTTCTGCATCAGGGCAAACTATCTTTGTTGAACCAATGAGCATAGTTGAGGCAAATAATGATATACGTCTCCTTGAGGTTGAAGAAATGGAGGAGATCGAGCGTATTATAAAAGAATTATGTGCAGATTGTGCAGCATGGGCAGATTCTATAATAAGCAATCATACAGTATGTGCAGAGCTTAATTTGTATTTTGCAAAGGCGAATTTAGCAGCACAGATGAAAGCGTTCAAGCCAATTCTTTCGGATGACGGTGTCATTGACCTTAAAAAGGCAAGGCATCCTCTTATTCCGGCAGACAGGGTAGTTCCCGTTTCATTCTGCTTAGGTGATGAGCACATGGCATTGATCATAACTGGTCCGAATACAGGCGGTAAGACAGTAGCACTAAAAACCTGTGGACTTCTCACTCTTATGACCATGTGTGGACTACTTATTCCAGCGGCAGAGGGCAGCCGTATATCTGTTTTTAAATCGGTATTTGCAAATATCGGAGATACTCAGAGTATCGAACAGAATTTATCGACATTTTCTGCTCATATGAAGGACGTTATCCATATACTCGAAGAAGCAGATGATAGCTCACTTGTACTTCTTGATGAACTTGGTTCAGGCACTGACCCAGTGGAGGGTGCTGCTCTTGCAGAGGCAATAATATCCAGGCTAAAGGACAATGGCGCAAAACTTATGGTAACTACTCACTATCAGGAGCTGAAACTCTATGCGACCGAGCAGCCTGATGTTGAAAATGCCTCCTGTGAGTTTGATGTTGAGAATATGCGCCCCACGTATCGTCTGATAACCGGAGAACCTGGTAAGTCAAACGCTTTTGCGATAACTGAGATTCTGGGACTTTCAAAGTATGTTATAGATCATGCAAAGTCTCTTGTTAGTCAGGAGAATACACGTTTTGAAAAGGCTGTTGAGCAGCTTGAACAGACAAGGCGTGATCTTGAAGAACAACTTCTCGTTGCTGAAAAGGCAAGGGAAGAGGCGGAGCAATATGCAGATGAACTGCGAGCTGAAAAAGATGCCTACATTGCCGAAAAGGCGCAGCGCATGGAGCAGGTAAGACTCCAGGCAAACAGTATCATAGAGACTACCAAGGCAGAATCAAATGCTCTTCTTGATGAACTTGAAAAGCTGCGCCGTGAAAAAGAGAAAGAAAACTTTGCAGATGCAGTATCTGCTGCAAAGCAAGGTGTAAAGCAGAGATTCAACAAAATGTACGATACAGCAAATCCTCTGGATGAAATACCTCAGGAGGAATACGTTCTGCCGCGACCGCTCAAACAGGGTGATACTGTAATGATAGCCGATACAAAGCAGCAGGGCGTTCTTTCAGGAAATCCTGACAGCAGTGGATATGTATTCGTGCAGATGGGCATTATGAAAACTAAAGTTTCAGTAAGTAAGCTAAGGCTTATTGAAAAGCAGTCTCAGAAACAGCCAAAACAAAAGCAGTCTCAAAAGAAGCAGGGAAGGATATCTGCTAAAACTGAGCGAAGCGGTTCCATGGAAGTCGATATAAGAGGCATGGCGTGTGACGAAGGTGTTTATGAGATGGAGGCTTTTCTTGACCGGGCAGTATTGTCTCATATTTCTACAGTTACGATTATACACGGAAAAGGTACAGGACTTCTGCGAAAGGCAGTTCACCAAAGGCTAAAAAGAATGCCATATGTAAAGTCATATCGTCTGGGTGTTTTTGGCGAAGGTGAGGACGGTGTTACCATAGTCACGCTTAAATAGGAAAAGCATTAAGGTGGAATTTTAGTGTTACGCCCGGAATGCTTAACGTTAAAATATGGAGAGAGATAATGGAAAATACAGAGCGATTAATTTTGAAAACAGAAAAGATAAGTGTACTCATGGCAAAATTTGCGATACCAAGCATTATAGCGATGCTTGTATCTGCACTTTACAATATAGTAGACCAGCTTTTCATAGGACAGGCGATGGGAATTGACGGAAATGCTGCAACAAATATTGCCTTTCCGCTTACCACATCGTGTATAGCGATCGCTCTGCTTTTTGGTATAGGCGGGGCATCAAATTTCAATCTTTCAATGGGCAGCGGTGATACAAAAAAAGCTGCAAATTTCGCTGGAGGTTCTGCATCTATGTTGCTTATAAGCGGCTTAGTTCTTTGCGCAGTAACTCAAACATTCATGCCGCAGATAATGTCACTTTGCGGTGCTGATGGCGGTATAGTGGAAGAATATGCGAATATATATATGCGCATTACGGCAATAGGTTTTCCGTTTATGATTTTCACAACAGGTGCAGGTCATCTTATACGAGCCGATGGCAACCCAAAAATGACTATGATATGCAATATTATAGGTGCTGCTATAAATGTTGTGCTTGACGCCCTATTCGTTCTGATATTTGAATGGGGAATGGCAGGTGCTGCAATTGCAACAATTATAGGGCAGTTTGTCTCGGCGGTAATTGCGGCTGTTTATATAAAGAATTTTAAAACTGTGAAGCTTGAATTCAGACATTTCATTCCGAAATTATCTATAATAAAGCGAACAGCCATGATTGGCATGGCGTCGTTCTTCAACCAGCTTGCAATGATGGTAGTACAGATAGTGGTAAATCAGCTGCTTAATCACTATGGAGAAAAATCTGTTTATGGTGCGACTGCAGCTCTTGCGGCTGCTGGCATCGTAATGAAGGTATCGCAGGTGTTCTTCTCATTTATCATAGGACTTGCTCAGGGAAGTCAGCCTATTGAAAGTTTTAATTATGGCGCAAAGGAATATAAGCGTGTGCGTGACACATTATGGTTCACTCTTGGCATAAGTGCAGTACTCTCAGTATGTGCCTCAATTTTATTTAATGTTTTCCCTTCGCAGATCTTGTCAATGTTTGGTAAAGGGGATGATACATATGTGGAGTTTGGAGTAAGGTTCTTCCGTATATATCTTTTCGGAGTTTTGTTCAGTTTCTTCCAGCCTGTTGTTTCTACATTCTTTACATCTATAGGCAAAGCTTACAAAGGAGCTTTTCTTTCGCTTACAAGACAATTTCTTTTCCTGTTACCATTGTTGTTAGTACTGCCGTTATATTTCGGAATAGATGGTATTCTTTATGCAGGACCTGCATCAGATACTATCGCAGTTATCATAACACTTATTATGATGGGAATTGAACTTAGAAATATAAGGAAACTTGAAAGGAGCAGCCAGTGATATTACTCTCAGCAAAAAATATATCTAAAACATACATGGAGCTCAAAGTCCTGTATCTAAATGACCTTGCTGAACGAATAGCCAATGGAGAGATGATCTGATATTTACAGATAAATCAAAAGGCTCTGTACGGAAAATTTCCGGACAGAGCCTTTTTTATATACTTAGTTTGTATGCTCACTATTTAGAGTTGTTTTTTTGCTGATCTTACTTACAGCCGGAATAAGCACTGTTGAAACTGCAATTCCGCAGATTCCCTGAATGATATTACCCGGAACAGCTGCCAGAGCACCGGCACCATAACTCATGATAAAAGTCTCGAAAACAAGGTAGCCGCCAATCATGATGATCTCGCAGATTACTCCGGCAATAACAGTACGTACAATTGAGAATGAAGCAGGCCTTTTAAAGATAAAGCCAACCGTAACAGCCATGAGAGCTTTTATAATAAAAGTAGCAGGTGCATAAATGGCATAGCCCGAGAAGACATCGGCAAGTGCAGAACCGATTCCAGCAGCAGCACCGCCATAGAGCGGTCCAAGCAGAAACCCTGACAGAATAACTATTCCATCACCAAGATTGATATAACCGCCTGTAGCAGGTATCGGAACTTTTATAATGATAGTTGCAATGCAGCTAAGTGCAGCCATAAGGGCAGCGATAATAAGTTTTTTAGTATTATTCTTCATAGAAATCTCCTCTTTCCGTTTTAATCATAATTACTATATCACTATCATTCAAGAATGTCAATTGCTAACCGTAAAATTCTGTTAGAACCCACCCATTTTGTCATCCAAAAGGCAGTGAACTTTGTCACGCAGGCACTAGTTCTGTCAAGGTGAAGA
>CALXBL010000084.1 GCA_944386525.1 uncultured Ruminococcus sp. | reverse complement strand
AAAAACAGCAAAGAACGGCATAGCCGTTTGGCTATACCGTCCCTTGCTTCAATGTTTTCTTAATTCACCGCCCCATTTGCTCTGCTGCTTTTTTTACTTTATCAGAATTTATCTATTAAAATACACTTCAGAAGATTCATGTCGAATATATTTATTCTGATATCGTGATTGATATCAGCTCTCTGTCTGCTCTGCAAGGAGAGCACTCTCTTATTGATAAGATATTTCTGCATATAGACTATATCTCTTACTGTAACCTCGCCATCCAGATTGATGTCTCCTAATACATATGTAGATGCTGTTGTTGTAGTTGTAGTATTTACTGGCTCAGTTGTTGTGGTGTCTGTTGTAGTTGTAATCTCCTCTGTCGCTGTAGTTGTATCGGCGTCAGTTGTGGAGGTCGTCTCCCAAACAGTTGTCGTTGTAGTCTCAGTTGTAGTTGTCTGCTCGGTGGCGGTAGTAGTGGTAGTAGTGGTAGTTGTTGTTGTGGTTGTTGTGGTCGTTGTGGTAGTTGTTGTTGTAACAACAGGCTCAGAAGCAGATTCATCTGCTGTAAGTGCAAGGAGAAGTGTAAAAGGTGAGTTCCAGTAGATAGTTATCTCATTTGTAGAGTAACTCTCCACATGATCAATGTAACGCTTTGCATTAGGTTCACCTGAAAGATATGATGACGCTGTAGGATCCTCCAGATTCTGATTAACTCCGCCGATAACCATACCGGGCATTGCTGTCCCTATAACCGCCGATGGTCTGTGGTGAGGATTCTGAGCGGAAACAGTTCCATTGTCCGTTACAAAGCATATCGCCAGTGGATTGCTTCCCAGTATATAGTCCGCTGCACGGCGTGCAGCATCTGTGTAGGAGTCATCGCCTGTAAGCTCAGCTGCTACAGCCATAAATACGCCTGCGTTTGATACTGTCATATTGCTGCCCCAGTTAAACTCGTATATCGGACAGCCATATGGACTGCCGTTTACGCCTGTACGGAAATCGTTTGCACAATTTACGAAAACAGTCTTTACTGTATTGTAGAATGAGCTGCTTGTATCAACGCCGTCCATGGTCAGATATGCTATCGCTCCATATGACGCCACATTCGCCCAGTCAAGTCCTGTCTGGTTTGTTATGCTCTGCATCTTGGAAAGATACTGAGACTCACCTGTCGCCCTATACATCTGAGCTGCTGCCCAATAACGTTCATCAGTATCATTGCTGTCGTCATATGCACCAGTTGATATATCTCCAGGATTTGTAAATACAAGCCCGCTGTTTGACTGGAGCCAGTTCCATGCGCTCTTTGCTGCTGACAAACACTCATTTGCAAAAGAACTATCCACCGGCTGATAATATTCATAAGCCATTGCCATTGCTGCACAGAAATCTGCTGTTGCCATTGAGGATACCGGAGTTACTATAAGCTCTGCCGTCTCCTCCTGAGGCATTACAAATCCAGGGAAACTTGCACAAGTTACCTTATGATACACGCCGCCGTCGGATGTCTGCATTTTCATCATCCATTCAAGCTCGTATCTTACCTCATCAAGTATGTCCGGAACTCCGTTGCCGCTTTCCGGTATGCCCGTGCTGTCACTGAACATATCAGGATTTGCGTCATATGCTAAAAGCAAATCTGCTATGGTCTTTGCTGCCGGAGTAATGTAACGTCCATAATCACCTGCATCATGCCAGCCGCCTGATACGTCGATATACTGACCAGTGCTGTAAACTCGTGCATATGATGTGTGACAGGCAGAGTGACCGAATGTACTGTCGCTCACTTCACAACCGCATCTCTGAAGATACAGCATTCTTACTGTATCATCTAAAAGCTCATTATATACATTGCCGCTTATGGTAAACTTATAGGAATCTGTCATATCACCACAGGATATATAATATGTACCAGGCTCTGTCACAGATGAAAAATCACCCTGATAATTTGTCTCGTTTGCACCGCTGTTATAGGTCCTGTTTGTCAGAGTTCCTGTATATACTGTCTCGCCGGTAGATGCGTTTACTACGTCAAACTGAGTCTCACTGCCCACGCTGCGGAATACAGCTATTTTCTGCTGATCGGGATAATACCCCACTTGATTGAGTATGATAGTCTGGTCGCCAGCCCCCACTGAATCATTGCCGGAATCTCCGCCAGAGCTGATGTTATCATCCATACAAACAAGGCTAACATTGTCGAGATATACGCTGTGATTACCAAGGCTTCCGCTCTGGTTGCCGCAGTTTACTACAAATCTTGCTGCACTGTCTGTCGAACCGGACATAGTAAATGTCTGCTCAACGTGCTGTTCACTGCTTGTAAGGCTCACCTGGTTCCACACGTATGATGAATATGAGCCGCCGTTCTGCTGAATGAGCACTTCAACATCACGGTTTATACTTGCTGATATGTCATATGAAAGTGTATATTGTGCGCCCTGTACAAGTGACAGCTCATCATAGCAATATGCCTGTACCGCATACTCACAGTCGCCTGTAGCGTTTACATTTATTGCAAGACGTCCGCTGTTTTCTGAGATGCTGCCTGAACCGTTGCTCTGAGAATATATATCCCAGCCGACAGTTCCGTTGCTGAAGTCTCCGTTTGAAAACATATTGCTGCCAGCAGCCACTGTATATTGAATAGGCATACACGTAAATCCCACTGCACACGCTGCCACCACAGATATTATCCTTCTAAGCTTCATAAATCGCATATTTACCCCTCCTGTTTACTCCACACAGCACAATCTTTTTGTGCATAAAGCACAATTTAACTTGTTTTATGGTTATATTATACACCTGTTCTAATTTTTTTACAATAAATGTTCGTTACATTTTCTATTATTCATTTGTAAAAAAACACCGTCTCTAAAGGGCGTGTCGTATATATAAAATACCAAGTTTCTTAATCTTTATCGGCGTTCCACACATATCTAAGAACTATATTTTTAGCACTCATTACAAATTGTGAACGTTAGAAAATTCAAGAATGAATTTTACTGCAAATATTTAGTTCAAAAAGCCGCACTAAATTATAAATCAATTGCAAACAACCATAAAGGTATATTTTGGAAATAATGACGAAAAAATTCGCAATATGCCACAAAAAGAACAGAAAAAATCATTCCCATGAAGTCTTTGTCATGGTATAATTAAACTGCAATATCAATTATAAGGAGAGCTTTTTATATGCCAAATCCATATCTCCCCGATTGGGAATATATACCCGATGGCGAACCGAGAGTTTTCGGTGACCGTGTATATATCTACGGCTCACACGACAAGGCGGCTTCTGATGCTTTCTGCGACAACTGCATGAAAGTGTGGAGTGCACCTGTCGATAACCTTAATTACTGGGTCTGCCACGGCGAGGTTTTCCGTACTACCGATACTCCATATCACCCCTCTGATACCGACTGGACCGATGGTCCCATTTATGCTCCCGATGTGGTGGAGAAAAACGGAAAATATTACCTTTATTCATACATTTTCGGCGGAAAAGGCTGCGTTGCTGTAAGCAGTAAACCTGAAGGTCCGTTTAAGCTGCTCTCTCAATATGAATACGGCATTCCTGAGGAGTGCTGCTGCAATGGCTGGTTTATCGACCCAGGCGTTTTCGTCGATGACAACGGCAGGATATATCTTTACTGGGGATTCGAAAAATCATACGCCATTGAGCTTGATAGTTCAATGTATAAGACTATCGACAGTTCTCTCGTCGAAGATATTATCCCTACAGACAAACCCTTCGGTTTCTTTGAAGCCTGCTCTATGAGAAAGATTGGGAATACCTACTACCTGATATATTCCGGCACTCCAGGAAGCCAACTTTGCTATGCAACTTCCGATAAGCCGCTCGGTCCTTTTACCTATAGAGGAGTTATTATCAACAGCGGCAAGGACTATCCTGAGGGAAACAACCATGGCTCTATTGCAAATATCAACGGTCAGTGGTATGTATTCTATCACAAAATGACAAACGGTACTATCATGTCAAGAAAAGGCTGCGTTGAAAGGATAAGCATCCTCGAGGACGGCTCTATACCTGAGGTGGAGATGACTTCCCTTGGATTCCAGGAAAGCCTTAATCCCTATGAGATAACAAAAGCAGAACTTGCCTGCGTACTCAAAGGCGGTGCTTTCGTCACCGAGCGTGACATCTTCACAAGAACCGTCACTAATATCACAGAAAACAGCATTATCGGATATAAATACTTCGACTTCGGTAAGGACGAGAATACCACCCCTCTTCATCTCCATCTGCGCACAAGAGGAAACGGCAGCAATAGCCTCGTGAAAATATATCTTGACTCTGTAGAGGATAACTCTCCCATAGGAGTTTGCAAAGTCGGCACCGGTGACGGGGTGTGGTCTGCGGAGCTTCCGCCTGTAACCGGCAGACACGCTCTTTTCTTCACTGTTGAGGACGCCGCCGGCGGCTGGTTCAGAGATAAGTTTAAGGACAGACACCTTTTTGAACTGGAGGAATTCGTCTTTACAAGATAACTTGACGGTATTATCCTCCAGAATGACTGAAAAGTCCTTTTATCCAAAGACTTTTTGTGGTATAATATAACTACCTCTGATAATACGACTAAATTAACAGGAAAGGATAATATATGAATATCAAAAAATTAACGGCACTTCTCATAAGTGCAGCAGCAGGCATCCTCGTTCTTAGTGGATGCTCACAGACCGATACCTCTTCTAATACCCAGGAGACAAGCCAGCAGGAAGTCTCTCCCATGTACCAGATGTATGACCTCACTACACAGGAATTTATTGACCAGATGGGCGTTGGCATAAACCTTGGCAATACCTTTGAATCCTGCGGCGCATGGATAAACTCCGACAGCGTTACCAATTACGAAACAGGCTGGGGAAGTCCCGTTATAACTAAGGAGCTTATTGAGGGCTACAAAAACGAGGGCTTCGGCGTGCTCCGTGTGCCGGTCGCATGGTCAAATATGATGCTGGAGGACTACCAGATACACCCCGATTACCTTGCTCGTGTAAAGGAAGTCGTGGAATGGGCGCTGGAGGCTGATTTGTCAGTTATCCTCAATATCCACTGGGACAGCGGCTGGTGGGAGGATTTCCCGACAGATAAAGAAAACTGCATGGATAAATACACCTCCATCTGGACTCAGCTCTGTGAGGCTTTCGGCGAATATGGCGACAGGCTTATGTTTGAGTCCCTCAATGAGGAGGCAGGCTGGAGCTCCGTGTGGGACAGATATACCGGCTCCGACGACCAGAAGGCTGAATCCTATGCCCTCGTAAACGAGATAAACCAGACATTCGTCGACCTTGTACGAAATACGGGCGGCAATAATGCTCAACGTCATCTGCTCATTGCCGGCTACAACACCGACGTTGCTCTCACCTGCGATCCGCTTTTCGTAATGCCTGAAGATCCTGCCGGAAAGTGCGCTGTTTCGGTACATTACTACACTCCCTCTACATACTGCATTCTGAAGCAGGACGCCGACTGGGGTAAGGCAAAAACCGCATGGGGTTCACCAAGAGACTATAACGAACTTGAAACCAACATGGATATGCTATATGAGACATTTGTAAGTCAGGGCGTTCCGGTAATTATCGGGGAATTCAGCGTTGAGACTACAAATAAAGAAGCTTCTAATGTAAAGACATTCCTGTCTGCTGTCTCTGCCGAGGCTCGCAAAAGGGATATGTGTCCTGTTCTCTGGGACATCACCAACGTTTTCTACGACAGATACAATTTCACCATGGTTGAGGAATACTCCGACCTGAACGAGCTGCTTATGGCTCCGGTTGAATAATCAAAAGGCAAGGCGTACAACGCAGCTTGCGGAATACAACCGCCAGTTAGAAAAAAAGTTATAACTTTTGTGCGTAAAATGAAGAAAGCTAAAGAAACAGCCTCATCAATCCGTTTGGATTGACGAGGCTTTCTTAATTGTTAGAACCCACCCATTTTGTCATCCAAAAGGCAGTGAACTTTGTCACGCAGGCACTAGTTCTGTCAAGGTGAA
>CALXBL010000083.1 GCA_944386525.1 uncultured Ruminococcus sp. | reverse complement strand
GCATGGAAAAAATCGTCGATCTCTGCAAGTCAAGAGGTTATGTGTATGCTGGCTCCGAAATCTACGGCGGTCTGGCCAACACCTGGGACTACGGTCCTCTCGGAGTTGAGCTGAAAAACAATATCAAAAACGCCTGGAGAAAAAAGTTTGTTCAGGAATGTCCATATAACGTTGGTCTGGACAGTGCTATTCTAATGAACCCTGAAACCTGGGTAGCTTCTGGTCATCTGGGCGGATTCTCCGATCCACTCATGGACTGCAAAAGCTGTAAAACACGCCACAGAGCTGATAACCTTATTGAGGCTTTCGATGGCACTAATCCTGCTGGCTGGACTAATCAGCAGATGATGGACTATATCCGTGAAAAAGGTATCGCCTGCCCCAACTGCGGCAAGACTGACTTCACCGATATCCGTCAGTTCAACCTGATGTTCAAGACCTTCCAGGGCGTTACTGAGGACTCCAAGTCTGAGCTCTATCTCCGTCCGGAGACTGCTCAGGGTATATTTGTAAACTTCGCAAATATCCAGAGAACTACAAGAAAAAAGGTTCCTTTCGGAGTTGCTCAGGTGGGCAAGTCATTCCGTAATGAGATCACTCCCGGCAACTTCATTTTCCGTGTCCGTGAATTTGAACAGATGGAGCTTGAATTCTTCTGCAAGCCCGGCACCGATCTCGAATGGTTCCAGTACTGGAGAGGCTACTGCCGTGACTTCCTGCTGAATCTGGGCATCAAGGAGGAAAACCTACGTCTCCGTGACCACGATCCGGAGGAGCTCTGCTTCTACTCAAAGGCTACTACGGACTTTGAATACCTGTTCCCGTTCGGCTGGGGTGAACTCTGGGGTATTGCTGACAGGACTGACTACGACCTGACTCAGCACCAGAACCACAGCGGCAAGTCCTTGGAGTACTTTGACCCTGAGGACAACACCAAATATATCCCATACGTAATTGAGCCTTCTTTGGGCGTTGAGAGACTGTTCCTCTCTATCATTACTGAAGCTTACGACGAAGAAGTTATAGACGCTGAAAAGAACGATGTTCGTACTGTTATGCACCTTCATCCGGCTCTTGCGCCTTATAAGTGCGCTATTCTGCCGCTCTCCAAGAAGCTTTCTGCTCAGGCTATGGAAGTCTGCCAGATGCTCTCAAAGTACTTCTCCGTTGACTTCGATGACGCCGGCTCTATCGGTAAGCGCTATCGCCGTCAGGATGAGATAGGTACCCCCTTCTGCATTACTTACGACTTCGATACCCTCGAAAAGGATCAGTGCGTTACTGTCCGTGACCGTGACACCATGGAGCAGATTCGTATGCCTATATCCGAGCTGGTTGAATATCTCCGTGAAAAGGTTACTCTTTAATCTTACATAACATAACTGCCGCCCAGACTAAGCTCCGGCGGCAGCTTTTGTCCTATCTGAATTTTGTAAAATATTTTCAGTTATTTTGTCGTTTTTTGAAAAAGCTTGACAAATACACCCTTTTGTGGTACAATATATTAAGGACGTTCTGGCGCACATGACAGACCGTCCCCTTTAACATACCGATTTTGTTACAGATAAACGAATATTTACTAAAACGTTGACGAGAACCGCCTGTATCCATATTGCATTCTTCAAAGAGATCCCTTGCCACAGGCTGAAAGCAGGGGGATTGCAGGTTTCAGGCGTACCATTCTTAGAGTCTGCCCAATCAGCAGCGGCTTGCTCCCGTTACAGAGCTTTAATGAGATCTGCACTTACACATATTTGCAGATAAAATTGGGTGGAACCGTGATTTATGTATTGAATCGCCCCGATAGCTGTTGTACGTTAACACACTATCGGGGCGAATTTTTTGCACCTCCGCCTCTATCCGTAAATTTCAGGGGCAACCCCTGTAAAATTTAATTTTTAAAGGAGATTATAATATGATCAAGCTTACTCTCAAAGACGGCAGCGTTCGTGAAGTTGAGGCTTCATCTGCTGCTGAGATCGTAAAAGGCATTGGCATGGGCCTTTATAAGGCTGCCTGCTGCGTCAAGATCAACGGCGAGGTCAAGGACCTGAGAACCGTTATTGATTCCGACTGCGAATTTGAGGTTATGACATTCGATACCGAAGAAGGCAAAAAAACCTTCTGGCATACCGCTTCCCACGTTTTGGCTCAGGCTGTCAAGCGCCTCTATCCCAACGCAAAGCTGGCTATAGGTCCGGCTATCGACAATGGCTTCTACTACGACTTTGACCTGGAAAAACCGTTCTCTCCGGATGATCTGGCTAAAATTGAGGCTGAAATGAAGAAGATCGTCAAGACTAATGCGCCACTCACTCAGTTCGAGCTCTCTCCGGAAGATGCTATTGCCAAGCTCTCTGAGATGGACGAACCTTATAAGGTTGAGCTCTGCCAGGAACACGCTGCTAACGGCGAACCTATCTCTTTCTATCAGCAGGAGGAATTTATAGACCTGTGCGCTGGTCCCCACCTTATGAACACTGGTACCATCAAGGCTTTCAAACTCCTCTCCTGTACCGGCGCTTACTGGAGAGGCTCTGAAAAGAATAAGATGCTCTCTCGTGTTTATGCTACAGCATTCCCCAAGGCTGCTCAGCTCGAGGAGGAACTTAAGCGCAGAGAAGAAGCCAAGCTCCGTGACCACAACAAGCTGGGTCGTGAGCTGGAGCTCTTCACTACTGTTGACTGCATCGGTCAGGGGCTGCCTATCCTGCTGCCCAAGGGCGCAAGAGTTATTCAGCTCCTCCAGAGATGGATAGAGGATGAGGAACAGAAACGAGGCTATCTGCTCACCAAGACTCCTCTTATGGCTAAGTCAGATCTTTACAAGATCTCCGGTCACTGGGATCACTATCTTGACGGTATGTTCGTTCTGGGCGATCCTACCGATGAAACTAAAGAATGCTTTGCACTGCGTCCTATGACTTGTCCTTTCCAGTATCAGGTATTCCTAAACCGTCAGCGTTCATATCGTGATCTGCCTATGCGTCTGGGCGAGACTTCCACTCTTTTCCGCAACGAAGACAGCGGTGAGATGCATGGTCTTATCCGTGTAAGACAGTTTACTATCTCCGAGGGCCACATCATTCTCCGTCCGGAACAGCTGGAGGAAGAATTCAAGAACTGCCTTGAGCTTGCTAAGTACGTGCTTGATACTGTTGGTATGCTGGAAGACTGCACCTTCCGTTTCTCTCAGTGGGATCCGGCTAACCCCAAAAACAAATATGAGGGTACTGCTGAACAGTGGAACGAGGCTCAGGATATTATGGGTAAGATCCTCGACCATTTGGGCGTTGACTATACTATCGGTATTGATGAAGCTGCTTTCTACGGTCCTAAGCTGGATATACAGTATAAGAACGTTTTCGGTAAGGAGGACACAATCGTTACTCTCCAGATTGATATGCTGCTGGCTGAAAAGTTCGGCATGGAATACGTTGACGTTGACGGCTCCAAGCGCAAACCTTACATCATCCACAGAACTTCTCTGGGCTGCTACGAAAGAACTCTGGCTTACCTCATTGAAAAGTATGCCGGTGCGTTCCCGCTGTGGCTTGCTCCTGAACAGGTAAGACTTATCCCAATAGCTGACCGACACCTTGACTACACCTACGACCTGCTCCATAAGCTGGAAGCTGCAGGTCTCCGTGTTGAAATCGATAACCGTGCTGAAAAGGTGGGCTACAAGATCCGTCAGGCTGTTATGGAAAAGGTTCCTTATATGATCACTCTCGGTGATAACGAAGTGGCTGATGGAACTGCTGCTGTCAGAAGCCGTAAGGACGGCGATCTTGGCTCTATGTCCATTGACGATCTGGTTGCCAAGCTCGTTCATGAAGTTGAAACTAAAAAGAGATAACCGCACTTTCTCAGAGGGAATGCTAAAACTGCATTCCCTCTTTTTTATCAGAATACCTGCCAAACTCCTTGCATAAAATGTAACACTCCCTATGTTCAGGAGGTCTTGCTATGAAAAAACAAACTCGCAGCAGCTTTACCATAGCTCTCGCAGGAAACCCAAACGCTGGAAAATCAACTCTGTTTAACTCACTCACCGGTATGAAACAGCACACCGGAAACTGGGCTGGAAAAACTGTGGAAAGTGCAGAAGGCTCATTCTCACATAATGGAAAAATTTACAGCCTTATTGATCTTCCCGGTATTTACAGCCTTAGCTGTCAATCCGCTGAGGAAAAGGCGGCTTACGACTTTATCTCAAATGAAAAGCCAGACGCTGTTATCGTTGTATGCGACAGCACCAACCTTGAACGCAGTCTTATCCTCGCTCTTGAAGTAAAAGCTTTAGGCTGTCCAATGCTGCTGTGTGCTGGTCTCATTGATGAGGCTGAAAAGCACTGCATATCAATAGATCTTCAAAAACTTTCAGAACTTTTGGATGCGCCTGTTATTGGTATTTCCGTACGTAAAAAACAAGGTCTTGATCTGCTCCTTGAAACTCTTGAAAATCTTCTGAAAAATCCGCATAATGAAAAATCAGGCGATATCATTCCCATAAAAGATGCTGTTAACAATGCCACACAAATATTCCGTCAGTGCGTAACTGAGCCGCCGTCTTGCCGCTCCCGTGATGAGAAGCTCGACCGCATAATACTCAACAAATATACCGGCATTCCCATAATGCTCCTGCTCCTTGGCATCATACTCTGGATAACTATTGTGGGAGCAAATTATCCCTCTCAATGGCTGCAAGCAGGCTTCGAGTCTCTGGGCTTCCAGCTAAAAGCTCTGCTTTCGGCAGCTCCATGGTGGCTAAGCGGTATTCTCATCGACGGAGTCTACACCGTCCTCTCTTGGGTCGTATCAGTTATGCTGCCGCCTATTGCCATTTTCTTTCCGCTCTTCACCCTGCTGGAGGACTGCGGTTTTCTGCCACGTGCTGCATTCATTATGGATAAAAACTTTGAACGTGCCGGCGGCTGCGGCAAACAGGGTATCACCATGTGCATGGGTCTTGGCTGCAACGCTGTGGGCGTTACCGGCTGCCGCATAATCGCCTCAGAACATGAACGTCTCATTGCCATTCTAACCAACTCCTTCATTCCATGCAACGGTCGATTTGGTACGCTCATCGCACTGATCACCGCTTTCTTTGCCCAAGGTTCCGGAGGCTCTTTCATATCTGCTGCTATACTCTCAATACTAATCCTATGCGGTGTTATGCTCACGCTTATCGTTTCGTTTATTTTGTCTAAATTTGTTCCACGTGGAACAACTTCTTCATTCACATTAGAATTACCGCCCTATAGAAAACCTCAGATCGCTAAAACTCTGGTTAGATCACTGCTGGACAGAACTGTAACAGTGCTCGGCAGAGCTGTTATTGCTGCGATACCTGCCGGCATTCTATTGTGGCTGCTGGTTAATATCAGAGCTGACGGACAGCCGATTGTGTCGTATGTTACTGGTTTTCTGGACGCTCCCGCTAAACTTATAGGTCTCGATGGAAATATCCTTACCGGTTTTATACTCGGATTCCCTGCAAATGAGATAGTACTTCCAATTATACTTATGCTCTATCAATCCGGCAGCACTCTTTCTGAAACTTCCGGCTCTCAGGAGCTTTACTCATTTCTCTCCCAAAATGGCTGGGATACTGTCACTGCTTTCTGTACCATTATTTTCATGATGTTTCACTACCCCTGCGCCACTACCTGTCTCACTATAAAAAAAGAAACCGGCAGCTTAAAATGGACGCTCTTATCTATGATATTACCGCTTCTCTGCGGCATTATTTTATGCTGCGCTGTTTCGTGTATATTCTGATTTTTTTGCGCCATAATAGTCCTGCAAGGCTCAGCCTGCAAAATTACACGAAAGGCGGATCTACCATGAACAATCAGGATAACCGTAACCAGAACCAGAATAAGAATAACCAGAACAAAAACAACAACAACAACCAGAATAAAAACGACCAGAACAAGAATCTGAATAAATTTAATCAGAACAAGTAACTACACTAAAAGCAGCAGAGCCTTAAGCGCGGTGAGATAAGAAAACAAGCAAAAACCCTTATATCATCGCGTTTATGGACAGCGGGCAAACAGGTTACAAGTGAATAACCAAGCAAAAGGGACGTTATCGAGAGATAGCGTCCCTTTCTGCAT
>CALXBL010000082.1 GCA_944386525.1 uncultured Ruminococcus sp. | reverse complement strand
GTCTACGGAGAGCCAGTGAATCCGGCGGAGCTTTCGATAAAGCTTTCGGAACGCCACTTCGGCGCAGGCTCGGACGGTATGATATGGATATCGCCATCATCAGCTGCTGACTTCAAAATGCGTATATTCAACGCCGACGGCAGCGAGGCTATGATGTGCGGAAACGGTATCCGCTGCGTGGGTAAGTATGTCTACGACAAGGGGTATACCGATAAGACTCATATCACTGTTGAGACTCTGTCCGGCATAAAGACTCTCGACCTTAAAGTTTTAAACGGAAAGGTAAAGAGTGCGTCAGTTGATATGGAGTATGCAAAGATAAGTGAGGATATGACCATATCCGTATTGGGACAGGATATAACCTGTACACCTGTATCCATGGGCAATCCTCATGCGGTAATATTTGTTCCCGACGCTGAGGCTGTAGAGCTTGACAAGATAGGCCCTGTTATAGAAAAGCACAAAGCTTTCCCCGGCGGTGTGAACGTTGAATTCGTACAGGTCATCGACAAGACTGCTCTGCGCATGAGAGTATGGGAGCGTGGCAGCGGTATCACAATGGCTTGCGGTACAGGAGCGTGTGCATCTGCTGCGGCTGCTGTAAGCAAGAAGCTATGCCCCTCATGCGAGGAGATAACTGTTATACTCGATGGCGGAAAACTGAAGATAAACGTTGCCGACGACTACAGAATAACAATGACCGGACCCGCTGAAACTGTTTACGAAGGAGAAGCTGAGTTATGATAAAACCAAATCATTTTTACGCTGACTTAAAGGATTCATATCTGTTCTACAACATTGCACAGAAGACAAAGGCATATCTGAATGAGCACCCCGGCACTCATCTTTACAGAATGGGTATAGGCGATGTATCACTGCCGCTGTGCGACGCTGTAATAAAGGCTCTTCACGAAGCAGTTGAAGATCAGGCAAATAAAGGAACTTTCCACGGATATATGCCGGAGTGCGGCGAGCCTTCTTTGAGAGAGACTATTGCTGATTATTATAAGTCGAGAGGTGCAGCTATTGAGGCTGACGAGGTATTTGTTTCAAGCGGTGCAAGCGATGAGCTGGGCGATATACTCGACCTCTTTGACAGGAGCAATACATCGCTTGTAATAGAGCCGGCATATCCTGCATATGTGGACGCAAACATTATGGGCGGCAGAAATATCGTACATCTTGCCTCCGGCAGCCACAACGGCTTTCTGCCCGAGCCGGACGACAGCCTGAAAGCAGATATTCTGTACATATGCTCACCAAACAATCCTACAGGTGCAGTTTTCAACCGCACTCAGCTGAAGGCGTGGGTGGACTATGCAAACAAGAATGGTTCTGTTATCCTTTTTGACGCAGCTTATGAGGCATTTATCGAGGACGAATCCCTGCCGCACAGCATTTTTGAGATAGAGGGTGCACGTACCTGTGCGATTGAGATATGCTCACTTTCAAAGACAGCCGGCTTTACAGGAACACGCCTTGGCTATACAGTTATCCCGAAAGAGCTGGAGCGGGAAGGTATGAATCTGAACGCAATGTGGGTACGCAACCGTACAACAAAGACGAATGGTGTATCATACATAATCCAAAGGGGAGCAAAGGCCGTGTTTACTCCTGAGGGTCAACAGCAGATACATGACAACATCAGGATATATAAGAATAACGCAGCCTGCCTTATGAAGACGCTTGATGAGCTGGGCATCTGGTATTGCGGAGGAAAGAATGCGCCATACATCTGGATGAAGTGTCCGGACGGCATGACGAGCTGGGAATTTTTTGACCTGCTGCTTAATGAGATACAGGTAGTAGGCACACCCGGACAGGGCTTTGGCGAATGCGGTGAGGGTTACTTCCGGTTTTCGACATTCGGCAGTCCTGAAGATACAAAGACAGCAGCAGAGAGAATAAAGGAACTCCTGAAAAAGTAAGGCGCCGGTGTATCCCCAAAAAGCGCACAGACGTGAGATTCCAAAGGTTTAAATCTTTTGGTGGAGTCCGGATGAATGTTTTTGAATAGGGGGAACCCTCAGGAGAGTACTTTCCCTTAAAAAGCCTGTCGTTAGTAAAACAGGCAGCAATATAGAAGTAAAGTCCGGGAAGAACAGTATTTCTTCCCGGACTTTGTTTGTATCTGATAGATACATTAAAATTTAATTTTATAAATCAATGTCAATTTCGTATCTGTCTTTAATCATAAAGTAATTAACCTTGTGTTTAATAGCAAGCTCCAGATATTGTGCATTGTCTTTAAGAACACTATCGACAGTGCAATGTTCATCATGCAGTCGGTTTTCTATAATATTTGCATATTCCTTTATGCGAACAAAGTTGTTTTTGATATACTCCTCGCTCATTACAAGACAATAATACCTTATGTGCCGGAGATAGTCATTATCAAAATCTTTCTGCCAGTCAAAAGGAATATAGCACCCCTCAACAATTAAATTTTGCTTGTTTTCTATTACAGTTTTAACCATTTCACGGACAATAGGCCACAGATATTTAGTAAGGTCAATATCATCGCTCATAGGTGTCAATTCTGTATTTTTGCTGCGAATTAAACCCATTTTCAGATGGTCTATTGATAGATATGGATATTTATATTTTTCAAGCAATTTTTGTGCAAGAGCAGTTTTGCCTGTATGTGATGCACCTGTTATCAATATAATCATTAGTTTTCACCTTTCTTCTGCATCACAAAATTTGTAAGCATAATTCCTTGTCTTTCGACTTGCTGCTCCTTTATAACCTTGTAACCACGATGTTCAAAGAAAGGTTTTGCCGTAATTGAGGCATGGGTTATTATGGTGTTATTGCTGTGTTTTTCCAATATGTCACAGAGTGCCGCTGCAATTCCTTGCCGTTGATAATCTTTGTGGACATATAAGCGGTCAAGATAACCAGTATCGTCAATATCTCCAAACCCAACGATTATACCATCGTCAACCGCAACCAATGAAAAGTGCTGCTCAAACGACTTGTTCCATTGCTCTGAATCAATATCTTTTCCTGCCCAAACATCTAATTGCTCGTTGGTATAATCTTTTGCATTAACAGTGTGAACAGTGTTATAAAACAAATCAATTAAATCGCTGCAATCTGAGGGAGTGTACAGTCGAATATGCATTTGTTCCTCCGTAAAATTTCAATTTATTTTTGTGTTAATTATAGCATAATGGACTTGTAAAGTCAATGACGCTTTTGACATATTTGTTCGTTCACTCTATAAAGGATAAAGGCTGTCGTTATTTTCACCTCATTCTTCGTGCATCGGGAGTATGGTGCAGGGGAGTTTGTCTGTTTTTACATATTAAGAAAATATTCGTGAATCTTCACGCAGTCATCAAGCTCCGGATGAAATGCAAGTGCAAGCTGTCTGCCATCACGTGCTGCAGCTATCTTGTTTTCAACAATCGCTAAAGGCTCAGCAGTGGATACGCTCTCAATATACGGCGCTCTTATGAATGTCATGGGTATTTCACCTATACCCTTGAAGTCAGCAGCAGTGTGGAAGCTGACAAGCTGCCTGCCGTATGCATTTCGTTTTGCAGTTATGCCCATTGTGCCGATGTGCACTGTATCGTCACCATACAGCCTCTCAGCCAGCAGGATAAGTCCTGCACAGGTTCCCATTACCGGCATACCTGCTTTTATCATTTCACGTATGGGAGACATCAGCTCAAGCTCTCTCAGCAGCTTGCCCATTACTGTACTTTCACCGCCGGGAAGTATAAGTCTGTCGAATGAACGCTCAATATCTCGTCTCTGACGTATCTCAAATGTCTCAGCTCCACACTCCGCAAGTTTTTTCTCGTGCTCGATAAATGCCCCCTGCAGGGCAAGTACACCTACTCTCATCACTTGCCTCTTTCAGCCATGAGCAGACTGATTTCGTCCTCATTTATACCTACCATAGCCTCGCCCAGATCTTCTGACAGTTCTGCCAGCAGTTTTGCGTTGTTGAAGTTTGTAACAGCCTTTACAATAGCAGCGGCTCTCTTTTCGGGATTGCCGGACTTGAATATGCCCGAGCCTACAAACACTCCCTCAGCGCCAAGCTGCATCATAAGTGCAGCATCGGCAGGTGTAGCGACTCCGCCTGCTGCAAAGTTTACTACGGGAAGTCTGCCATTCTCGTGAACATAAAGTACAAGGTCGTATGGAACCTGAAGTATCTTAGCCTCGTTAAAAAGCTCGTCCTCGTCCATTGAGACTATCTTTTTTATTTCGCTGTTCATCATTCTCATGTGCCGCACCGCCTGAACAATATCACCTGTTCCGGGTTCGCCCTTTGTGCGTATCATAGCAGCGCCTTCGTTTATTCGTCTCAGAGCCTCGCCCAGGTCTTTAGCTCCGCATACAAACGGAACATCAAATTTTCTCTTGTTGATGTGGAGTTTATCGTCTGCGGGGGATAAAACTTCGCTTTCGTCAATATAGTCTATCTCAATCGCCTGGAGTATCTGAGCCTCGGCAAAGTGACCTATCCTGCATTTAGCCATAACAGGGATAGATACAGCATTCTGTATGCCCTTTATCATTTTGGGATCGCTCATTCTGGAGACACCGCCTGCTGCTCTTATGTCTGCGGGTATTCTCTCCAGCGCCATTACTGCGCAGGCTCCTGCTGCCTCGGCGATTTTAGCCTGTTTGGGAGTTGTCACGTCCATGATAACTCCGCCCTTGAGCATCTGTGCAAGTTCCTTATTGAGTTTGTAACGATCATTTTTCATTTTCTATTACTCTCCTTGATTTTTAATTTACAGTGTGATATAATATTAGCATATAACCGGCATGGTTACAATGTTCGGTTTCGTACTTTTTTATAAGGTTGGTTTGGAATTGTATGTTGACTTTCGATTTGGCACCAAAGAGCAAAATGCCTCTCTATATGCAGCTGTATAGCTTTATAAAGGCGGAGATAGAGTCGGGACGCTTAAAAAAAGGTGAGAAGCTCCCTTCAAAAAGAGCACTTTCATCACATATGAGGGTGAGTATAGTAACTGTTGAAACTGCATACGCCCAGCTGCTTGCAGAGGGATATATAAACTCAAAGCCGGGCAGCGGATATTATGTTGAATACTCTCAGCCAGTGTGGGAGGAGGCGGAGTCTGCCGGTAATGAGGACAAGCAGGAAAATAAAGATGAAGCCGCAATAATTTATGATTTCAAGACTAACAGCGTTGATACAGCAGATTTTCCGTTTTCAGTGTGGGCGAAGATATCACGTGAGATACTCAGCGAGGGCAGCAGAGAACTGCTTGATTCATGTCACCCGCAGGGAGTTCCATTGCTCAGAATGAGAATTGCAGAATACCTCCGGGCATTCAGAGGTATGGATGTATCATATGAGCAGATAGTCGTAGGCGCAGGCTCGGAATACCTTATGGGACTTATGATCCAGCTCCTTGGCAGAGATAATGCCTATGGCGTGGAGAATCCCGGCTACAGCAAGATATACGAGATATTCAGCGCAAATACATCAAGAGTATTCCCAGTGCCAATGGACAGCAAGGGCGCAAGTGTGGAGGCTATACGCGGCTTTGGGATAAATGTGCTCCATGTAACGCCGTCGCACCATTTTCCGCTGGGTGTTGTAATGCCAATAAGCAGACGAATGGAACTGCTGGGCTGGGCGAATGCAAAGGCTGACAGATATATAATTGAGGACGACTACGACAGCGAGTTCCGCTACTCCGGCAGACCAATCCGCTCTCTCCAGAGCCTCGACAGCAATGAAAAGGTGATATATATAAACACATTCACAAAGTCACTTGCTCCGTCGATGAGAATAAGCTACATGGTACTGCCTGAGCATCTGTGCAAGAGGTTTTCCTCAAAGCTTGGGTTCTACTCCTGTACAGTGCCGGTGTTTGAGCAGCTTACCCTTGCAAAGTTCATGGGCGGCGGCAGCTTTGAGACGCATATATCACGCATGAAAAAGATATACCGCCAGCGGCAGCACATCATGCTTGAAAAGATAACCGAGGGAGGACTTAAAGATATTGTGACGGTCTCCGGCTGTGAAGCAGGTATGCATCTGCTGCTGACTGTGGACAACGGTATGGATCAGAATATGCTTCTCTTCACGGCAAGGAACAGGGGAGTGCGCTTGTATGGACTTTCGTCGTATTATTCATTTCCCGTGTCGGATATGCCGCAAAGCACTGTGGTGGCAGGCTTTTCGGGACTTGATGGCGCTCAGATAATAAAGGGAGTTGAAGCTCTTGAAAAAGCATGGCTGATATAGTATAAAAACAACAACCGCAGATAGAATTTCTGCGGTCCTGTCTGTCCAAAAACCCCGATTTCGTTGTCTGAAATCGGGGTTAAAATTTCAATCAAAGAACAATCAAGCAGGA
>CALXBL010000081.1 GCA_944386525.1 uncultured Ruminococcus sp. | reverse complement strand
TCATGCACTTTTTTATCTTTGTGTATTATCTGTAAATTCGCTATTTTAGGGCTTGACTTTTATTTGCAGGTCTTATTGATTACTTATAGCGGTGAGCCTGTCCTGTGCGGCATTTCTCCCTTTGCCGCTTTGTTCTATGGACGCACCTACGCTGATCTTTTCAGATTCAGTCATAAAAATCCACTCCTTGTCTTTTATGTAAGAGCAATTATGCTCTTCACTAATAGTCCCGTGTACCGTTATGGTTGCATAAAAAAGCTCAAACTTCAAATAAAATTTACAATTATATATGATAAGAGTACTCAGTTAAGTATAAAATACAGGCTCACAATGGCTATACAAATTGCCTTCAAGCACTTTGACGGTTTAGATATGGGCGGTTGCCTTTTGAATGAAAACAATGTATAATAGATTCAGTATAAAAATGATTGCACAGTCAAATATGAAAGAAAGGACGATGTTATGAAAAAAATAGCCCGGATATCCGCACCATTCGCCACAAAATTTGGAGTGCCCAGGCAGCCGGGGCTTGTGCCGGAGCTGAGAGGGAGGATAATATTCGAACCGGAATACCGGGTACCCGAAGCATTCAGAGGTCTTGAGGGATATTCTCACATATGGCTCATATGGGAGTTTTCGGCGTCAAAGCGGGAGAACTGGTCGCCCACAGTACGTCCGCCCCGTCTTGGAGGTAATAAGCGTGTGGGTGTATTTGCAACACGTTCGCCGTTCAGACCTAATCCCATAGGACTTTCAGTGGTGGAACTTGAGCGTATAGAGTATGATTCACCTGATGGAGTTGTGCTCCATATAAAGGGTGCAGATATTATGGATGGAACGCCTGTTTATGATATAAAGCCCTATCTTCCGCATATTGAGAGCATACCCGGAGCACGTGGCGGCTTTGCGGCAGATGCGGCGGGATATAAGCTTGAGGTAATTATATCTGACGATATACTTGAAAAGATACCGTCAGAGCACAGGGATGTTCTCTGTCATATTCTGAGTCTTGACCCAAGACCGGCATACCAGAGGGATATCCAGAGAGTTTACGGTTTTTCTTTTGCCGGCATGGAGATAAAATTTAGGGCAGACGACAGCACGATAACTGTAGTAGATGTTATCCCGTTAAAATAGCTAATTTTATTAAGGAATGCGTTTCATAAGCCTTTGAATATTAAGCCAAAAATTATGTCAGCTCCTTGCAAATATTTCCGGAATGTGGTATAATCAATCTATTAATTTATTGTTTCCGGAGGAATAATATATGTATATTATAGTAAAAGAAAACGGCATGGCAAAGAGGATAGTCAACACAACAACATCACCTGCTATAGCGATTGACGAGTTAGGAACAGGCTCATCAAAGAAGTATGTAGTTGCAGCCTACTACGGCGAGGACTCAAAGGGAACGAGACGACAGATAGCTATTGACAAGTTCAGTACATACGCTGAAGCACAGCAGCTGCTGAATCAGCTTGCTTCCAGCATTGCAAACGGCGAAAGGTCATGTGTTGTAAATACAGTTCACGGTTAAAATCAAGACGGTAAGCTTTGAAAGGCTGCCGTCTTTTTTCTGCTCTGGAGTGATGCTGTTCTTGATATGGGATATGCTGCATATACATATGGTAAAAACCAGACAAGGAGGACAACATATGGAGTTCAAAATAAACCGAGAGTCAGTTCCGGTTACGGAGGCGCTGCCGGAATTGCAGCAGGAGCACGACTTTTCCCAGAGTATAGTCCTACCCGACTACGAACCGGAGATATTTCGTGTAATATCCTGTGAGGCAGTGCCGTTTATCACGGACTACCGCTGCACCGGAGGCAGGCTTACATATGAGCTTTGTATAAGAATAAGGGTGATGTATTGCGGGGAGAGAGCCGATAGTCTTTATTCTGTATCTCAGAATGTATCGGTCAGTAAAACGATTGATATACCGGAGCTGCCAGAGGATAAGAACTTTGAGATAAGACTGTGTCCCGAGACAGAATACCAGACTTGTCGTGCAGCCGGAAAGCGACGTCTTGATGTTCGTGGTGCTGTAAATGTGAGGATAAAGGTCTTTGTGCAGAGAGAGCAGAAGGTGGTATGCGGCTGTATGGACGAGGAGTGCAGCTCATCTGGAATACAGCTAAGGAGCGAGAATATAAATATAATAAAGGCAGTAAGGAGAGCTTCAAGGAATATATCCCTCAGTGAAAATATATCTGTAACACCGGGCCGACCTGTTATCTCAGTGCTGAGGTGCAGTGCGATGGTATCTGACGTGGGGTGCAGCGTTATCGCCGGTAAGCTTGTGGTGAGAGGAGAGTTAGTTGCCGATATACTCATGAAAACAGGCACCGAGGAGGAAAGTACTACCCAGAATATGCGTGCAACGCTTTGTCCGTTCAGTCAGATAATTGATGCAGACGGCATTGATGAAAGCTTTAACGGCATAGCAGAGGCGGATATAACGTCCTTTGAGGCAAAGCCGTCATCCGACAACTCCGGGACTATTGCGTGCAGTGCAGAGCTCAGACTCATATGTACAGCCTCAAAGACAGGGACTTCTTCCGTAGTAACAGACGCATACTCCACAAAATACAAGTGCAGCTGCAATGCGGAGGAACTGAGGATATCCGCTGAACCTGCCGCACTTGATAAAAGTTTCGTGCTAAGCTGCGATATACGTTCCGGAGATGAATCGCCAAGGTCGGTGAGCGACATCTGCTGCAAGCTGAGGAATGTGAGCATAGAGCCGCTGCCCACACAGGGAAAGCTGAGAGTTACGGGTATGATGGGCGTTGGAGTACTTGCAAGCTGTGATGAGAATGGAATGACTCTTACAGAGCGTGAGGAGGCATTTGAGGAACTGGTGAGCATAGGGACATCAGCCGATGCTATGGAGATATTTGCCTTTGCAGAGCCGGGTGAGTGTTCATACCACCTTGGTGCAGACGGCAGTCTTTCGGTAAAGTGCAGTGTGAAGCTTGTGGGTACTATATATCCCGAGAGCCGTATTCAGGCTATAACCGATATACAGCTCGACACAGAAAGTTTGAATACTGTTGACAGAGAGTGCGCTCTGAGGATATACTACGGCAAAGCAGGCGAGAGCATATGGGAGATAGCAAAGCGTGCGGGCACAAGGACAGACGCCATCATTTCTGAAAATGATCTGGAGGGCGACTATCTGAAAAAGCCGGGAATGCTGCTGATTCCCGTGGTACACTGATCTGAGGAGGTGCATACATGAACGGAGATATCTACAAAAACATAGCCGAGCGTACAGGCGGCGATATATATATAGGCGTAGTAGGACCTGTCAGAACAGGCAAATCGGCATTTATAAAGCGTCTTATGGAGAAGCTGGTCATACCCAATATCGAGGACCCGATCAAGCGCGGGCGAGCTGCCGACGAACTGCCACAGTCGGCAGGCGGCAGGACTATACTCACATCAGAGCCAAAATTCATACCGGAGGAGGCTGTGGAGATAGACCTTGATGGTCAGGCGAGACTTAGAATGAGAGCTGCTGACTGTGTGGGCTATATCGTGCCGGATGCTGCCGGATATATGGAGGAGAATGCTCCCAGAATGGTAAAGACTCCATGGTTCGAGGAGGAAGTGCCCTTTGGAATGGCTGCTGAGGTGGGCACAAGAAAGATAATCACTGAGCATTCCACGGTAGGTATAGTAGTTACTACCGACGGAAGTATCACTGATATCCCAAGAGAGCAGTACGAGGAGTGTGAGGAGAGAGTTATAAAAGAACTTCGGGAGATAAATAAGCCCTTTATAGTGTTGCTGAATACGGTGAATCCCAAGAGCAAAAACGCAGTCGAGTTGAGCGAAAGGATGTCGGAAAAGTATGGTACAGCTGTATTGCCTGTATCATGTCCCGACCTTTCGGAGGAGGATATAAAGAGGATACTTACAGAGCTGCTTTCCTCGTTTCCGCTTCGTGAGGTGTATATTAACACGGACAGATGGCTCAGTGAGCTGGAGCCGGATCACTGGCTGAGAGAGGAGATATTCTCAGGCATAAAGAAGATAGCGTCGGAACTGGAGACGGTGAGAGACGTAAGGCGTTTTTCGGAGCTTTTGGAAATGTGCCCCAGCGTTACTGATGTGGTGATCATGAGCACCGATCTTTCCACCGGTACAGCAAGAATATCCGTAAAACCTGAATCAATGCTGTTCTGCAGGATACTCCGTGAGAAAACAGGTCTCGACATTGAGACGGAAAGCGATATATTCAGTGTTCTCAGCAGGCTCTGCGCCGTTGAAAAGGAGTATCGCCGCATAGAGCCTGCACTTCGTGAGGTGCGCTCTACGGGATATGGCATAATCATGCCGGAGCTTTCCGAGCTGAAACTTGAAGAACCTGAGATAATAAAGCAGGGCGGAAAATATGGAGTAAGACTTCGTGCCTCTGCGCCGTCGATACATCTCATGAGGGCGGATATATGTACATCGGTTTGTCCGGTGGTGGGAACAGAAAAGCAGAGTGAGGAGCTTGTAATGTATCTGCTGGACGGTTTTGAGGAGGATTCCGGCAAGATATGGACATCCGACATCTTCGGCAAATCTCTCCACCAGCTTGTGGGCGAGGGGCTTAAATCAAAGCTCTCCAGAATGCCGGCAGAGGCAAGGCTGAAACTACAGGAGACTATCGAACGAATAATCAACGACGGCTGCGGCGGTCTTGTCTGCATAATACTCTGAGGAGATAAAAAACAAGGAACGGTAAGATTAGCTTGCCGTTCTTTTTTTGGGAAAAAGCACTTAACAGTGTGTGGGTAGTGTTAACACATTCTGAATTTTCTTGTGGAATTGAGGGTAGGGACTTGAAAAATTGGCTGAGTAGTGTATAATATATTTGTGTGAATTTTTTATTACAGTCGGCAGCTGAGTGCTGATACAAAGGAGAACATAGTCATGAATATGAATTTTATAAGAAAGCTTCCCATTCCCCACGATCTGAAACAGGAGTTTCCGCTGTCTGAAAAGGTCGTTGGAATAAAGGCGAAAAAAGATAGAGAGATTGCCGATGTATTTAAAGGCGAATCTTCAAAGAAATTGCTTATCATAGGACCCTGCTCTGCCGACAGAGAGGATGCCGTGCTTGATTATACCTGCCGCCTTGCTAAGGTTCAGGAGCAGGTAAAGGACAAGCTCATCATCATACCGAGAATATATACCAATAAACCCAGAACTACCGGCGAGGGATACAAGGGAATGGTTCATCAGCCCGACCCGGAAAAGCAGGAAGATATGCTCCAGGGACTTATCTCAATACGTCATCTCCATACAAAGGCTGTTGAAATGACCAGTCTTGTTTGCGCAGATGAAATGCTTTATCCGGAGAATTATCGTTATCTTTCTGATATACTTGGCTATGTGGCAATAGGAGCACGCTCCGTTGAGAACCAGCAGCACCGGCTGCTTTCAAGCGGACTTGATATACCTGTTGGCATGAAGAATCCAACAGGCGGCGATCTTTCAGTAATGATGAATTCCATCACAGCTGCACAAGCTTCTCATACATTTCTATACAGAGGATGGGAGGTCAGAACTGAGGGCAATCCTTTGGCACATTCTATCCTGAGAGGATATGTTGACACGAATGGCCGTTCGCTGCCCAACTACCACTACGAGGATCTTATCCAGCTTTATGAGTTGTACCAGAAGAAGGAGCTTGCAAATCCTGCTGTAATAGTAGATGCAAACCACGCAAACTCAGGCAAGAAGTATCTGGAGCAGATACGCATTTGCAATGAGGTGCTTCATAGCTGCCGTCATAGTGATGAGATAGCATCTATCGTAAAGGGATTTATGATTGAGAGTTACATTGAGGATGGCGCACAGAAGATAGGCGATGGTTGCTACGGCAAATCCATAACCGATCCATGCCTTGGCTGGGAAAAGAGCGAAAAGCTCATCTACCAGATAGCAGACCAGCTTTAATCTGATATGACAAAAGATCGGCAGGCTCAGGTCTGCCGTTTAATTTTTGTCTTAAATCAAGTGGACAGCAGCATATAATGTACCTGAGAATGGAGGTGCAGCATATGCTTGAAAGGATAAATGGATACATCTGGAACGCAGGCCTGCTCTTTCTGCTGCTGTTTACAGGTATGCTGGTAACAGTAAAAACTGGATTTTTTCAGCTGCGGGGCATAGCGTATATATCACGGAGCATACGCCGATCCCTTAGCTCCGACGGAGGCTTTTCCCAGTGGAGGGTATGCACGTCTGCATTGGCGGCGTCCATGGGCACAGGCAACATTGCAGGTGTTATAGCTGCAATTTACATAGGAGGTCCGGGAGCTGTTTTCTGGATGTGGATATCTGCCTTTTTTTGTATGATGCTTACCTACAGTGAAAACTTGCTCTCCATG
>CALXBL010000080.1 GCA_944386525.1 uncultured Ruminococcus sp. | reverse complement strand
GTTTTGCTAGTACTTCAACAGCTTCCATAAATGAAAGGTTGTCCATCTGCCGCATGAATGTGATAACATCGCCGCCGGCACCGCAGCCGTAACAATAAAAGCTCTGCTGTTCCGGATATATTGTGCAGGAGGGCGTTTTTTCAGAGTGGAACGGACAGTTGCAGACAAATGTACGCCCACGCTTTATAAGGTGGACGTAGCTTCCCATAACTGATTCAATGGGACAAGCCATCCGCAGCTGTTCAAGAAATACATCAGACAGCATTGCCACAGTGGATCACCTACTTCCATTCTTTCGGGACGAACAGTTCCTTGTAAAGATCTGTTGCATACCCATCACTCATGCCGGATATATAGTCGCATACAGCACGGTATTCATCGTATTTTCTGGCAATAGCCAGATAATTTTCTGGCAGCTTGTCGATATTTCTGATATAATATTTATATAGTTTTATAAGGAGATTTTTAGCCTTTTCTTCTTCACTCTTAGCTATGGGATTATAGTATACGTTTTGAAACATGAACTCATGCAGGATATTCTGAGCTTTTTCAATTTTTTTGTCCATACCTATAGTTTCAGCGCCGTTTTCTATGATTGATGCAACAAGTGTGGTGATTCTCTGGGACTTTGTAAAGCCCAGAACATCGGTAGCTTCAGCAGGCAGATCCTCGGGTTTAAGGATATCTGCACGAACAGCGTCTTCGATATCGTGATTGATATATGCAATGCGGTCGGCAAGGCGTACAACATTTCCTTCACGAGTTTCAGCGATCTTATTGGTATGGCAGAGGATACCGTTTCTCACTGCCTCGGTGAGATTAAGACCTTTTCCATCCTTTTCGATGTAGTCAACAACTCTCACGCTTTGCTCATAATGGCGGTAGCCGTGGGGACAAATGCGGTTAAGAGCACTTTCGCCGCTGTGACCGAATGGAGAGTGACCGAGGTCGTGTCCGAGAGCAATAGCTTCAGTGAGATCCTCATTCAGCATAAGTCCACGGGAAATGATGCGGGCTATTTGCGATACTTCGAGAGTGTGAGTGAGGCGTGTGCGGTAGTGGTCGCCTGTAGGCGAAAGGAAAACCTGAGTTTTACGTTTGAGTCTGCGGAAAGCGTTGCTGTGCAGGATCCTGTCTCTGTCACGTTGAAACTCTGTTCTGTAGGGACAGCTTGTTTCATTGTGTTTACGCTTTGTCATAACAGGATCGGTACATGAGCAGCCGTATTTGCCGAGATAGGCTTTTTCCATAAGCTCCTGATTTTCTCTTATCAGCATAAAGACCTCCTTTCTGGATATGAAAAAATGTCTCTTGTTATAATATACGCAGTGAAATTGAAAATTCCTTTTAAATTTAAAAAAATCACAAATTTTTAAAAGCGGAGGAAAAATCGGCGAACAGGACATCGCCTTTTTCGATGGAGATCTGACCGTTTGTGATATCAATCAGATCATTACACAGTTTTTCAGCAAGATCTTCCTGAACCAGGAGCGACAGTGATACATTATTTCCGAAGTCAGAGCCTTGCTGTATAACGCTGTATTGAGGGAGGATGTAGCTTATCTTGCCATACAGGGAGTAGTTCATAGAGAGCTTAATGGGTCTGCACTGACGCATTACCATAATTTTAGCTTTCTGTACAGCCATAGATGCACTTCCGGAATAGGCTCTGACAAGACCTCCGCCGCCAAGGAGTATTCCACCGAAATAGCGTGTTACAACGCAGCATACATCAGTGAGCTGATTTTTCATGAGTACATCAAGTACAGGTATCCCTGCTGTCCCCTGAGGTTCACCGTCGTCGGAGTATCGGCTTGTATTCTGATCACGAACTATGTAGGCGTAAACATTATGTCTGGCTTTGCGGTGTTCTTTTTTAACTGATTCGATGCAGGCAATAGCCTCCTCGCTTGTTTTTATGGGAAACAGATGGGCAATGAATTCAGATTTTTTCTCGATAAGAGTAGCAGTAACTGCTTTTTCTATAGTGCGGTACTCCATAGAGAGCGCTCCTTTCAGATATAGCAAAAAGGACGGTAACTAAATACCGCCCTTTTGTGAGTCTTACTTGTCCAGATTGAAACGCTTCTTGAAACGATCAACACGTCCGCCAGTATCAACAAGCTTCTGCTTGCCTGTAAAGAACGGATGGCACTTGGAACAGATTTCCACCTTGATATCCTTCTTAGTGGACATTGTCTCCATTACGTTGCCGCAGTGGCAAGTGATAGTGGTCTTTTCAAATACCGGATGGATTCCCTCTCTCATGATTTTCACCTCTTTCGTACTGTTGTTCGTATAAATTAACAGCAGCCCATCGGATCATGACGCCGACAGTAGTCCTGTAATTTTCAATGTAAGAATGTAAGTGAGTATCCTCACGAATACATATTATATCATACATAATAAAGCTTGTCAAGAGTTTTTTGAAATTATTTTTGTAGGATTGTAGAGTTGTCAATGATGTGAGACAAAAAAGAGATGAATCAAGTCGGAGAAATTTCCTATTCCTAATGTTTTTGATTAAGACTTTTCCACCCCAATACAGCCATGGGGCATATTATTAGAACGATGCAAAATATTGACAGGGAAGCTTTATTATGATAGAATATCCCTGATAATAAAGAATGGAGAAACAGAACATGAAAACTCTGATATTAAACGGTTCTCCCAGGAAAAACGGGGATACATCTGCACTTATATCAATGCTTATGGAGAATCTGTTTGGCGATGTCAAGATTGTAAACGCTTACGACGGCAGAATTGCACCATGTACAGACTGCCGTGCCTGCCGGAAAGTTGAGGGATGTGTGATACACGATGAGATGCAGGAGGTATATGAGTATCTTAAAACATGTGACAATGTGGTCATAGCCTCACCAGTATATTTTTCAGAACTGACCGGACAACTGCTTAATGTGGCGAGCAGACTTCAAATTTATTATTCAGCACGTTATATCAGAAAAGAGCCGCAATTATTATCAAGGAAAAAAGGAGCTGTTCTCCTTGCAGCAGGCGGCATGGGAGATGCTGAAAAAGCATATCAAACGGCAGTAAGATTACTTCATTATATGAATGTACATGAGGTGTTTCCTATGGTGCTGAGCGCAAATACAGATAAATTGCCTGCCTGTGAGGACATGGAAGCTCTTATTGGAGTAAAGAATGCAGCAGAGTTTTTAAGTCGGTTGTGAATCGGTATGAGTCAAATAAAATTTTTTCTTTACAAGCTGAGTTGAATGTGATATAATAGTAAAAGTAATTTTTATGGAGGTATGAAAATGGAAAAAATCAGAATCGGCATTGTCGGTTACGGCAATCTTGGTAAGGGTGTAGAACTAGCTATCAGACAGAATGAAGATATGGAGCTGGTTGGCGTATTTACACGACGTGCACCCAAGACAGTAAAGCTTCTCACAGAGGGCGTTCCAGTATACCACATTGATGCAGCAGCAGATATGAAGGATAAGATAGATGTAATGATCCTCTGCGGCGGCAGTGCAACAGATCTTCCTGAGCAGACTCCTGAGCTTGCAAAATATTTCAACGTGATTGACAGCTTTGATACTCATGCAAGAATCCCAGAGCACTTTGCAAATGTAGATAAGGTCTGTAGGGAAAATGGCAATCTGGCATTTATCTCACTTGGCTGGGATCCGGGCCTGTTTTCACTTAACCGTCTTTATGCAGAGTCCATCCTGCCGTCAGGCAAGACCTATACATTCTGGGGCAAGGGCGTAAGTCAGGGACATTCTGATGCGATCAGAAGAGTTGAGGGCGTAAAGAGGGGTATCCAGTATACGGTTCCTGTAGATGCAGCAATGGATGCTGTACGTTCAGGTTCTCAGCCGGAACTTTCAACACGTGAAAAGCATGAGAGAGTATGCTTTGTTGTTGCCGAGGACGGCGCAGACAAGGAGAAGATCACAGAAACTATCAAGAACATGAAGAACTACTTCGATGAATATAACACAACAGTAAACTTCATCAGCGATGAAGAATTTGAAGCACAGCACAACAAAATGCCTCATGGCGGATTTGTAATGAGAAGCGGTAAAACCGGTGATGGTGAAAAGACACATCAGATGATAGAATATTCTTTGAAGCTTGAATCCAATCCGGAATTTACAGCAAGCGTACTTATCGCATATGCAAGAGCGCTTTCCAGAATGAAAGCTGAGGGGATTGTTGGCTGCAAGACTGCGTTTGATATTGCACCTGCCTATCTTTCCAGACTCAGTGGTGAGGAGCTTCGTGCATCAATGCTGTAATGCAAAGATAAAATTTAGTCCCTTGAAATTTTTCGAGGGACTTCTTTCTGCATAGCAATGAAAATCAATTAACAGGTAAAAATGAAAAAATCTGTGATTTAGAGATAATTTTTGTAAATTCGTCTTGCAAAAGATATTATTTTGTGTTATTATATAAGGAAGGGAATAATGCCGGTAACGTACGGCAAATAACGATCGTGCTGTTGTTATGCACGGGTTTGGAGAAATATTATGCCTAAAAGAGAAGACATTAACAAGATTATGATTATTGGATCCGGTCCGATTATTATCGGCCAGGCTTGCGAATTCGACTATTCGGGTACACAGGCGTGTAAGGCACTGCGTCAGCTCGGATATGAGATCGTACTGGTTAATTCTAATCCGGCTACGATTATGACAGATCCAGATGTTGCTGACATCACATATATTGAACCCTTAAATCTGGGCAGACTAACCCAGATCATTGAAAAAGAGCGCCCAGACGCTCTGCTGCCTAACCTTGGCGGACAGTCCGGTCTGAATCTTTGCTCTGAGCTTTCAGAGGCAGGCGTACTTGAAAAGTACAATGTACAGGTTATCGGCGTACAGGTTGATGCTATCGAAAGAGGCGAGGACAGAATTGAGTTCAAGAATACCATGAATAAACTTGGCATTGAAATGGCTCGAAGCGAGGTTGCATATTCTGTAGAGGAAGCAATGGCTATCGCAGATAAGCTGAAGTATCCGGTAGTACTTCGTCCAGCATATACTATGGGCGGCGCAGGCGGCGGCATGGTATACAATGTCGACGAACTGAAGGTTGTTTGTGAACGTGGTCTACAGGCAAGCCTTGTTGGACAGGTGCTTGTTGAGGAGTGCATCAGCGGCTGGGAAGAGTTGGAGCTGGAAGTTGTACGTGACGCAGATAACAACAAGATTACAGTTTGCTTTATTGAAAATATTGATCCGATTGGTGTTCATACAGGTGATTCATTCTGCTCAGCGCCTATGCTGACTATTTCCGATGATATCCAGCAGAAGCTTCAGGAGCAGTCTTACAAGATTATCGAGGCTATTGAGGTTATCGGCGGATGCAACTGTCAGTTTGCACACGATCCGGAGACAGGCAGAATAGTAGTTATCGAGATAAACCCAAGAACATCACGATCCTCAGCACTTGCGTCAAAGGCAACAGGTTTCCCGATTGCATTTGTATCAGCACTGCTTGCCTGTGGACTTACACTTAAGGATATTCCATGCGGCAAGTATGGTACTCTTGACAAATACGTTCCGGGTGGCGATTATGTCGTAATCAAGTTTGCTCGCTGGGCTTTTGAGAAGTTCAAAGGTGCAGAGGATAAGCTGGGTACACAGATGCGTGCCGTAGGCGAGGTAATGAGCATAGGCAAGACATATAAGGAAGCTTTCCAGAAAGCTATCAGAAGCCTTGAAACGGGCAGATATGGTCTTGGATTTGCCAAGAATTTCAACTCTCAGACAAAGGAAGAACTGCTCCAGCAGCTTAGATATCCTACAAGTGAGCGTCAGTTTATTATTTATGAGGCACTCCGCAAGGGCGCAACTATTGACGAGATATATGAGCTTACAAAGATTAAGCACTGGTTCCTTCAGCAGATGAAGGAGATACTTGACGAAGAAGAAGCTCTTATGGCTCAGAAGGGCAGCATTCCGTCTAAGGAAGTTCTCAAAGCTGCAAAGCAGGACGGTTTCAGCGACAGATATCTGAGCCGGATACTTGAAGTGCCGGAAGAGGATATTCGTAGTGCAAGATATGAATATGGCATTCGTGAAGCTTGGGAAGGTGTACACGTAAGTGGCACCGAAAACGCAGCTTACTACTACTCAACATATAATCTTGAAGAGGATAGCAGTCCTGTATCTGATAAGCCAAAGATCATGATCCTTGGCGGTGGTCCTAACAGAATCGGTCAGGGAATAGAGTTCGACTACTGCTGTGTACACGCTGCACTTGCACTGAAGGCTATGGGCTTTGAGTCCATTATTGTAAACTGTAATCCCGAGACAGTTTCAACTGATTATGATACGTCTGATAAGCTCTATTTTGAGCCGCTTACTCTTGAGGATGTACTGAGCATTCACGAGAAAGAAAAACCTATCGGCGTAATTGCGCAGTTTGGCGGACAGACTCCTTTGAATTTGGCAGCAGACTTGAAGAAGAATGGCGTAAACATTCTTGGTACAACTCCCGAGACTATCGACCTTGCAGAGGATAGAGATCACTTCCGTGCAATGA
>CALXBL010000079.1 GCA_944386525.1 uncultured Ruminococcus sp. | reverse complement strand
CGAGGAGAATGTTTGAATAACCGCCGTTCTCCTCAGTCTGCTGGAGCAGCGCAACTGCCAGTTTACGAGCGTCCATCTCGTCTGTTATTGGCGATGGCCAGCAATCTGAAGAGCTGAAGAAGTGCATTTGCAACTGCTGCAACATATGTCATTGCTGCCGCACGGAGCACCTTTCCTGCTGATTTCAGCTCATCACCGTCGAGTATGTGGTAGCTTTCAAGCGTTGTCATAGCTCTGCGGCTTGCATTAAATTCAACCGGCAGAGTTATAAGCTGAAACAGTACAACAAGCGAAAAAAGAATTATACCAACTGTTATAAGAGTTTCTCCAAATACTGTACTTGAAAGTGCAAGTCCCAACACAAATATAATATACCACAAATTGGAACCAATATTTGTAAGCGGAATGACCGCCTGTCTGATTTTTATCGGGGTATATCCAACAGCGTGCTGTACAGCGTGTCCGCACTCGTGTGCTGCAACTCCAACGGCGGCCGCCGATGTGGAATTATAAACCGATTCAGAAAGATGTACTACGTTTGCTCTCGGATCGTAGTGGTCGGAGAGTTTTCCGCTTACAAGCTCAATCCCCACATTGTAAAGACCGTTACTATCGAGAATCTGTCTTGCAGCCTGAGCTCCAGTAATACCACGGGAATTGTGTATATCTGAATAGCGGTTAAACGTTGCTTTTACATTGGCTGACGCTATAATGCATATTACCATACCGATGATAATTGGCCAAATACTCAGCCAGAAACTTGACGTTTGAAAATAATAAGGCATAATTTACTCCTTTACTTCCCCAGAATTGTTCCTGCCTCTATTTTTTTCCCTCTAAGATAATCCTCAGTTTTCATACGCTTTTTGCCCTCGGGCTGTATCTCACGGAATTCAAGTCCCATACCATCGCCGCACTTTACAATAAATTTTTCCGTATCTACGACAGCTCCGTTTTTAAAGGACTCACTATTCTTTATCTCTGTTACTGAAGATGCATATATCTTCAATCTCCTGCCCTCTAATGTAGTAAAGCCTGTTATACCGCGGATAATATTGTGGAGTTCTCTTGCAGGCCTTGAAAAATCAAGAACTGACATCTCCTTAGTGATACGTGAAGCATAGGACGAAAGTGAGTCATCCTGTTTTTCTGCTGTAAGAGTTCCAGCCTCGATAGCTGCTATAGTATCAAGAAGAACCTTAGCACCTATCTCAGACAGTCTATCGTGGAGGCTTGATGAAGTTTCATCTTCGCCTATCTCTGTTTCACTTTTTATGAGCATATCGCCTGTGTCGAGTCCCTCTGCCATGAGCATTGATGTAACACCAGTCCTGCTCTCACCGTTGAGAACGCTCCACTGAATAGGTGCAGCCCCTCGATATGCCGGCAAAAGCGATGCGTGTATATTGATACACTTATACTTAGGCAGCTCCAGTACTTCCTTAGGAAGTAGCTGACCATAGGCAACTACTACAATAAGCTCCGGCGCAAGTTCTCTCAGAGTCTCCATTGCCTTTAATGCGTCCTCACCCTTCCTCAAAGAAAGAGGCTGATATACAGGTATGCCATACTCCATAGCGCAAGCCTTTACAGGTGTTGGTGTCATCTTGTAGCCTCTGCCCTTTGGCTTGTCGGGCTGTGTAAATACGCCTGCAACATCGTGACCGCTGTCGGCAAGAGCCTTCAGGCATGGTACCGCAAAATCAGGCGTTCCCATAAATACTATCCTCATTTATTCCATATCCTCCGGCTTTACAAACTCTTCAACGATATCAATAAACAGCTTTCCATCGAGATGATCATTCTCATGACAGGCACACTGTGCACCCAAATCTGTGAGAACCATATCGTACCACTGACCATATCTGTTCTGCGCCTGCATACGGCACTTCCTGGGACGTGTTACATATCCCCACTTATCAGGACATGAAAGGCAGCCTTCCATAACATACTGCTTACCGCTTGTCTTTATAATCTTTGGATTGATAGCCTCAATCATCTTATCTCCGCCAAGGTCCATTATAAAAAGACGTCTGCAATATCCCACCTGCGGTCCTGCGAGTCCAACACCCTGAGCATCTCTGAGTGTTTCCTGCATATCGTCAAGCAACTGGTGCAGCTTTTCATCAAATACCTCAACAGGTTTACAAACACTGCGGAGAATAGGTTCTCCGTCCTTTACTATTCTGCGAATTGCCATAGGCTCCTCCATTCATTATATGCCGATATCACCATTCATATCAGCGTAAATATGTATTTTAGAAAATTCTCTCCGTGAATATACAGCTTTTAGTATCTCACGGATAAGATCCCGATATTCCTTTGTATTCTTGCATTTAAGCACTATCCGCCATCTATACTTACCGGCGATCTTTCCATATGCAAACGGCATAGGTCCAAGTACTCTGAGCGGCTTATTGAATCTTGTCTGATCTACTATTTCAGAAATACATTTAGATGCATATTTCGCAGCGGCAGCAGTCTGCTCCTCAGACACCCCCACAAAGCCGATAACACATATATCGCATATAGGCGGAAATACAAGAGTTCGTCTGAGTGTTATCTCCTCACTGTAAAAGGCCTTGTAATCCTGCTGTGCTGCAAGTTTTAAGACATAGTGCTCAGGCATAAAGGTCTGAAGTATAGCACGTCCGGGCTTAGCACCTCGTCCGCCTCTGCCTACGACCTGAGTTATAAGTGAAAACGTCCGCTCGTAGCTTCGGAAGTCTCCGGCAAAGAGAGCCTTGTCAACTGAAAGCACTCCGACGAGAGTAACATTGGGAAAATTAAGTCCTTTTCCTATCATCTGAGTACCGACCATGATATCATACTCACCCTTTGCAAAAGCCTCAAATTTCTCCTCATAGGCGTATCTTGACAATGTAGTATCCGCATCCATTCTTAGAATTTTCGCACCCGATACAGCATTTGCAAGTGTCTCCTCAAGAGTCTGCGTACCAAAGCCCATTTTGCGCATACGTGTTCCGCCGCACTTTTTACAGTTTTCCACCATCTCCTCGGTATGACCGCAATAATGACACATAAGGCTGTTATTTGCCTTATGATATGTCATCGGAACACTGCAGTCAGGACAATATACAGGACTGTTGCAATCGCAGCAGCTTATTATAGTATGATATCCGCGTCTGTTCAAAAGAAGTATGGACTGCTCCCCAGCTGCAAGATTTTCCTTCAGGGCAATCATAAGCTCATCGCTGAACTCGGTGTCGTTTCCATGCATTCTTTCGTCATTCATATCTACCACCGTCACTGTCGGCAGCGGCATATCTGAATATCTCTTTTTCATCTCCAAAAGAGTATACACGCCTTTTGACGCATAATAGTAGCTTTCCACCGAAGGAGTTGCCGAAGCAAGCAACAGCGTTGCCCCATGAGTGCGGCATCTTTTCTTAGCCACATCTATGGCATGATATCTGGGAGAACTATCAGATTTATAGGCACGCTCGCCTTCTTCATCAACTATTATAAGACCCAGATCATGAACCGGTGCGAAAACTGCACTTCTCGTACCGATAACGATATTTGCATCACCACATCGAATGCGCCTATATGCATCAGCACGCTGTCCCAAGGAAAGCTCACTGTGGATCACTGTGAACTGCTCACCAAAAAGACTGCAAAACTCTGAGACTATCTGAGGCGTAAGTGCTATTTCAGGAACAAGCAGTATCACCTGTTTTCCCATTTTTACGGTATCGTCAATAAGCCGCTGGAAAACGCTTGTCTTACCGCTTCCCGTCACTCCATGGAGCAGAAAGCAGCCAGGGGCAGATGATCTCACTGAATCTAAAACTCTATTATAAACAGGCTGCTGAACATCAGAAAGTACTATATCCATAGGATCCCGACGTTCCTTTATCTCGGGTATATCTCTGTAGTTTTCACCGATATATCGTTCGACGGCACCTGAATTAACCGCACCTGTGACGACTGCTCCGGTCACTCCACAAAGATAACACGCCTCCTTTTCGGATATGGGAGACTGTTCCGACAGAAGATTAATAAGCCTTTTCTGCTTGGGCGTAAAGCGATGCTTTACCGTCTGTTCAACATAATCTGATGTAAGACGAAGCATCTTTATTCCTGAGCTGCCAACTTTCTGTTTAGCATAATTGCGCATCTTGAGATAACCCTTTTCAAAAAGCCCGTCAACTGCCTGTTTCTTATCCTCTCTGTCATCAGGAGATATAAGCTGGTCAAATGTACGCTGACTTTTGGCAGCCTCAAGAAATCCAAGCAAACAGCTCTCTGCCTTTGTAAGAGAACCATCCTTTTCCTTGCCGGTAAGCTCTGCACGCTGACATATCTGAACCTGCATACCGGCAGGCAGCAGCGTTCTGATAGCATCAGAATATGTGCAGAAACAGTTCTCTTTAAGCCAGTTTATAAGCTCCAGCTGCTCGCTGTTCAGCAACGGCTCGTCATCAAGTACGAACAACACCGGCTTCAACTCGTTATCCACAACTCCCATCATCTTCTCACAAGCGAGCACCATACCTACACGTCTTGCATTGCTACGACCGAAAGGAACTGCAACTCTACAGCCTGCATCAATAGTTTCAAAAGACGTGTATGTGAACAGCTGATCAAAGGAATATGCCGTATCAAAAACGGCAACACCAACCTTCCAGTATGTATTCATCACACACGCCTCATTTCTCAATATAATTTACTTATTGTCATCGACAATACGGTATTTGCCTGCTGCAAGCTCCTCAACCGCTGTCTTTACTGGTTTCTCCTTGAGTATCTCGCCTTTTTCGTAAAGCTCGTCAGCAATCTCTCTTGCACGCTTTGCAACGCCGACTACTAAAGAGTAGCAGCTTTCGTTCTTTGATATAAGCTGGTTCATAGATGGTCTGAGCATATTCATGAATTAAGCACCTCACTAATAATTTCATCTTTGTTTGAAGCAGAGATTCTCTCTGCATTTATTATAGACCTTACATCACTTACGGCCTTTTCAAGTGCGCCGTTCACAACTAAATAATCATATTGAGACGCACAGTGTATCTCACGTTCTGCCTCAGCTACACGACTGGCAATAACATCATCTGTTTCAGTACCACGTTTTCTGAGTCTTCTTTCAAGCTCTCCAACTGACGGCGGAGCTATAAATATAAGCACAGCATCAGGACAAAGCCGCTTTACATTAGCAGCGCCCACAACTTCAATTTCAAGCAGGACATCCTGTCCGTTATTGCGGCGCTCCTCTACTTCATCACGAAGGGTTCCATAATAATTGCCGCAATATGTAGTATACTCAAGAACCTTATTCTCAGCTATAAGTGTCTCAAATTGTTCCTCCGTAAGGTAATGATAATTTACGCCATCAACTTCACCCTCACGCATTGAACGTGTTGTGGCGGAAACAGAATAACAAAGTCCCATTTCCTCAACTATGCTGCCAAGTACAGTACCCTTGCCGCAACCGGAAGGTCCCGATACAACTATAAGCAATCCACGCTTCATAATATTCACCTCACTCAACATTTTGGATCTGCTCACGGATCTTCTCTATTTCTGATTTCATATCAACCACCAGTCGGGTTATCGAAACATCCTGCGCCTTTGACCCTATGGTATTCACCTCACGGTTCATCTCCTGAACAAGAAAGTCAAGCTTTCTGCCAACAACTTCCTCATTATCAAGGAGCGTCCGGAACTGCTCTATATGACTTCTGAGACGAACCGTCTCCTCATCGACAGCAACCTTATCTGCAAAAATAGCTGCTTCAGTGACTATACGAGATTCATCAACATCATGATCACTTAAAATTTCTGAGATCTTTGAATAAAGTTTATTATAATAACGCTTTGCAATTTCCGGGGCAGCACTTTCCACCTGACTCAGCATATTTTCAATAGTGATAAGTCTATTCAAAAGATCAGATTTTAGAGATTCGCCTTCAACTATACGCATTGAGATAAATTTATCAACCGATTCATCCACAGCAGGCAAAACAGCAGCCCATACAGCTTCTTCATCCATCTGAACTTTACGAAGTGTGAAAACATCAGTAAATCGAAGTATTGTTGAGATAGTAATATCATCCTGCAATTGAAATTTTTGATTTGCATTTCTCATTGCAGTTATATATGACTCAGCAAGTTCCTCATTCACTTCAACGTCGAGTCCCTCGGCTCCATGGAACTGGATATTTAGTGAAATATCAATCTTGCCACGTGATACTCTCTGTTGAACTTGCTTTTTCAGTCTATCCTCAAGATAGCTGTATGCATGAGGAAGCCTTACAGACATTTCGAGATAACGATGGTTGACAGAACGTATTTCCACAAGAATATCCATATTCTCAAGAGCAAGACTACATCTGCCGAAACCAGTCATACTTTTTACCAAGGTATTCCCTTCTTTCCGGTATACATATATAATTATTATAACACCATTCTATATAAAAATCAAGTATAGATTTTAAATAAATCAGGTTCCTGTTGTTGGTTTGTCAATGATGTGAGACAAATTAAATCAAAAAACTTGACCGTAAATAAGGAAAGCCTTGATGTAATCG
>CALXBL010000078.1 GCA_944386525.1 uncultured Ruminococcus sp. | reverse complement strand
CCTCGCCGCTTCTGCAGTATGAGTCGGTCAGAGGATAGCCAGCTATATACACAAGCTTTTCTCTTCTATCGGCAGGCGGAACCTCAATGGAAATATACTTTTTACCATCCACCTGATGAATGGATACATTTTTGTCGGAAAGGATATTTACGCTTACTTTTTTGTCATTTTTGACCATAGTCCAGAATTCGTCCACCATATCCTCTGGATCCGGCAGATCGACGGGGTGAAGTGATTTATCTTCATGCTCCTCCACGCCCAGCAGGATAACTCCGCCAAACGTATTTGCAAAGGCGGAATACGTCTCCCATATGCTCAGTGGCAGTCCGCCTATGGCTTTTTTAGCCTCAATACGGTTGTTTTCACGGTATTTTTCGATGTTTGTGAAGTCTATCATTACTGCACCTCCATTTGTGCGATAAGCTTCAGAGCGGTTTGTATCTTATTTAATAATATCACATTTTAATTGTAGAATCAATATTTTTTCTTGATTTTGAGCACTCCCCCAGAGAGAGGAGAGATTTTTATAAAAATATATAAATTGCTTGAAATATTTTGCCAGATATGTTATAATATGATACATAATGTTTACGTAATGCACACGGTGGAATCTGTGCGGGATATATGAATTAATTTTTAGGAGGTATTTTAATATGAAAAAGCGCAAACTTGCCGGAGTTGTTGCCGGCATAATGGCTCTTAGCTGCATAATGCAGGCCCTGCAGCCGTCAATATCAGCTGAGGGTTCAAGCTACACAATGAATGTTGCCGTCAACTTAAACGGCGAGAGAAAGGCTATCAGTCCATACATCTATGGTGTGAACGATTTTGTGGGCGAGGATAACCTTTCGTATGTCAAGACAAGTGCTATGCGTCAGGGCGGCAACCGCTACTCGGGCTACAATTGGGAGACAAACTGGTCAAACGCAGGAGCCGACTGGTACCATAGCTCCGATACATATCTTGGTGATGCAGGCGACGGTGCGGCATATGCTGCAACAAGGCTCTCACAGGACTGCGTTGAGAATAATGTTCCATATAAAATAGCAACTCTCCAGATGGCAGGATATGTTGCAGCCGATAAGAATGGCAATGTGTCTGAGTCTGAGGCTGCTCCGTCTGCACGCTGGAAAGAGGTGAAATTCTCAAAGGGCAGCGAGCTTTCACTTACACCCGATACTGAGGATGATTATGTTTACATGGATGAATATGTAAACTATCTTGTAAAGACTCTTGGCGATTCCACAACAGCCTCCGGTATACAAGGTTACAGCCTCGACAATGAGCCGGCACTGTGGGATTCAACACATTCGCTGATGCACAGTGAAAATATAACTAATAATGAGCTTATTTCAAAGTCAGTAGAACTCGCAAAGGTTGTAAAGAGCATAGATCCGAATGCGGAGGTTTATGGTCCTGCATTCTGGGGAATGCTGCCGTGTATACGTTCAGGAGAGGACGCAAACAGTGCTGAGGATTCTGAGTGGCAGGCTGTAAAGGACAACTACAACTGGTATGTAGATTTCTACCTTGACCAGATGAAGCAGGCTGAGGAAGAATGCGGAACACGTCTGCTGGATGTATTTGACGTTCACTATTATTCTCAGGACTGCTCCACCGACGAGGCAAGACTCCAGGCGGCAAGAAGCCTGTATGATGAAAGCTACGTTGAAAATAGCTGGCTTCAGCCGTATTATGGACAATACTTCCCGTTTCTGAAGAGGCTGCGTGAATCTATAGATACATATTACCCCGGCACAAAGCTTGCTCTTACTGAGTATAACCTTGGTGACATCAGAAGCGAGGATACAGCCGGCAAGTCTGTTACATCAGCTATTGCAGAGACAGAAACTCTGGGAGCATTCGCAATGAATGAGGTCTACTTAGCAACATACTGGGGTACACTTTCAAAATGTCCCTATGTTGCGTCAGCGATAGAGCTTTATACTAACTACGACTACGAGGGCAGCAGCTTTGGAGATACTCTTGTTGAAGCTGCTACAGACGACCTTTCCAAGGCGGCAGCTTTTGCCTCAATAGACGGCAGTGATGATTCAACAGTGAAAATGGTTCTCTCCAATAAGGATATGACCAGTTCTCAGGATGCAGTTATTACTATTGAGGGTTCATCTTCTGATTACAAGAGCGTAACGGTATACGCTATCACTCAGGAGGGCACTGATATCCGTGTTATCGACGTTCAGAACGACCTTTCCGGTGATACTGTAAATGTAACACTTCCACCTTTGTCCGTGGCACAGGTAGTTATTTCTGATGAGCCGTCTGATGCGCAGATATACGTTGAGCCTGAAAAGCCCGACATTAAGGAGGTTACCTACACCATAAGCGAGCTTGAGATATCTGAAAACGGTTATCCGATTATTCCGCTGGGAGATACAGATCACCTGACAAAGGCTGTTATCAAAACAAATGCCTACAGTTCAGAAGGCTCATCATACTTCGGCGGAGGCGGTGCGCTTTCACTGAACGGTCTTATAACAGAAACAGGTGAATCTATATGGGGCTGCAAGAAGTTTAACTATACAAATTCTGCCCTTGACTGCGAAATACTCTTTGACGGAACGTTTATCGACGGCGATATGAATACCATCAATGCGACGATGAGTGCAGATTATGCGGAGCTTCAGGACTGGTATGCATACTCTGAAAAGCATGAAGATGGCGCAGATCTGGTTCGTTCGTACGAGACTATCACACTCTATTATGAGTATTACAGCGGCAGTGAGACGACAACAACTACTACGACTACAACAACAACAACTACCCAAACTGAAACTACCACAACTACAACATTAACCGAACCCACAGCAACAACTACGACCGTTACAACGATATCCTCAACAGATACAACAAGCGAAACTACAGAAACTACCACAACATCAACAACAACATCATCAACAACCATTACATCATCGACCTCCGGAAGTGACGTTGATGGCGAAACAAATTATGGCGATGTAAACCTTGATGGAACAGTATCAATGATCGACCTTGTATATCTCAACAAGGGAATTGCACAGTTGATCATGCTCAATTCCCAGCAGATGGCAAACTCTCAGTGCGTTGCTGACGATAATCTAAACAGTTCCGATGCTCAGGCGCTTCTTCAGTTCCTTGTACTGAACATTTCAGAGCTGCCTGTAAAAGGCTGATAAACTAAATTAAAAGCTGCTGCAACCAATAAGGTTACAGCAGCTTTGCTGTTATAATGTCAGATTAGTCTTCGTTAGGGAGCTTAGCACCGCATTTGCCACAGAATTCGAATGTGTATTTGTCATCGAATTTAGTTCCGCAGTTGCTGCATACACGCAATCCTTTTATAGAATGAAGTTCATTCTTCATATTTGCAATTCTTCTCTTCCTGTCATCAATGTCATTACAAAGATTAGAAAGATCAGCCTTGGGATTGTTATAGTACTGCTTGCCGATTTCAAGCATAACCTCCTGAATGCGTTCCTGCTCATATAGAATCTTCTTCTTCAGATTGCTTGTATCAGCTGCAGTCTTAGTCATATCAGTAGCGCCTGTCAGCTTGTTAAAAATACCTGCCATATTAATTTCACCTCTATAAAAAATATACTATCTAAATTATACAGCTTTTTATTATTGTTGTCAAGTCTTTTTATTATTTTCACTTTTCAACAGGCTCAAAGCGGATTCTGATATTTGGCAGAGCATTAAGAGTTGTGTATGAATTGTAGAGACCATCCTCGATGGAAAGGTCGTTTTCGCCGCTTGCAGGCGGAGCGAATATCTTCAGCGTCATATCGCAAGGACCTGTTAGAGGCTTTTCAAAGAATGCAGACATAAGGTCGATAGTCTTTGCATGAGGAGCTTTATAGAACCACTTACCGTTTATCTCCATTATAAGGTTTGAGTTGTCCTCGAAAGTAACTTCACAGAATGTGGGGTTCTTTTCAAAGTGGAGCGGTATGGCAATACCCTCAGCGTCCTCAGAGTTTCCCCAGCGCAGTGTCAGCGGGATCTGAACTTCTTCGCCCTGGGTAATAGCTGGCTTAAACCAGTCGTCGTGGATTATCTCCTTGTACGTATCCATAACAGGCTGAGCAATACCGACATTAGGGTTATTGGGGTCTTCGATTTCAAGACCGAGTCTGCCTCTGTCACGGAACTGGTAAAATGTGAATCCGCTGAACCAATCGGCGTTTTCAGATTTCAGCATATCGCAGAAGTCACGAACCATCATAGCCTGTTCGTAAGGACCTGTAACATCGCCGTCGGCGTTGAATTCAGACATTACCATAGGCTTTGGAGAGCCGCCGTTCAGGAAACAGTAACGCTCAAAGCTTCTCTTTGTAAGGTTGTATGTACTCTCAACAGTACCTCTGCTATGGGAATTGCCTCCCTTTTCAGCAACGTCATAAGGCCAGCCCCAATGGAGAGCCATATACTTATCAACAGACCAGATATCAGCTTCAGGAATAGTCTGAGCAAACTCAGCTTCCTTTTCCATCTCCTCCTTATCGGGATTCTCGATACCGCCTATACATATAATAGTCTTTACATTAGGAGCGTTCTCCTTGATGATGCGGCTTGCACGCACAAAGAAGTCACCCACTTCCTGATAGGAGCAGCGCTTATTGAATGAGAACCAATTACCCGTAGCCTCGTGATTTATACGGAGGAAAACTCTGCCAAACGGCCGGAGATCCTTTGCGATAGCAATAAGGTGTTCGTCGGTAACGTGCGGGTCGATTGTAAGGGTGAGGGTAACGTCCTGACCGTGGGCACGTATTTCACGCATATAGGTGAAAGGTTCGTCGTCGGTAGTGCCGCCCAGACCGCCCTTGTAGGTGAAGTAGTCATCATACGGGAAGTCCCAGGCAAATTTTACATCGGGATTTGCGTGAACAACGCTTGCTCTGCCCGGCCAGCCCTTATCAAGCGGATAGTAGCAGTACATAATGCTGATGCTGCGATGAGGTCTGCCGAGCTTTGCCAGAATATAATCCTGGTCTACATATTCGCCTCTTTCGCTGCCGTCGCCCAAGTCAACTGCGCATTTAGCAGGACCCAGATGCAGTTTGTAGATTTTTTTCATAAAAAATACTCCTTTTCCAACTTTTTCATTTTCCTTGCATAGTGCAAATACACTATAATAACCATTGTATCAGATAATTTTTACAGTGTCAATGATTTCCGCTAAATTTGAAAAACGAATTGACAAAAATGTTTTTGCATGATATTATTATAGAGCAGGTCTTGTAGCGGCGAAGCTTTTTATCAGGAGCTGTGTGAAAAAATAGTTATAAACTGAAAAAAATTTCAGAAAAGCTATAGACTTAAAAGAAATTTTGTAGTATAATAAATAAGTATCTGAAAATTACTTGGAGGTAATGACAAATGGCAAATTTCAAGAAAATTATAGCAGGAACTGCGGCTCTGGCTATGATGGGTTCTATGGCTGCTTGCGGCAGCAATACAGCATATGCTATGACTATTGATGGTGTTCAGGTCAAGGCAGGCGTGTATATCTACTATTCTTATCTGGCATACAATGAGGCAGTATCAACTATTGCAGAGCAGGATCCGGAGCTCGACACTACTGATGACGAACTGCTTAAGGAGCAGGTTATTGATGGAATGGAGACGCTCGAATGGATTCAGGATAAGGCAAAGACCTATTGTCAGGAGCACGTTGCTGTAAATAAGGATTTTGATGCAGCAGGTCTTACTCTTTCTGAGGAAACGATCTCTGAGATAGATTCAAGCATGGAATCCTTTTGGGCAGAGAATGAAGAAGCATTTGAGTCGAACGGCATATCAGAAGCGTCTATCCGTGAGATAATGGAGTATACATATAAGGCAAGCGATCTGTTCCTGCATTATTATGATATAGATGGCGTGGAAGGCGTGACTGAGGAAGAAGTTTACGATTTTTATGTGGATAACAATGCACGTGTGCAGTATGTGCGCTTTGACCTTGTAGATGGAAGCGGCGCCGCTCTTGATGATAACGGCAAGGCTGACATGGAAAAGATGGTAGAGGATTATCTTGCAGCAGTTGAAAAGCTGGATGAAGAAGATGAGATTGGCGAAAAGATGGACGAGATCAAGGAAGAGTACAGTGCTTATGTAACTTCCATTTCCGAAGAAGCTGCTGCTGCAACTGCTACCGATGCTGAGGGCAATGTTACTACTACTGTGACAACAACAACTACAACTGCCGCTACTGACGAAAACGGCGAGACAACAACTACTACAACTGCTCCTTATGCAAACGAGACCATACTTGTAAAGGCTACCACAGATGAAGAAACATCTGAAGATGAAATAACATATTCCCCATCTAAAATAGTACATGACCACGTTTTTGAGGAAGCTGAATTCAATGAGCCGGCAATGATCTTTGATGAGGAGAATAACGCATACTATCTTATTGTACGCTATGATATTGAGGAGCGTATGAATGAAGATGACATATGGGCCGATGACCGCAAAAAGAGTACGGTTTCTACAATGTTCAGCGACGCTTTCCAGGACAAGCTGGATGAATGGTGTGCGGCTCAGGCTGTTGATTTGAACAGTGCTGCTGTTAAGCGATATGATCCGTTTGATATTGACTTAGGCGGCGAAGAATAACGAGAAGAATAATAGTGCAAAAAACCACGGTGCAGTAAGGTGCCGTGGTTTTTATTATGTGCTGTTGTGCAACATAAATAAAAAGCATCGGCAATATAGGATATACTTCGTCTTGACAAAAGGGATGATATATGATATAATAAAAAAGCTGTCGAACGAGGAAAGCAAATA
>CALXBL010000077.1 GCA_944386525.1 uncultured Ruminococcus sp. | reverse complement strand
CCACTTTCAACAGTGACTGCTTGTTTGTAAATTCCTTTTTAACTTATTTCCCCAATTATTGACAGAGAGCCGAAAAAGAAAAGGCCTCATACATACGTATGAGACCTTGGTGCGGATAAGAGGACTTGAACCTCCACCCCCTTGCGAGGACTAGCACCTGAAGCTAGCGCGTCTGCCGATTCCGCCATATCCGCATCTTTAACGACATAATACATTATATCAGACTTTGAAGAAGTTGTCAATAGCTTTTAGGATGAATATTTTATTTAACAAAAAATAAATATTTAGCATATAAATGTCTCTGCAAATCAATACTTGCATTAGAATAGAAAATGTGCTATAATAAAACAATATGACACTATAGGGAGAGAATAGAAATGACTGAGCATTACCTTGATAATGCGGCAACTACGAAGCCATGTGAAGCGGCAGTGAAAAAAGCAGTGGAATGTCTTACCGAGTGTTATGGCAATCCATCTTCTCTGCATCGTGCTGGTTTAAGGGCACAGCAGGCAATGAACAGGAGCAGAGCTGTTATAGCAAAGGCTCTTGGTGCAGATGAGCGTGAGATAATATTTACATCATGCGCAACAGAAAGCACCAATATGGCACTTCTCAGTACAGTAGCAGCCTACGGCAGAAAGCGAAGAAAGATAATTACAAGCGCAGTGGAGCACGCCTCTGTAAACCAGACGCTTGAACATCTTGAAAGAATAGAAGGCTTTGAGATAGTAAAGATAAAGCCCGATGATACGGGAACATATCATGCTGAGGACTTTATAAACGCAGCTGATGAAAACACCTGTCTTATAACGATGATGATGGTGAACAATGAAACAGGACATGTGCTTCCTGTTCAATCTGTATTTACTTCAATTAAAAGGAGATATCCCCATATCATAACACATTGTGATGCTGTACAGGCCTTTATGAAGTATCCGATAAAGGCAAAAAGTTTATGTGCTGATTTTATATCAATAAGCGGTCACAAAATTCATGCTCCAAAGGGTATAGGTGCTCTTTATGCGAGAAAAGGCGTTAAACTTCGCACTTTTATCCACGGCGGAAAGCAGGAATCTGGCAGACGCGGCGGTACTGAATCAGTTCCGCTAATAGCTGCATTCGGATCAGCTGTTGAGGAGCTTATACCCACAATAGCGTCAAGATTTGAATATGTAAGCGGACTTAATAAATCTCTCCGTGAAAAGCTTTCGTCACTGCCGTATGTACGCATACTCTCACCTGAGAACGGTTCCCCATATGTGCTTAGTGTGATAATACCTAAGATACGTTCAGAGATAATGCTGCACTATCTGGAAGGCAGGAATGTGTATGTATCAAGCGGTTCAGCTTGTTCAAAAGGCGCAGGCAGCGGAGTTCCTGAAATATTCGGAGCATCTCAGCAGGAGGCTGACAGCGTTATAAGAATAAGCCTTTGTCATGAAAATAATATTGAAGATATAGAGGCTCTCGTATCCGGGATTGAATCGGGTATGAAAGAGATAATGCACAGATAGGGAGGAAAATATATATGTCATCAAATGAAATCATACTTGCCAAATATGGTGAGATCGCACTCAAGGGTTTGAATAAAAAGACTTTTGAAGATATACTTATGAAGAATATTCGACGCAGACTAAAAATGAAGGGTTCATATGAAGTAAGCCGTGCTCAGTCCACAATATATATAGAGCCTAAAGATGAGAATGCCGATATGGACGAGGCTATGGATGTAATGAAAAAGGTATTCGGCATAGCAGCACTCTGCCGCGCAAAGGCTTGTGAGAAGTCATTTGACGCCATCTCAAAGCTTGCCAAGGAGTATCTTGCGGACGAGCTTATGGGAGTACGAACATTCAAGGTAACTGCAAAACGTGCCGATAAGGCTTTTCCCATGAAGTCGCCTGAGATATGCGCTGAGCTTGGATATGTACTGTTGGAGGCGTTTCCACATCTGGAGGTAGACGTACATAACCCAGAGGTGACAGTTACAGTTGAGATACGTGATACTCATGCTTATATCCATGGTGAGAGTATCAAGGGAGCAGGTGGTCTGCCGGTTGGCTGCGGAGGAAAAGCACTGCTGCTGCTGTCTGGAGGAATCGACAGTCCGGTTGCAGGCTATCGCATGGCAAGAAGAGGCGTTCATATCTCAGCTATCCACTATGTAAGTCCTCCCTACACTTCCGACAGAGCACAGATGAAGGTAGAAGCTCTCTGCCAGAGAATGACGGACTACTGCGGCAATATTGCATTTTTCTGTGTTCCGTTTACTGAGATTCAGGAGGAGATAAAGCGCAATTGTCCGGAAGAGTATTTTACTATTATAATGCGCCGTATTATGATGAGAATAGCTCAGAAAATCGCTGAACAGGACGGAGCTGCGGCTCTTATCACCGGAGAGAGCATAGGACAGGTGGCAAGCCAGACTATGGAGGGGATCACTTGTACAGATGCAGTATGTAAGATACCAGTGCTAAGACCTCTTATCGGACTTGACAAGACAGAGATAATCGAGTCGGCAAGACTTATAGATACATTTGACATATCCACACTCCCTTATGAGGATTGCTGTACAGTATTTACCCCACGACATCCAAAAGTGCGTCCGAGGCCTCAGGATGTTGAGGCGGCAGAAAACCGCTTTGATTTTACACCACTTATAGAAAAGGCTGTAGCCGAAACTGAAATGAAGGTGTTTAGGATCGGCGGACAGGTCAATATTGAGGATTAATATGTATTAGCTCCGGAGGCAGGTGAAAACAATGAGAAATATAAGTATAACGTGTGAAGAAGTTGTGCAAATATATCAAGAAAACCAGTATGCCCTTGACAAGATAACGGAGAATGTTGTAAAATTATTAGATAGGAGAGCTGAAAAAATCAGTACTGCTGAAAGCTGTACCGGAGGACTTTTGTCAGAGCTTATAACAAACGTGCCCGGAGCATCGGCGGTGTTTGAAATGGGTGTTTGTACTTATTCGGACAGAGTAAAGACAAAGCTCCTTAACGTTCCTGAAAGCGTGCTTCTTGAATATAATGCCGTAAGTCAGCAGACTGCCGAGGCAATGGTAAAAGGACTCAGGAAACTTTCGGGCGCTGAACTTTGCATTTCCATTACCGGGATAGCTGGTCCTTCAGGAGGTACAAAAGATCAGCCTGTAGGCACAGTCTATGCAGGTGTGCTTTATAAGGATACCATTTGTGTTGTAAACCTGAAACTTTACAAGGTCTGCAGGCAGGACAGGCACGAGATAAGACGTGCGGCAGCAGTGTGTGCATTTGGAATAGCTCTAAGAATTCTAATGGAGGATGAGTGATGCAGGAGCAGAAACCTACAATTGCAGATAATGCTGATGGAAAGAAAGCTGCTGGCTCATCTGAGGCAGAGGTAAAAAGAATTATTTCTGAGCTCTCCCATCATAGAGATAACACTCCAAAAGATGAAGCCGATAAGATTGAAAGGATACGAAACGCCCTCAACGAAATCTCACGCAAAGATGAAGAAGCTGAGATATCAGCTCGGATAATTGAAAATGTGAGAGTCGCTAAGGACAGAAAGGAAAATCCTGAAAAATATGCGGCTGAAGAAAGAGCAAGAGCAAATGCTCAGTATCAAGCAAGGCAAAGAAACCGTAAAAGGAGAAGGCGTCCGCCGGAACCTGAAAAAAGAGGCTTCTTGTCAGGCGTTATACCTAGAAAGGGCGACAGCGGTGGAGAGATAGCAAGAAAAGCAGTATTCTGGCTGTCGAGCTGTGTTTTCGCCGGATGTGTCATATGGATGGGAATGGAGCTTTACAGCCGTTTTCAGACACAGCAGAAGTATGACGATATAACAAGTAAGTATAATAATACAGTAAGCCATACTACATCTGCTAAAAATCCTGATGCGACTGAAGACGAAACCGAGGAGAACATTGAAAGTCCTACAGAAGAAGCTACATATGAGCTGCTTCCCGGTGCAAAGAATCTTCTTGAAATGAGCGAGGATGTAGTTGGCTTCATCTCTATTCCTGATACTGAGGTGAATTATCCCATAATGCAAAATGAAGAGGACACCGAAGGAGAAGAATACTTCCTGGAACATGATTTCTATGGCAATGATTCACATCTGGGTTCGATATTCCTTGATTTTAGGTGTAACTTTGACGTAGTTGGAGAAGATAAAAAGCTTAAAACACCTACCTCAGAGAATCTCATTGTATATGGTCACAACATGAAAGACCAGTCTATGTTCGGCAGTCTTAGGAACTACAAAGAAGATGATAGCTATTATGAGGAACATCCTCTGATAGAGGTCAACTCAAATTATGAAACATATACTTTTAAGATTTTCGGATACTTTATAGCAGATGCAGTAGATACAACTGACACACGCTTTGAGTACTGGAACTATATAGAGCTTGACGATGAGGAAATTTTCTATGACTATGTAAATGAAGTTAAGCGCAGATCCCTGATACTGACTAATGTGGATGTTGAATATGGAGATCAGCTTTTGACGCTGTCTACCTGCAGTAATGTAATAAGCAACGGCAGATTTGTCGTTGTAGCAAGAGCATTGCGTGAGGGCGAAGATCCGTATGAAGGTGTGGCAGATAGCAGGGATAATCCTAATATCAAATGGCCGACAATTCACAGCAACAGTAGCTCATATGACCCTGATGCAGAATTTGAGCCGTATGGTTAAAAAGGTTGGTATGCAGCGGCAAATATGCCGATGCTTAAATATGATAACTATAATGAAAGAAAGAGATGTTTTTATGAAAAAGAATCTTTTAGCTTATGCTGCAGTCATCTCTGCATTCGCAGTGGCTGCAACAGGTTGCAGCGGCACAGAGATCAATCAGACCGCAGATGTAACAACAGCTGCAACAGAATCCTCAGAATCCGGAGATGCATCAACATCAGCCGTTGAGGATACTGAGCCGGCAACAGAGCCGCCTTATCTTACAAAAGCAGAAGAGCTTCTGGAGAAAAATCCTGATACTATCGGTTATATCACAGTGCCTGGTACAGATGTGGACAATCCTATTGTTCAGACAGTAGACAACGATTATTATCTTCATATAGGCTTCGACGGTCAGGACTATCGTGCAGGTACAGTGTTCATGGACTATCGCAATACCTTCAGCTGGAATGAGGAAGAACAGTCTGAAAATATTGTTCTCTACGGACACAACATGGCAGATAATACTATGTTCGGCTCACTCAGACGTTATCGTCAGGATGAGGACTTTTACAAGGAGGCACCCATCATAAAGTTAAGCTCCAACTATAAGGAGTACACATATGTTATCTTCGGACTTATTATAACAGCCGGTGGAGCAACACCTCCTAATGATGACGTATACGCAGATCCAATGACATGGGAAGGCTTCCCCTATTGGAATATGCAGGAGTTAGATGATGAAAAGCATTTCAATTATTATGTAGATACAGTTGAAAGTATGAACATGATAAAGGATAACAAGGTGCCAGTTGAATTCGGCGATGATATTCTTACTCTTTCAACCTGTTATTCTGATGAAGATAACTCCAGATTCCTTGTAGTTGCAAGACGTCTGCGTGAGGATGAAACAGAAGCTGAAATGATAGAACTTGTAAGCGGAAATTCATCTGAAACTACTACAGCAGCTGAATAAGAACTATGGATATTAGAAATATAATGAAAAATGCTGCATCACTTTTTACAGTAGCAGCAATAGTTCTTGCTGTGCCACATCTCCCCTGTCTTGCAGATGCACCAAATATTCCTTCCCTATCTTCACCAGATGTAAGGAATATACCGCTTGAAAGTGTATTGGATATTATGGATAAAGAGAATGTATCCAATCGCAAAGGCCTCTCAATAGTAAAATATGAGCAGGTGGATCCATATAAGGCATCTCTCAGCCAGACCATGAAGCCTGGTGAGATCGCCAGCTCTGTGCTCGGGGCTGCTGCAGGACCGGACGCTCCCCTTTCTATGGCAACACATATTGAGGAAGGTCAGTTTGCATTTACTACCTATGGATATGGTCATGGAGTAGGTATGAGCCAGAATGGGGCGAATGCATATGCCACTTATGGTGGATATGATTATCAAAGCATACTCTTCCATTATTATCCAGGAACTACCCTTGTACAGACAGAGCTCCCTTCTGCAATTACAGCAGGAGGAGTTACTGGTAGTGTACTTGATGTAGTATCTATGGTGGTATATAATGAGATGTCAAGCACCATGCACCCCGAGGCAATGAAAGCTCAGGCTGTTGCAGCCTATACAATAATTATGAATAAGCAAAGTGGAAATTCAGGACTTATCTGTAAAGCAAATCCTCCTGAAAATGTACGTGCAGCTGTTCAGTCAGTACTTGGACAGGCACTATTCTACAATGGCGACTATGCAATGACAGTTTTCAGTGCATCTAGCGGTGGATATACAGCAAGCTCATATGATGTATTCCGAACTGATTATCCATATCTGATAAGCACCAAATGTCCATATGACCAGCAGTATGACCCACATTATGGTACGGTTACATATATATCTGCTGATGTGGTAAAATCAAAGCTACAAAGTGCATATGGTGTAGTTCTTACAGGAAGTCAGGAGAGCTGGATAGTACTCAACGTTGGCGCTGGTGGTTACATCAACAGTGCTGTCATCGATGGAACAAAGACAGTGACCGGAGAATCATTGAGAAGTGTACTTGGTCTCAAAAGTGGACGCTATACTTATGTGACAAGATAAAAATACAGGCAGAAGATGAAACAACGGCAGATACTACACTACATAAATAGTATCTGCCGTTAAATTTATTGGCAGTTTTGAATTATGTTGGTTTGTCAATGATGTGAGACAAATTAAATCAAAAAACTTGACCGTAAATAAGGAAAGCCTTGATGTAATC
>CALXBL010000076.1 GCA_944386525.1 uncultured Ruminococcus sp. | reverse complement strand
GCTTGATTGTTCTTTGATTGAAATTTTAACCCCGATTTCAGACAACGAAATCGGGGTTTTTGGACAGACAGAGCTGCCGCATTCTAAAATGCAGCAGCTTTAATATTGATTTTTTAAGTCGTCCGACATAGAGAAACATCCTTGCTGATACATATGATGTTTTTGAGACGGTAATGTGCGGATAAAAAAGGTAAATATTTTATTAGAATAATATCGTATGACATGGCATTGTCAATGATATAAAAAAGCCGCACCTATTTAGCAAGGTGCGGCAATTAGATTTTATTCAAAAACCGTTTCGATAATTTTGGAGGCATTTTCAGGAGTATATCGCCAGCGGTCGATGTGATCATCATTTATAAAGTAGCGTACAGGCGAAATGGGCATTTCGTTTTCAAAGACGTCTACAATAACCAGCTTGACCTTCATTTTTTCAGGTATAAGAGCCTTTATGTAAACGCCAGCACATTGTCCTGGGGTAACTCTTTCCTGCGGTTCAGCAAGGCCTGCAAGATTCGGAGCAAGCTCAACAAATACTCCATATGTTTCTACCGAGCGGATTATACCCGAGACCGTTTCGCCCGGCTTAAACATATCGGCGTTTTCCTGCCATGTGCCGAGAAGCTCCTTATGTGTAAGGCATATCCTACCCGGCTCAAAACCCTTTACAACAGCTCGTATGTTCTGACCAATTCGAAATCTGTCAGACGGATGGTTTATCCTTGAAACAGATATAGCGTCAATCGGGATAAGTGATGGTATGCCGCAGCCTGCATCTACAAAGCAGCCGAAACGCTCCATATGAGTGACGCTAACTGGAATAACATCACCTGTATTGAGTTTTGAGAGATAATTTTTCCAGCATTCTTCCTGAACGGAGCGTCTGGAAAGTATAGCTCTCTGACAGCCGTTTTTGTCATTTTCGATTTTCATAACACGAAAGCATACAGGTTTGCCGGCACGTGCGATAAGAGCAATATCTTTCACACTTCTGTCTTCAATTCCTCTTGCCCCTTCTATCCTTGGTATAAAGCCTTTCATACAGGGCAGGTCTACAATAAGGTTGTGGGCACTGTCGCATACGATGGCACGTGCCTCTAAGATAGTACCTTTTTTCATAGCAGCTGCGAGAGCAGCAGGACTGCTGATAGCTGCTTGATTTTCCAAGGTATTAAGTCTGCTTCCCTCCGGTAAATATTCTGTCATTTTGACCTCCAGCACAATATTTAGATTTTGTACAGTATATGCACAGGAGGCTCAGGTTATGACGTGAGTATAAGATTTCCGCCTTTTCCGATAACAATTTTTTTAGCAGCTTCAGCTGAGCTTTTGTTTCTGCACATTATAACAGCAGTTGAGGTCTGACGTTTTTGAGGTTCATTCATATCCTCAAAGTCATAATCAGATTCAACGAGTGCCGTAATATAATTGAGAGACATTATGGCTGTAGGCAGCAGCGTGAATCTATTTCCATGGTGTTGGGTGAGACGCAGGCTTTCGGGTTGATTTGGTCTCACAGATAATATTTTAGTACCATATATCCTGCGGCTGATCTCGATGGCGGTTCTTTCAGCGTCATCAAAAGTATCAAATTTTGCAATTAATTTATGTTCCATAGCGTCCTCCGGGTTGGTTTACAGCGTTTTTTTAGATGAAATGCCCATATTCAAAATCTGTTTTTATTATTTTTCGACAAACAGAAAAAAATATGCTCTGAAAATATTGCCATTTGAAAGAAAATAGGGTATAATATAGTGTGCATATGCGCACAGTAACTGAAAGCAGGGAGAGGTGCAGAAATATGGACGTGCGACCGGCTGATATACTTGTAATGAAGAAAAATCATCCATGCGGCTGTAATGAGATGTATGTCATACGTTCTGGTATGGATTTTAAGCTGCGCTGCGTAGGCTGTGGTAGGGAATTTATGGTGCCAAGAAATAAAATAGAAAAGCGAATACGCCGCATAAAACGTGAGAATGAATCGGCAGAATAAGAAATATGAAAGGTGTCGGGAGTAATGCTTGAAAAGCTCAGACAGATGGAACTTAATTACAATACGCTTAGTGAAAAGCTGATGGATCCTGATGTTATATCAGACCAGCAGCAGTACGTTGAGCTTATGCGTGAATATAAGCGTATGACTCCTATTGTGGAGAAGTATCATGAATATAGTGCTGCTGAAGAAAGCTTTCGTGATGCAAAGGAGCTTTTAGAGTCGGGTGAAACTGACGAGGAGCTGCGTGAAATGGCTCAAATAGAATACGAGGATTCAAAGGAAAAGTGCGAGGAACTGAAGTTTACACTGAAGAGAATGCTTCTGCCGAAGGATCCTAATGACGATAAGGATGTTATCATTGAGATCAGAGGCGGTGCAGGCGGCGATGAGGCTGCACTATTTGCCGGTGCACTTTATCGTATGTATAGTATGTATGCCGAATCTCACGGCTGGAAACAGGAGATACTCAGCTCGAATGCAACAGAGCTTGGCGGATATAAGGAGATAAGCTTCTCAATAGCAGGTGAGGGTGCATATTCAAGATTCAAATATGAAAGCGGCGTGCACCGTGTACAGCGTGTGCCTGAGACAGAATCTCAGGGCAGGATCCATACATCAACAGTAACTGTAGCAGTTCTCGTTGAGCCGGATGAAGTTCAGCTTACTATAAATCCAACAGACCTGCGTATCGACGTGTTCCGTGCAAGCGGTGCTGGCGGCCAGCATATCAACAAAACAGAATCTGCAGTAAGAATAACGCATATTCCTACGAATGTTGTTGTGGAATGTCAGGATGAGCGCAGTCAGTTCAAGAATAAGGAACGAGCAATGATGATTTTGCGTTCAAGACTGTATGAGTCAATGCTGCAGGAACAAAACGATAAGATAGCATCAGAACGGCGTATGCAGGTGGGCAGTGGAGATCGTTCTGAGCGTATAAGAACATATAACTATCCACAGGGCAGAATGACAGACCACAGGATCGGTCTTACCATCTACCGTCTGGAGGATCTGCTCAACGGAAATTTAGACGAAGTGTTTGATGCACTTGCTACAGCAGATGAGCTGGCAAAGCTTGCAGGCGAACAAAGTGAGGCGTGATAGAAAGATGAAAACACTACTGCTTTCTGCAGACTCAGCCGGTATAGAAAAGGCTGCTGCACTGATAAAAAACGGTTTTCTTGTGGGAATGCCCACAGAGACTGTATATGGCCTGGCGGCAGACGCCTGCGATCCGGAAGCAGTAGCGGGTATTTTTGCTGCCAAAGGACGTCCGGCGGACAATCCTCTTATAGTTCATATAGCGGATATGAATATGCTGCCCGAGATAGCAGATGATATTCCGGATCTTGCATATAAGCTGGCTGAGAAATTCTGGCCGGGACCGCTTACAATGATATTAAAAAAGAAGCCATGTATTCCTGATATTACGTCAGGAGGACTTGATACTATAGGCGTACGTATGCCTTCTCATCCGGCTGCACTGGAGCTTATACGGACAACTGGTTGTGCACTTGCAGCACCGTCCGGAAATATCTCAGGATACCCAAGTCCTACAAAGGCTGAGCATATGATACGTGATCTTGACGGCAGGATATCTGCTGTTATCGATGGCGGAGAGTGCAGTGTGGGAGTTGAATCTACAGTAATATCATTTGAAAATGAAAATACTGTGCGTATACTGAGACCTGGCGGCATTACTCAGGAGCAGCTTTCACAAGTTTCCGGAGAAGCTATAATTGATCCTGCAATTCTTAATGATATACAGGAGGGACAGATAGTCCGTTCACCAGGAATGAAGTATCAGCACTATTCACCAGCAGCAAGAGTTGTATTGATAGAAGGTGCTTATTCTGATTTTTGTCAGTATGTAAATGGAAAGCCTGGTGATAATGTATATGCACTTGTATTTGATGGAGAGGGAGACGAACTTGATGTGCCAGCGATCTCCTATGGATGTGATGATGCAGGACAGGCTCATATGCTTTTCTCATGTCTGAGAGAAATGGATGAACGCGGCGCAGAGACAGTATACGTTCGTGCCCCTGAGCCTAAGGGCATAGGACTTGCTGTATATAATCGCCTTATTCGTGCGGCAGGATTCGAGGTGATACAGGTATGAACAATTTGGAGGGCGTTATTGTAGTAGGTCTTACCGGTCAGACCGGAGCCGGCAAAAGTACTGTGTCAGAAGTTTTCGGCTCTTGTGGTTTCGGCATAATAGATGCTGACATAATATCACGTGAAGTAGTGCGTAAAGGAAGCAGCTGCCTTGGAGAAATAAAGGACTGTTTTCCAGCTCATGTTATAAATCCTGACGGAACCCTTAACAGGAGAGAGTTAGGAAAGATAATATTTGCCGACCAGAAGAAAAAAGAACTCTTGAATTCAATAATGTATCCTTATATTGTGGGAAGAATACTTCAGGAGATACACAAATTTGCAGACAGCGGACAGAAAATGATACTTCTTGATGCTCCCACGCTTTTTGAGAGTCGTGCGGATGATTTCTGCGAGCTTATCATATCTGTAGTTGCCAAGGAGCCGCTGCGTCTTTACAGGATAATGAAGCGTGATGGTCTCACTCAGGAGCAGGCACAGCAGCGTATAGATTCACAGCTGCCCGAGGAGTTCTTTATAAGGAATTCTGACTTTATAATCAAGAACAACAAAGACCGCAATAATCTTTATGCAGTTTCAAGAGAGGTTGCTGAAAAGGTGATAAATTACTACCGTGAAAATTTTTAAGGAGGCATATCCAATGGAAAAAAATAGTGAAGCTAAAGAACGCAAGGAGGAGCTTTTTGCAAAACGCAGACATGGAGCTTATCGCATAAGCGATGATGAAAAAGCAGTCAGCGATAGTTTTGCAGATGAATATACAGCATTCCTCAACGTATCAAAGACAGAGCGTGAAGCTTGTATAAATGCTGAGAATATGTTGAAGAAAAATGGATTTGTTCCATTTGAAAACGGCATGAAACTTCATGCAGGAGATAAGATTTATCGCAACAACAGAGGCAAGGCTATTATTGCGGCTGTTATTGGTACAGAGTCTATTGAAAAGGGCGTTCACATCTGCGCAGCTCACATAGACTCTCCGAGACTCGATCTGAAGCAGAATCCGCTTTACGAGTCAAATGAGCTTGCACTTTTTAAGACTCACTATTACGGCGGTATCAAGAAGTATCAGTGGAGTGCTATCCCGCTTTCTCTCCATGGAGTAGTGGTAAAAGCTGACGGCAGCTCTGTTACTGTCAACATAGGCGAGGACGAAAATGACCCTGTATTTTGCGTAACAGACCTTCTTCCGCATCTTGCAACTGAACAGATGAAGCGTCCTGCGACAGCTATAATTAAGGGAGAGGAGCTCAATATTCTTGTAGGCTCCATGCCTTTTAATAAGGATGAGGAGAGCGAGTCTGTAAAGCTGAATATTCTCCAGATACTCAATGAAAAGTACGGCATTACTGAGGATGACTTTCTTTCAGCAGAGCTGGAAGCTGTACCTGCTTTCAGAGCTTGTGACGTAGGTCTTGACAGAAGCATGATAGGCGGATATGGTCATGATGACAGAGTATGCGCATATACTGCACTGAGAGCACTCGTAGACTGCAAGTGCCCTGCAAATACAGCGGTAGTAGTCCTCACTGACAAAGAGGAGACGGGCAGTGATGGCAATACAGGTCTCTGCTCCTCATATCTTCGTTATTTTATTGAGGATATTGCTGATTGTTTCGGCGCAAAGGGCAGACACGTATTAAGTGCGTCTCAGTGTCTTTCAGCAGATGTAAATGCTGCATTTGATCCTACATTCCCGGACGTTCTTGAATCTAATAACTGTGCATATATAAACAGAGGCGTATGCGTAACAAAGTTTACTGGTGCACGAGGTAAGTCTGGTACTTCTGATGCATCTGCTGAATTTGCTGGAAAGGTACGCAGACTTCTTGACTCAAAGAATATAGTTTGGCAGACAGGTGAGCTCGGCAAGGTAGATATGGGCGGCGGTGGCACTGTGGCTGCATATATTGCAAATATGGATGTTGATACAATAGATGTTGGCGTGCCCGTGCTTTGTATGCACGCTCCTTTTGAGATCGTATCAAAGCTTGATGTTTATATGACATACCGTGCATTCAGCGCATTTGTTGAAGAGGGAAGGGCGGACAATGAGTAACGAAAAGCTTAAAGTCAATAAGTGGCTTTCATTTTTAATAGATGGATTTCTCTCTGGCTTTACTCTTGGCGTAGGCGGCATGGTTAGCTTTTCAAGCGATAATCGCTATATAGGAGCATTTCTGTTCTCGCTTGGACTTTTTACTATAGTTCAGTTTCGCTACGGTCTGTTTACTGGAAAGGTGGGATATATAGTAAACCGTGAGCCTTCATATATTCTTGAAGTGCTTGCGACTCTTGTCTCAAATGGTCTGGGAACGCTTGTTTCCGCATTGCTTCTGAGACAGACAAGTTTTTTTACATCACCTGTTTCCGGGATGGAGCTGACTATTGAGGAGCGTGTTTCGGCAACTGTTGACAGTAAGATACACGACGAACCTCTGAGTATATTTGTGCTTGCAGTATTCTGTGGAATGATTATGTTCACAGCGGTGGAGATAAATCGCCAGTGTAGAGCCAAGGGCAATTTTATAGGTGCACTTTTCGGTGTTGTATTCCCGGTAGTAGTATTCATAATCTGCGGATTCAATCACTGTATTGCAGATATGTTCTATTATTTCTTTAGCGGATGCCCGGATGTACCGGCAGCGGTAATCTACTTTGTTCTTGCAATTCTCGGCAATGCAGCAGGCGGAATGCTCATTCCTGCACTAAAAAAACTTTCAAATCTTCCTCTTGAGGATTGATTTTAGTAATATTTATAAACAGCTCGTATGCAGTTAATTTGCATACGAGCTGTTTCAGCCTGTCGAAAAAGTCAAGCATTCGCTTGGCTTTTTTTGATAGAAATGGTATAATAAAGAAAAGGCGGTGTAA
>CALXBL010000075.1 GCA_944386525.1 uncultured Ruminococcus sp. | reverse complement strand
CCTGCTTGATTGTTCTTTGATTGAAATTTTAACCCCGATTTCAGACAACGAAATCGGGGTTTTTGGACAGACAGAGAGGCTTACGCTGAATGTAAGCCTCTTTTTTTTGGTTATGCGCAGATAAGATATTTCTGTAGCTTAACAGCATCTGCCATAGTGATGCTGCCATCACTGTTGCAGTCTGCATTTGCAATAGTCTGGGCAGAGAATGAGCCGGTGCCTTTCCTGAGTATACGCTTTACCAATGCAAGATCAAGAATATTGACTTTTCCATCACAAGTTGCATCGTATACAAGAGATGCAGAAATGCTGATTTCGAGTGTCCACTTTTGATTAGCGGAGCCATCGCATTCCCACTGAACAACATTTGCGCCTTCTTCGGTAGAACCGCTTTCAATGCCTATAGCGCTTGCATCTTTGGTGGTCTTAGTGCAGATGGTGTATGTTCCGTCACCATTATCCACAAACTTGAAAAGCTGAGCATCGCAGGCTGTATCGGACCATATGCCTATATTAGTACCATTTTCCGGAGCATTATATGCAACGTCCAACAGATATGTCCGTCCATCGCCAAGAGCTGAGTAGATCTTGTAGTAGCCGTTTCCTGCGTCCTCAACAGTCCACTCAATACCGCCTCCTGTGCTTTGTTCAACGTTTGTTCCATCAGCAGCAACAGAATCTGCAACCGACAGATATAGACCGCTGCCTGCATTTTTGAATTTATAGGTGTGTGCTGTGTCGATAACAGCACCAGTTTTTTCTGTTGAGGGATCATCATTGCCGCCGGTAGTACCTCCTGCACTGCCGCTGCCGTAAGCCTTGTTCTGCATTCTGCCGGCATATTCGATACAAGTTGTCTTTGCCTCAGCAGGTGACTGAGATGTGTAGTCCAGATACATCTTGGAAGAATCCACATCAAAGTTGTCGTAAGCGTCACCGCCGCTTACCAGGTTACTTATTGTTGCAGTATCCATACGTGAAGTAACTGCTGTATAAACGGAATCGCCTGTGCAGCCGTCCAGCATATCGTTATATGACTTGATAGTACCGCTGTATTTATCAGAACCCATAGCAGTCATGTTGAGAGGCAAGTTAGTGTTTTCGAAGTAGTTTGCTTCTGAGAATATCTTTGAATTGTATGATGCACCTATACCATAGTCGCTATTGTCCTTGAAGTAGTTGTTGAGAACATGGATATGAGCAACTCTTGCACGTGGGTTACGTGAAGATGTTGTGTCGAACCAGTTATGGTGATAGGTTATCCAGTCCTGATAGTGGGACGTACCTCCTCCTACGAGAGATGTCTTATGGCAGTTGTTATAGTAATTGTATGAGATAGTAATATACTCAGACCACTTCATATCTGTAGTACCATCGCCATCAGCCTTGTCATCATCAACAGTGCCGTTTCCGGCGTATTCATTGAGACCAATCCCAAAGCTGTTGTTGTGGATCCATACGTGATTTGTCATATTGTCGGAGCTGCCGTTCATAGCAACAGCATCATCGGGATACTGATAGAAGTAAAGATTGCGCACCTCTATGCTTGATGAACGCTTCATCTCAAAGCCCCATCTTACCAGGTGAGTATCGTAGCCTATACCCTCAACAGTAACGTTGCTTGCGTCCTCCAAATAGAGCATATGTGAACCATCATTTTTAGTGCCGTCGTTAGCTAAAGCGCCGGCTGGAACGTCGATCTCGCCTATAAGACGGAATACAACATTGCTGGGTTTACCATCGGCGAATATGCTGTAAAGACCGGTTTTTCCATTATATGTAATAGTATCCTTATTTTCGTTTGTTACATATATAACGGTTATGCCGTCTTTGAGAGTACCATCGTTGTTATATGCGCCTACGCCCTGTGAATAGTTCCAGTGAGCGTAGCCTGTTCTGTCGTTTGCGAGTGGTTTGACTGTGCATACAGCAGAGCCGGATGAACCCTCGATCTTGATGTTATATTCAGTGTTGCCTTTCATGCCGGGGATATCAACTCTTGAACCTCTTACAAGCTCTGAATCCACCTGCTTATATGCAGAATCAGCAGCTGAGCTTTCCTTGTAATAAACCTTTACATCGCTGCCGATAGTGTTACTGTTCCACTCAGCGTAACCGGTTTCGAACCATCCGCCGCAGTCTGTAATTCCGTCGCCAGATACGGTACCGCCAGTATTGCCGGAGTCGCTGCCAGTATTTCCGCTGTCGGAGGAAGCATTTATAAATGTCGGAGTCCAGCTGCCGAACCAGTTAATCTTGTCAACAGTAGCAGCGTCTGCATCGGAGAGAACATTACCTCGTCTTGATGAGAGGTCAACAGCAGTTCCGTCGGCAAGCTTTGTGCCATATTCCTTGAAAGCAGCAGCCTCGGGTTCAACGCTGCTCATTTTTGCCCATCCTTCAGTTTTTATGTATTCAGCCTTTTCGATGGTGGTGTTTATAAACATAACTGCCGCAGTATCTCTCCATGGTCTGCCGAGATATCCGCTGGAGACTACCAGCTCTGGATTGCCTGTTATATCACAGTTCATGAAAAGGTATCCCTTTGACTGTTCTCTTGCAGCAGTTATATATCCGCCAGCTGCAGCACTGCTGTAGCCGTAGAATCTCAGTTCGCACTCGTCAAACACATAGTCGCCCTTGCCGAAGATATAGTCAGTATTGCCCTCGATTAAGCAGTTTTTAAAATAGCCTGTGTTGGAGCCAGTGTAGATAGTATCCTGGCTTCCGTGAAATTCACAATTCAGAAATTCAGCACGGTCACCGTCGATTGCCAATGCAGCTGCACGTTCAGTAGCAGCCTTGCTTGTTACGTCTGCACCAGATGCTGTACGGTCAAAGTTTATTGATGTAGTATCCAGAGCTGGCTCAACTCCGTCAGCAATCTCTTCGCTTGTGACATAGCGGTTGAATGAATTTTCAAAAACAATATTTTCGGCCTTGAAGTCGTTTCCTGTGCTGAGTATTTGCACAGTTGCCCCCCAGCGCTGGGTTGGCTCAGCCTTTGCGGATTTTGACGAAGCGTTAGAGGCATTATATCTCTTGTCGTTGCCAACGCTGTAGTACTTGTAGCCTATACCGTAGTACCATGTCAGAACAACATCGCCGTTTTGAGGCTCATCGTTGACAAAGGTGATATATGGCGTATCAACTACCAGCTGCTCACGATAAGTGCCCGGAGCAATGTGTATAGTAACACGCTCGGATTCTGAAGACGGATCCAGATCTTCGCATCTGTCGAGAGCCTCAGTCACGGTTGAATAGTTGTTGCTTTTGCCGGGATATCCGACGTAGATGTCAGAGCCGGCAGCGTCGGCGGATATTGCAGGGAAAACAGTCGCCTGACAAAGTGCCATAGCAGCGGCTGTGATACCTGAAATCCATTTGTTTTTTGATCTTCCTTTGAATAAATTCATGATACCAAACTCCCTCATTGCAGCTTTGCTGCTTGTTATTAGGATAAGTATACCATATTATTTTCCATTTATAAAGAGAAAATTTGCAATTTGCAACATAATATGTTTCTTTATGGTAATGAAGACTTGATCAAAAGTGAATATTGAATGTGCCAGGAAGACGTATGCAATAAAAAGAGGTTGAAAACAGCACTGTAATTTATGCGGTCGAAGAAGATGTTTTTTAGATTAGTACATGGAAATGGACGTGAAAAGAAATATCCCTGAGTATACCGGATGCCATATTCCTCGACTATTTTCTGTTCGCCGATAGTTTCAACACGTTCGGCAATCATTTCAGTTTCAAGGCTGTTTGCAATAGTGGAGATAGCTTTCCATGTTATATTTGATTTGTGAAAAAAGTTTGTTTATTGTTTTAAGTGATATTTTTCAAAAATATAAATTAAAAGATGTTGTAATAAGAGAATGTAAAAGGGTATAGGAGTCATATACAACAAAAAGTATATAAAACCCTTGACAAAAATTGTAATATAGAGTATAATAAAAAATGGACAGAATCGTAATTAAATTGTCCTAATTTTTTCATGGAGGTTTTATTTATGAAGGGAAGTAAAATTGCAGCGGGACTTTTGAGTACCGTAATGCTGTGTACAGCTGTGATACCATCAGTAGTATCAGCACCTGTATTGGCAGCAACTGAACCGGTGGTTATTTATGAGAATGACTTTGAAGGCGGAGACTGCAGCAAGTTTACAGGCAGAGGCGGAGTAGAGGTTATTGAAGCTACGACTGAAAAGGCGTATAGTGGCAGTCAGTCCATGTGTGTAAGCGGCAGAGAAAAGAGCTGGAACGGTCCGCAGTTCTCTCTGAGCAATGTGTGTGAGGCAGGTGTTGAGTATACCGTAAGCGCAGCGGTATGCGGTCAGTGGTACAGCACTATCAACATGAGTCTTGAGTATACCGATGCGTCAGGAGAACGCCATTACTCCAACCTGAGCAGCGTATCCGGCGATGGATGGATGACATTTGAGGATATTAAGTTGAGCTTTGCCTCTGACGTTACTAATGTTTATGTTTACTTTGAATCCGGCGATACAGCTAATCTCTATATCGACGATTTCGTATTGAAGAGTGCTGCAGTGCACGATATACAGCAGGATATTGCTTCACTTAAAGATGTATATTCTGATTATTTCAAGATTGGCTGTGCTTCCACAGCGTCAGAACTTGCACCTAATTCAGCACAGGATCTAATTAAAAAGCATTACAACAGCATAACTCCCGGCAATGAAATGAAACCCGACGCTCTGCTTGACTATGATGCGACTATAGCAACGGGCAGCAATGTTGATCCTCAGGTTGATCTTACTGCTGCAAGAAGTATCCTTAACTTTGCACGTGATAACAGCCTTTCTGTAAGAGGTCATGTTCTTGTATGGCACCAGCAGACTCCAGATTGGTTCTTCCGTGAAAATTACGAGGAAAACGGCGCATGGGCTTCGGAGGAAGTTATGACTCAGCGTCTTGAAAACTATATCAAGAACGTATTTGAAGCTCTTGCTGAGGAATATCCGGATGTTGACTTCTACGCATACGATGTAGTAAACGAATGTTATCTTGATGATGGTTCACTCCGTGAGCCGGGTGCAAACAGCGGCAGCCAGCAGACTTCACCATGGGTTCAGATCTATGGAGACGATGAATATATCAAGCTTGCATTCCAGTTTGCAAGACAGTATGCGCCTGAGGGTACAAAGCTCTACTACAACGACTTCAATGAATATATTGAGGGCAAGACAAATGCCATCTACAACATGGCTATGGAACTGAAAGAACTGGGCATAATCGATGGTATCGGAATGCAGGCACATCTGGACGTTGGATTTCCAACAGCATCTCAGTTTGAAAAGGCACTTTCCAAATTTGCATCCACAGGTCTTGATGTTCAGGTAACTGAGCTTGATATTACAACCTCTGATACATCTGAAACAGGCTTTGAAAAGCAGGCTCAGCTTTACAGTGACATTATGGATGCTTGCGTGAAGTATAAGGATAGTATTTCAGCAGTAGTATTTTGGGGAATTACAGATGCTACAAGCTGGAGAGGCGACCGCTGTCCGCTGCTCTTTAACGGCGACTACACAGCAAAGCCGGCTTACTATGCTATAGTAGATGGAATGGATGTTCCGGCTACAACAACCACAACAACTGAAACAACAACATCATCTGAAATTACTACAACCACAACAACTGAAACAACAACATCATCCGAAATCACTACAACTACAACAACTGAAACAACAACATCATCTGAAATCACTACAACTACAACATCTAAAACAACATCATCATCCGAAAACACTACAACCACAACAACTGAAACAACAACATCATCTGAAATCACTACAACTACAACATCTGAAACAACAACCACTACCACAGGTGGTGACATAACAGCAGTTTATGGCGACTTGAATCTGGATGGTATTGTATCAATGGTAGATCAGGTAATGCTAAATAAATATAATGCAAAGATTCTTCAGCTTAATGAAGAGCAAATGGTGAATGCAAACTGCTGCAATGACAGCAACATAGATGCATCTGACGCAAGAGCATTGCTCCAGTTCCTTGTTCTTGCCGTTAAGGAACTGCCGCTTATGCCGTAAATGACAAGGTAATACAAAAGGACGGAAGGCAAAATGCCAACCGTCCTTTTTGTTCGCTATATAGTTTTGAGCTTAATAAATGCCCATTACATAGTCATCAATAGTGTTCCAGTCTTCCTCGTTATTGGGAGAGTAGCGACCCTCATCATCAATAATTATCTGCATAGTGAAGTCAATGTTGTCCTTGTAAGTCAGGTTTTCGGAACAAGCTTTCAGCTCACCAAGGACAGAGGAAGCGTAATCATTTTCAAGTTGTAATTCAAACGACTCATATTCTTCATCAGACATATTCATGAGAGTTTCTTCAGAGGTGGAGTCAACTACTGCGTTATATTCATCAATACAGGTCTGTATGCTTGTGTCCATCTGTGTGAAAATGTCGATAGGTTTTATAGAAATAGTAACGTAACAGCTGTCGTCACCGCTTTCAGCAGTTGATATGGTGTACTTTGCCTTTTTAAGCAGGTCTTCTGTAAATGTTATGTACTGGTCGTATATTTCCTGATCAACGATTTCAAGATCTACATCGCAGTAGTATGCGATGGATTCAGCGTAGTAAGAAACTGTACCGTCATACATTTCCTGAGCTTCTTCTTCACTGGAATCAGAAGATGAAATGTACTGATCAAAATCTGCCTTGTATGATGCGTCCAGGACAGAGTCAACATAATCTTTGGAGAAGCTTGCATCAACCTTTCCGCATCCTGTGAGTATTATTGATGCGCATGAAATGGCAGCAATAATCCCTGTTGTTTTTTTCATAATAAATCCTCCCAATTTTGTTTATATAAGTATTATATCACTTAATTTTCACTTAGTCAAGGGAATGTTTTAGATATTTCCGGATATAATAGAACAAATATTTATTCAAACGGGAGGATAAATTTATGTACAAAGCCATGTTCTGGTATGTAACAGTACCGGTTGTGATAAGTCTTGCAGTAATAATCATGACATCACCTATAAGTTTCACATTGACAGTATGCAAGAAAAATTAAGATTTAAACGGACAGAGATATTGTCTCTGTCCGTTTCAGCCTGTCGAAAAAGTCAAGCATTCGCTTGGCTTTTTTTGATAGAAATGGTATAATAAAGAAAAAGCGGTGTA
>CALXBL010000074.1 GCA_944386525.1 uncultured Ruminococcus sp. | reverse complement strand
TAGCTGGTCTTTCTTTATTATACCATTTCTATCAAAAAAAGCCAAGCGAATGCTTGACTTTTTCGACAGGCTGAGCCGATCTTCTAAAGATCGGCTTTTTCTGTATCAATAACTTATTCAGATCTCAGTGCAACTACAGGATCTTTCTTTGCTGCGCTTCTTGACGGGATAAGACCTGACAACAGATTCAGCACCATACTTATCAGTACAAGTATTACTGCTGCCTCTATAGGAAGTACGGCATTCAGGTTCATAATACCTGTTATCTCATGAACAAGAGCATTTATCGGGATACACAGCAGATATGTTACAACTACTCCAATAAAACCTGCTGTAAATCCAATAATAAGAGTCTCAGCATTGAACATACTTGAAACATTTCTCTTTGACGCACCAATTGCACGGAGTATACCAATTTCCTTTGTACGCTCCTGTACGGAGATAAGAGTTATAACTGCTATCATTATAGAGGATACTATAAGTGAGATCGCCACGAAGGCAATGAGCACATATGTTATAGTATCAATAATAGTTGTGATCGAGGACATCATAAGTCCCACATAGTCAGTATACTTTATCTCAGATAGTTCGTCTACACTTTCGTTGTATGCAATAATTGCGTCCTCAATTATTTCCTTATTCTCAAATGAGGATGCATAAATATTTATCACCGATGGATCTTCCAGGTCAAGATAACCCATCTCTACAAGATTATCCTCATAGGTCGACTCTGATAATGTCAGAATCTCATCATAGTATACCGCAAGCTGCTCATCTGTGTAAGACTCCATCTCCATTGAAAGTCCGCCAAGCAGTTCCTCAGCAGTCATAGTGCTCATCTGCTCCTGAACGCCGGCAGCGTACTCCATCCTTATCTGTTCACTCATCATCATAGTAAATGATTCTTCCAGATCCTCATCAGTCATGGATTCGATATAAGATGCCACATCAGCCTCGCTCATACCCATCTGTGATGTGAGCGCAGTCAGCATAATCTCTTCCATATCGGATCTTTCCATACCCTCCATTGACTGAGCTGTCATATCAGCAAGCTCTTCATCCGAGGGAACAGACTTCATCTGAATATATACACCAGCCTTTTCCTGATCTGTTAGTGATTCAACATACTTATTGAATTCCTCAGCCTTTTCTGCTTCAGAAAGATCGCCTGTTGTTGCCTTAAAAGGAAGTCCTGTGAAGATATCTGTATCAGGATCATCAAGCTGTGCCTTTATAGCCTCGGAATCCTTTGTATTGTTTATAACGTATTCAGTAAGTCCGCTTGTATATGCTATAGAACCTGAGAGCATCGTAGAGGTTGCATCTTCATTAGGACGGATGATACCTGTAACTTTCAGTGAAAGTCCGTTGTCATAAAGATACTTCAGTCCTGCATCGGTTTCACGAAGATCAGTATATAGACCCGTTTCTTCATCGTAGCTGTAGCAATCTGAGTTGAGGATCGTTCTGTACTCTCTGCTGCATATTTCCTCATATGTCCAGCTCTGGGATTCCTTTTCCTCCAACTCATTCATGTTGATAGCAGCATCTACTATCTCATCCATATTCTCCTTGGAATTGAGACCAAGGGCATAAAGGGTAACGTCGTCGATCTCATTGTTTTCGTCTACAACAAGTACAACTTCATCATAGTTGTCCGGCCACTCACCGTATATTACATCATACTGCTTTTTAAGCAGATCATTTACTGGCTCGCCATTGTCACCAGGGAGCATCTGCTGCCATGCACTTACTGATATGCCGCCTGAGAACATTGACATCATGGAGTTATCAGTAGTCAAACCCATGCTTTCTTCCATATCCATCAAGGAAGACATATCCATTCCCATAAATTCCACCAACAGTTCCTGTAGCAGTTCCTGTGAATCGGATCGGATAATTTCACCGTCAACGCTTTCAGTGTAGATAAGCAGATCAAGATCGTAGGCGTAATCAATGCCATTTATAGCCTCATTGAGACCTGTTTCACTGTTTACATCTGCATACTCCTCTTCAAGATACTTCTTGAATGAGCGCAAATCGTTTTCGGTAGTTTCAACACTGCTGAACGCCTTTGCTATATCGTATACAGCAGGCTTTTCATAAACTGCGTCAGAATCATGACTCTCTCCGCTTTCGCTTGCACCCATAAAGGTCTGCATTAGTGATGTAAGATCAGCATTTGTAGCCTGCAGGGTCAGCGGATACGAAGAAAGCGTCTCTTCCTGGACTGTATTTATATATCCCGAAAATCCCTGAGAGATGGCAAGTACAAGTGCAATACCTATAATGCCGATGCTTCCCGCAAAGGATGTGAGAATAGTTCTTCCCTTCTTGGTGAAAAGATTCTTCAGAGAAAGTGAAAATGAAGTAGCAAATGACATTGAAGGCTTCTTTACCTTTTTGCCGCTTTCAAGAGCAGCCTTATCACTGAGCTCTTCTGTCTTTATCTCCTTTGCAGTAAGCGGAGCAGAGTCGTTGGTAATAACACCGTCAAGCATCTTTATAGTTCTTGTAGCGTACCTTTCAGCAAGATCAGGGTTATGTGTAACCATAACAACAAGTCTGTCCTTGGATACTTCTTTGAGTATCTCCATTACCTGAATGCTAGTTTCAGTATCAAGAGCACCTGTAGGCTCATCTGCAAGGATAATATCCGGATTATTTACAAGAGCACGTGCAATAGCCACACGCTGCATCTGTCCGCCGGACATCTCACTGGGTTTCTTTCTGAGTTGAGACTCCAGTCCTACCTGACGAAGAGCCTCCTTGGCACGCTGTCTGCGCTCTGACTTTGATACACCTGAAAGAGTAAGGGCAAGCTCAACATTCTGAAGCACCGTCTGATGCGGGATTAGGTTATAGCTCTGGAACACAAAACCTACTGAATGATTACGGTAAGTATCCCAGTCTCTTGCCTTATACGATTTCGTTGATTTTCCATTAATAATAAGATCGCCGCTTGTATACTGGTCAAGACCGCCTATGATATTGAGCATAGTTGTCTTGCCGCAGCCAGAAGGGCCCAATATCGCTACAAATTCGCTCTGCCGGAATTTGAGGTCAATGCCTTTCAGTGCATGAACCGTATTTTCACCGGCAAGGTAATCCTTAGTTATGCCTTTCAATTCAAGCATGAATAAACCTCCTATAATTTGATATCCTTATTATATACTATCATCCTCAAATTCCAATCAATTGTTTCTCAATTTTTTGTGAGATTCAGTTGAGATTCAGTTGAGACGCTGAAATTGACATATTCATATTTTGCGTGTATAATGTATATATGGTGTTTTATCAGACAGTAAGGAGGTATTATGAAACTAATACGTACAAAGGGTCTTAAACAGTGGATGAAAATTCATAAGCTATATAAATCTGCATTTCCTGCTTATGAAAGAAAACCATTTGCACTCATATGGAAAGCATTCAAATCCGGCAAAGTAGATATATGGTCTCTCCAGGCAGACGGAAATTTCATTGGTTTTGCTATAACGATGAAAGACGATAACAAGGTTCTCCTTGACTATTTTGCCATATCTGACGATAAGCGCAGCTGCGGTTATGGTGGTAAAGCTATAAAATTACTTCAGGAATACTATAAAGACAAAAAGTTTTTCCTTGAAATTGAATCTGTTTATACAAATGCTAAAAATCTCGATGAACGCATACGCAGAAAGAAGTTCTACCTCAACAACGGAATGAGTGAAATGAAACTTCTGGCTAAGGTCTATGGCACAACGCTTGAAATACTGGGATTCAACTGCTCCCTTACATTTGACGAATACAGATCTGTTTATCTGAATGTCTATGGAAAGCATACTGCCGATAACGTAAGAAGTGTTCAATTTCCAGATGGTAAATAGCAGAAAATCACGGCTCTGTCCCCGACACAGCCGTGATTTCATTTATATTCATTTAAAGAGGGGATTTTGGTTACGCAATACAAAGCAGTTTCTTCTGAAGATGTACTGCATCAATAACTGAGACTATGCCGTCGTCATTGCAGTCTGCATTTGCAGCTGCTTGAGCTGAGAAGCTGCCTTCACCAAGGATAAGCATCTTTTTCAGCATGACCAGATCAAACACATTTATAGTATTGTCACAAGTTACATCACACGGAACAGTTGGTATAGGAATAACCTGTGATGACGATGATGTTGTAGTCGTAGTTACAGTAGTAGTTGTTGTAGTTGCTGCCGTAGTAGTCGTTGTAACGATATAGTCGTCTCTTTTTACAGCCATAACTGTATAGAATACGCAGCCAGATGAACCGCCGTTTTGTCCGAGTGTTACCGACTGACCTTGATCAAGATCAATTGAATATAGCTCAAATGTCACGTCCATATTATTTACTACAGACATATCTGTTTTAGTCCATGTGCTCATCCATGCCGGAACTCCATATTGAAGTACTGTTCTTGAATCAAGACCTACATAGAGCGTGATATTTGCGCCGGCAGTAACTGCTGCAATATTTCCAGTGAGATACTTTGCATCACACGGTGTAAGGATATACTCTGCACCAAGCAGCTCGTTTGGAACTGTTGCAAATGTAACATCCCTGTCGCCAAACACCTTATCACCCACAGCAAGGCTGCTGTCATTTGACCAGAAGCTGTAATAGGAATCAGTTACAGGCGTAAGCTCGGATATAAGATTGCCCTTTATAGGTTCAAGTACAGGTTCCAGTATCCACTTTTGATCTGCACTGCCGTTGCATTCCCACTGGACTACGTTTGCTCCCTCCTCCTTAGAGGCGGATACTACGCCGATAGCACTGTTGTCGTTCGTTGCCTTTGTAGCAATAGTATATGAACCGTCACCGTTGTCGATAAACTTAAATAGCTGTGCATCTGAATATGTATTCTCCCAGATGCCGATATTTGTACCATTATCGACCTTTCCATAATCAAGGTCAAGGTAATGCGAATTACCGCTTCCAAGAGTTGTGAGGATATAATAATAGCCATTGCCCGCAGACTTTACCGTCCACTTCAGACCTCCCTTAGTTCCCTGCTGAACATTTGTGCCGTTTGCAAGCACGGAGTCTGCAACCTCCAGATAGAGACCGCTGTTTACATTCTTTATCTTATATGTGTATGACTCGTCTATAACTGCGCCTCTCTTTCCTCCAGTCGGAGTTACGACCTGCACATTAGGTCTTGCCGGAAGATCTGCTTCAGAACCAAGATAGAAGCTTGTGTGTGGTGGCTGATTATATGCAACCTGCTGACAGGCAACCTGATTGCGGTACTGCGGGTCGTGCATAAGAGTTGTGATTCTATAATCTGTTGTATATGGAGTCATGAAAATGCCGATTGAATCGCCGCTTGCTGAACGAACGATAAGTTCCTCACGCCAGTCACCGAAAATATCTGCAGAAAGACATGGTGTGCCTTTTGTTGTATTGCAGGTATAATATCCGTCTGTTGACAGGATCGTTTTAAGCTTTCCATCTGCACCCATATCTGCGATAGTTGCAGGAGAATCGGTATATCCGTCCAAAGCCTCACGTTCAAGGTCACCGTCCCAGTAACTCATGAAGTTGATAGACGGTCTTTTACAAGAAAGCGTATTGCCGCTGCCATCAACTGTTGTGCTGTTGAACCAGAATTCTGCTCCGGCATTTCCTGTCCAGATGTTGCCTGCACAGCAGCGTCCTGTATCACCGTCTGCGTCAATATGGAAGATCTTATTGCCATTATCTCCGTCAATAAGTGTTACGCCGTACGGCGAATCTTCATGGCAAGTGAAAATCTCGATTCCAGGATTATCAGGAAGAAAGTCGCCTACGTGCATAGCATCGCCGTGCCCTTGGTTTGTACACCATTTAAGTGTACCATTATCATCAATACAGGTAGAACCTGTAATAATCTCCTGCTTTCCGTCGGCATCGACGTCTGCAACCATAGAGTTGTGGTTACCGTCACCATAGCCGAGAGTACTGGAGCTTGTTCCAGTGTCAAAGGCCCAGAGCTTTACAAGCTTGTCGTTTTCCACCTTATATGCAGTAGCTGTCATACGTCCATAGTATCCTCTGCCAGTTACAACAGATGGAGTTACGCCGTCCAAATATGCAACTACTCCCCAATAGCGTTCAACTCGGTTGTACTTATCACTTGACTTGCCCCATTTTGTAGGATCGCCTCTGCCGGGCTCATAGTCTATCGTATCAAGAGCTTCGCCTGTTTCTCCGTCAAATAGTGTATAATATTCAGGTCCTGAGTAAATAAGACCATTATCATCACGCCATACAGCAGAAGCGTCGCCTATTACATTACCCTTGCCATCAATAGTTCCGTCGCCTGTCTTGCAGGTCATTTCAGCCTTGCCATCAAGATCGAAGTCTGCTACGAAAAACTGTGTATAGTGTGCACCTGCACGGATATTTACACCCAGGTCGATACGCCAAAGCTTAGTTCCGTCCAGCTTATAGCAATCAATATAAACCTTGTCGGTCTTGCCTTTCTGTGAATTATCCTTAGATGTGCTTGGATCCCATTTTACAAATATCTCATATACTCCATCGCCGTCAGCATCACCTACGGAGCAGTCGTTCGGAGTATATATGCTGCTAGGACGATCAAGCTTTATATCAAAGTGATTACTGCCTGTTATTATGCTGCAATCTGATGATGACACAACCGAACCGGAAGATGACAGTGTATCTACACGATAATTTGAATTCGCAGAACCAGCTGCGTCAAGATAACAGGTAGCCATTCCGGCTGTGCTTCTGTAGATCTCTGTGTTGTCACGGTAGAGCACAAATGTCGCATCATCTGCATCATTTGCAAGATAACGCCAGCTTACAAGCATACCGCTGCCTGTGCTGACTGCCGAAACTCCTCTGTCCAGATTTTCAACATATGCGCTGCCAGTATTTAATGAATAGTCGGCAGCCTCAACTGTTTCCGTCGGCAGTGCTGTAAATGATGAACCCAGCATACACACCGACATTGCTGAAGCCAGCAATTTTTTAATCTTCTTCATAAGTAATACCTCACCCTAATCTAAAATACACACTAATACCTTATCCGGCATTTTCTATCTAAGTATATTATATCCAAATATTTCTTCAATGTCAATTGCAATTTGTGCATCTTTTATTGCACATTCAATCAAATTTGTCACACATTTTCCATCTTATATGCAAAAACAGCTCGTATGCAAATTAACTGCATACGAGCTGTTTCTGTCTGTCCAAAAACCCCGATTTCGTTGTCTGAAATCGGGGTTAAAATTTCAATCAAAGAACAATCAAGCAGG
>CALXBL010000073.1 GCA_944386525.1 uncultured Ruminococcus sp. | reverse complement strand
GCCTGTTCATTGAGTGTAACGATCTTTGCAAGATACTTATTCAGATGAATTATATCCTGAATGCCAACCTTTCCGTCAAGGTTTGTGTCACCGATCAGATCGTTCCAGGCCTGATCACCTGTTGTTGTGGTAGTGGTTGTGGTTGTTGTAGTAGTTGTTGTAGTAGTTGGTGTTGTACCGTCTGGAGTTGTTGTAGTTGTTGTGTCTCTTGTCGTTGTAGTTGTATCAGATGTAGTTGTAGTTGTGATGGTAGTTGTGGTAGTGGTTGTAGTTGTAGTCGTTGTTGTGGTGGTAGTTGCACTTGTGGTAGTTGTAGTTACATCAGGACTTTCAATTGTGATGTAGATATAGCTTGTCTCCACAAGGCTGAATCCATCAGGATACTTATTCAACTCATCAGCGCCTACCCACTCCCAGTAAGGGAAGTCTGTTACCAGATGTATCGGAAATGCGTAGTATGACTGACCTTCTTCATTCTGCTGCAGCGGCAGACCGTACTTTGCAGCTACTGCCTTTACTGTAGCCTCATCTGCTATATCATAGCAGCAGCCGAATGCAAGCTCGCCATCTTTGAAGATGTTCTCACTTATTATAGTAGCATTTGCTGCGAATACAAGATTTTCAGGGTTTACCATCCATACTTCATTGCCGAAGCCAAAGTCGTATGTTTCAACCCACTCACCGATCAGCCAAGGTGTTACGATCTCTGAAAGAGCATCGCTGAGCTTGAACTGACCGCGCATTGTAAGAAGCTCTTCTGTTGCGTTGTAGAATTCAAGACCGATATATGCTGCGTCCTTACCCGATGAGCCGGCTGGAATGAATTCGCTTTCGCCATCTGCTGCTCGTCCGCCCATCTGAGCATAGAGCCCATCAAATGTCTGGAGGGTCGTTGTTGTAGTTGTAACAGTAGTTACGGTAGTAGTTGTTGTTGTTTCATCGGACTGTGATGTAGATGTGGTAGTAGTTGTAACAGAACCGCCATCAGTAGTGGTTGTTGTTTCACCAGTCTCTGTTGCGATTGTTGTTGTAGTCTCAGCAGGTGTTGTACCAGTGCTGATAGTAGCTGCGCCAAGTGCTACTACCTTAGTGTTTGTGCACTCACCAGATGTAACTTTGAATGTGATAGTAGCAATTGTGGAAGCATCGCCTCCCCATGCTTTTACGATATCCTCACTGCTGTAGTATGCGATGCCGTTTACATCGTCCACATCATAAGGATTGACCTCGGTCCAGTTGCCCCAACCGCTGTCCATCATAGCCAGTGTAGGAACTGTACCAGAGAACTGAACTGCGATTTCACCAGCATTGATCTGATCAGCAGTTACAGCAATGTTATTGGCAACTTCAGAGAATGTCTGGCTGCCCTCCCACAGAACTTCACCGGAGCTAAGGTCTGCGTGTTCATATGTAGGCTTGTACTCTTCGGAGTCCCATACTATAGAACTGTCATTGATAACAGACATCATAGAATCAACGACTGCACCGCCGCCTTCATACCACTCATAAGTATCTCTATTAATATACGTATGACATTCACTCTCATCTGTGTTGCCTACAGCGTCGTTATCCCACAGTACACATGGGATACCAAGCTTCTTTGCCCATGTTACATAATACTCAGCCCAGTCACATCTTGCCTCAGTATTTCCGTAGTCAGACGCACCAAACTCACCTATAACAACAGGAATGCCCTTGTCCGTAAGCTCAGACTGGATATTGTTGAATATAGAATCCAGAGATGCCTCATAGGATTCAGAAAATACAGTGTGGTCGCCATCACCCATTGTAAATGCGTAAGGAGCATAAGCATGGATAGATGCCGCAATATAGTCATCGTTCTCAGGGAAGTCAATCTCGCTGATAACGTGAAGCTCGTGTGATGCACAGTAACCTGGTATCATCAGAAGTCTTGTATCCTGGTAAGGTGATTCTACAGAACGAACTGCGTCAACAAAGTCGCTGTTCAGTTTATTTACAACATCATAGCACTCATTAGGAACGCCCCAGCCCCATTCATAGTCAGTGTCCACTGCACGAGGCTCATTCATCCCCTCGAAGATAAGGTGCTGATCGTAGTCCGCAAAACGAGCTGCTATCTGCTGCCACATCTGAGACAGCTGAGGAGACATTTCATCGTAAGCAGTGCTGAAATCAGAACGGTTTATCCATTCCTCGTGGTGTACATTCAGGATAACATACATACCCTGATTGTATGCGTAGTCTACTACCTCCTGTACACGGTCAAGCCATAAAGTGTCGATAGTATAAGTTCCGTTTTCCTCGGTTACATGGGGATACCATGTTGTAGGGATACGGATAGTGTTGAAGCCCTTTGCCTTGACAGCATTGATGAGCTCCTGCGTTATGACCGGGTTTCCCCAAGCTGTTTCGTGCTTGGCAACATCTGATGTGGACGGAACTGCGTCCAGAGAGTTACCAATGTTCCAACCGATCTTCATCTCCTCGGTGATCTGGTCAGCAGACATTGTGCCCGCAGCAGATACAGTACCGAGAGTTGGAGTTCCAAAAGCTGAAACAGCCATTGCGCAAGCCATGAAAGCTGATATTACTTTCTGGACAAGCTTGTGTTTGTTGTGCATGAAAAATCCTCCAAATCTTTTCATAATGTATAATACAAGACAATTATGCCTTACATTACCATTTTAATTATATACTAAAATTTTTAAAAAGTCAATCGCATTAAATTCACTTTATAAAAAATACTGTACAATTTTTTATCAACTTGTTTGTATATATATACATAGTAATTATGTCCCTTTATTCGCTGTTCCCTGAACAAACAGGGTTAAAATTTATATTTATAAAAAAGATTATAAAAAGATATTGTGCTTTTAAAAGATATGTGGTATAATATAAAAGATTGTAGCCATAAAAACGCTGCAGATAACGAATTTATGAAGGGAAAAGTATTACTATGCCAATTACTGAGATACTGGAAAGGAATGCCAGGGATTTCGGCGATGACGTAAGTCTGGTAGAAATAAATCCGCCTGACCAGAAAAGCCGTTTTACATGGAAGGAATATTCACTCATTGAATCCGGTTCAGGAAATGATTTCCGCCGCAGCATCACATGGGAAGAATTCAACCGCCAGTCAAACAGATTTGCCAACTTCCTACTGTCACGAGGAGTAAAGCGTGGAGATAAAGTCGCTATCCTCCTGATGAACTGTCTTGAATGGCTGCCGGTATATTTCGGCGTGCTCAAAGCCGGAGCTATTGCAGTACCGCTCAACTATCGCTATACGGCTGATGAAATCAAATATTGCCTCGGTCTGTCCGATTCAAGCATACTCGTATTCGGTCCTGAATTTACAGGCCGTATAGAGGAGATATGCGACAGGATACCAAAGGTGAAAAACCTCCTCTATGTGGGCAAGGACTGCCCCACATTTGCGGAAAGCTACAACAATCTGGTAGTTTACGCAACTTCAAGAAATCCGGGAATAGCCATCTCAGATCAGGATGACGCTGCTATCTACTTCTCATCCGGTACAACAGGTTTTCCAAAGGCTATCCTCCACAACCACGAAAGTCTTATGCATGCTGCAAAGGTCGAGCAGAATCACCACAAGCAGTCTAAGTATGATGTGTTTCTCTGCATACCGCCGCTGTATCATACCGGAGCAAAGATGCACTGGTTCGGCTCACTTATTTCCGGCGGCAAGGCTGTATTACTGAAGGGCGTAAAACCGGAATGGATCATGAAGACTATCTCCGAAGAGGCTTGCAGTATAGTATGGCTCCTTGTGCCGTGGGCTCAGGATATACTTGACGCCATCGACAGAGGCGACATCGTCCTCAGCGACTACAATCTTGATCAGTGGAGACTTATGCACATTGGCGCTCAGCCGGTTCCGCCAAGCCTTATCCAGCGCTGGCTGAAGGTCTTCCCGAATCACGACTACGATACCAACTACGGCCTCAGCGAATCTATCGGTCCCGGCTGCGTTCATCTGGGAATGGGCAATATACACAAAGTCGGTGCTATAGGCAAGGCTGGCTATGGCTGGGAAGTAAAAATAGTAAACCCCGACCACACAACTGTAAACAGCGGTGAAGTGGGCGAGCTTGCCGTTAAAGGTCCGGGCGTTATGACCTGTTACTACCACGACGAAAAGGCTACGGAAGAAGTACTCCAGGACGGTTGGCTCTACACCGGAGATATGGCTCAGGAGGACGAGGACGGCTTTATCTATCTGGTAGACCGTAAAAAAGATGTCATTATTTCCGGCGGCGAAAATATCTACCCCGTTCAGATAGAAGACTTCCTGAGAGCTCATCCGGCTATAAAGGACGTTGCCTGCATAGGTCTGCCGGACACAAGACTCGGCGAAATAACTGCTGCTATCATTGAAATCAAGGAAGGCATGACCGCTACTGAGGAGGAAATAAACGACTTCTGCATATCGCTCCCAAGATACAAACGCCCCAGAAAGATAATATTCGCCGATATCCCAAGAAACCCCACCGGCAAGATCGAAAAGCCAAAGCTGCGCAAAATGTACAGCGTGGATAATCTTGTTGCAAAGGAAACCGGCGTTCATAAGTAAAGGAAAGGAATATATACATATGAAAAAACTTATGCTTGGCAACGCTGCTGTTGCCAGAGGTGCATACGAGGCAGGTGTAAGGGTTGTTTCATCCTACCCCGGCACTCCTAGCACCGAAATTACAGAAAATATTGTTCAGTACGAGGAAATATACGCTGAGTGGGCGCCTAATGAAAAGGTCGCAGCTGAAGTTGCCATTGGTGCATCCATCGGCGGTGCAAGAGCTATGTCCTGTATGAAACACGTAGGCCTTAACGTTATGGCGGATCCGGTATTCACGGTAAGCTACACCGGCGTAAACGGCGGCCTGGTTTTCTGTGTGGCAGACGACCAGGGTATGCACTCCTCTCAGAATGAGCAGGATTCTCGCCACTATGCAAAAGCCTCCAAGATACCTATGCTTGAGCCTGCCGATTCCGCTGAGTGCAAAGAGTTTACAAAGCTTGCATACGCTCTCAGCGAGGAGTATGACTGTCCTATGTTCCTGCGTCTTTCTACAAGAGTCTCCCACTCACAGAGCATAGTTGAGCTGGACGATCGACAGAATGATGAACTGAAGGAATATACAAAAGACCCTGCTAAATACGTTATGATGCCCGGCAATGCTATTAAGCGCCATGTTTTCGTCGAGGAGCGTCTCCGCAGAATGGAAGAATACGCTGAAACTGCATCTATTAATAAGATAGAAGATAACGGAAGCAGTATTGGCATTATATCCGCAGGTATCGCATACCTTTACGCAAAGGAGGCTCTGGGTGATAAGGCTGACTATCTGAAACTGGGCATGGTTTATCCTCTGCCAACTAAACTTATCACTGATTTTGCTGCAAAGCACGATAAAGTTTACGTTATTGAGGAACTTGATCCAGTTCTGGAAATGCACTGCCGCAGCATCGGCATTGAAGTAATCGGCAAGGAGGCATTCACTCTGCTTGGCGAATATACACCTCGTATGATCGCAAAAGCTGTTCTCGGCGAAAACGGCGGAGAGATCACTGAACTTTCAGAGCAAATACCGGTACGTCCCCCTGTAATGTGCGCAGGATGTCCTCACCGTGGTACATTCTATATACTGAAAAAGCTGGGACTTACTGTATGCGGTGATATAGGCTGCTACACTCTTGGCGCAGTTCCTCCTCTGTCAAGCATTGACACAACTATCTGCATGGGAGCATCTGTAAGTTCTGCACTCGGCATGGCCAAAGCTCGTGGCGACGAGTTTGCTAAAAATACAGTATCTGTTATCGGCGACTCCACATTTATCCACTCCGGTATTACCGGTCTTATCGACATTGTATACAACAAGGGTATAAATACAGTCATCATTCTAGACAACTCCATCACCGGCATGACTGGTCATCAGGATAACCCCACCACTGGCTACACCATCCGTGGCGAGGAGACAAAGCAGGTAAATCTGCTCACTCTATGCAAAGCTGTTGGCGTTGAGCACGTTGTAGTTGCAGACCCATTTGATCTGAAGGGATTTGAAAAGGTCGTAAAGGAAGAAACTCAGCGTGAGGAACCGTCTGTAATTATCGCACAGCGTCCATGCGCACTGCTAAAGAGCGTAAAGTACACAGGCTCCTGCACTATCGGCGAGGACTGCAAGAACTGTAAGCTCTGTATGAAGCTTGGATGTCCTGCAATTTCACTCAGAGACGGCAAACCCTTTATCGATAAGTCCCAGTGCAACGGCTGTGGACTCTGCATAAACGTATGCCCGTTTGGCTGCATAAAGAAGGAGGACTAAGTAAATATGAGACAGAAAAATATTATGATCGTCGGAGTTGGCGGTCAGGGTACACTTCTTGCCAGCAGGATTCTTGGCAATGCAGTTATTGGTGCAGGTCTTGATGTTAAGGTGTCTGAGGTACACGGCATGAGTCAGCGAGGTGGAAGCGTTGTTACCTACGTAAAGTACGGCGAAAAGGTTCAGTCTCCCATCGTTGACAAGGGTAGTGCTGATATTATCCTTGCTTTCGAGGAGCTGGAGGCTTACCGTGCTCTTCCCTACCTTAAAAAAAGCGGCAGAATGATCGTTAACACTCAGCAGATAAACCCCATGCCCGTTATCACTGGTGCAGCGAAATACCCAGACGGTATATGCGAAAAACTTGCTGCTGTATGCGATCTCACCACTGTAGACGCTGCGTCCCTTGCGGCAGCAGCAGGCAGTATAAAGGCTGTAAACGTGGTTCTCATTGGCGTTATGGCAACATCTACCGATATTCCATATCAGGACTGGATAGAAACTATCAAAAATACAGTTCCGCCTAAGTTTGTGGATATGAACGTAAAGGCATTTGAGCTTGGATATAATCTAAAGTAATATATAAGCCATCCGTATAAATATGGAATGCTCCCCTTTTGTTAGACAATGTGGTATAATATAAATATACTAAAATTGAAATTAACGAAGGGATGCATTTCAAAATGTACGGATGGCTTTCTATTTTTTCCACTTCATCAGACTTTTTTCAAAAAACACTTGACAAGTTTCAGGGAATATGGTATAATAATTAAGTTGAATGCGAGCGTGCTGGAATAGGCAGACAGGCTAGCTTGAGGTGCTAGTGTTGGAAACGACGTGTGGGTTCAAGTCCCGTCGCTCGCACCAAACCCCTTTTTACAAAAGGGGTAATTTTATATTGTGGACAGATGGCTGAGCTGGTCTAAGGCGCACGACTGGAACTCGTGTATACGTTAATAGCGTATCGAGGGTTCGAATCCCTCTCTGTCCGCCATATTTGTACTCTAATTTTGATACAAAAATTAGAGTACATTTTTATGCCCGAAAGTCCGTAATTGCGGAATAAAGA
>CALXBL010000072.1 GCA_944386525.1 uncultured Ruminococcus sp. | reverse complement strand
TCATGCACTTTTTTATCTTTGTGTATTATCTGTAAATTCGCTATTTTAGGGCTTGACTTTTATTTGCAGGTCTTAAACAAGCTCACCGCTTACTGCCCAGTTGCGTGAATCAGTTATCTTTACATTTACAAATGTTCCTATGAGAGATTTGTTGCCCTTGAATTCAACTATTGTAAAAGCATTTGTCTTTCCGAAGAGCCAGCCCTCGCCTTGCTTGCTTTCTCCCTCTACCAAAACTCGTTCTGTTTTGCCAACAAACCGCTTGTAATTCTCAGTTGCCACTTCACGCTGAAGCTTTAAAAGACGCTCCATGCGCTTACGCTTCTCGGAATCGGGTGTGATATCCTCCATCTCGGCTGCCTTTGTGCCGCTTCTCTTTGAATAGATAAATGTATAGATATTGTCATATTTCACACGCTCAACCAATTTCAGCGTATCTTCAAACTCTTCGTTTGTCTCGTTCGGGAATCCCACCATAATATCGCTTGAAAGCGAAAAGCCCTCGTATCTCGCACGGAGGTAGTCAACTATCTCTTGATATGTTTCAGCAGTATAGTGACGATTCATTCGCTTCAAAACCGAGTTGCTTCCGCACTGTACCGGCAAGTGAAGATGCTTGCCAACCTTTTCACATTCAAGGATAGCGTCAAGTAAATCTTTACCTGCATCCTTTGGATGCGAAGACATGAATCTTATCCAGAAATCGCCCTCTATCTGATTCAGCCGCCGCAGCAGCTGTGCAAAATTCATGCTGTCCTCTAAGTCATTGCCATAGGAGTTGACATTCTGCCCAAGCAGCATTATCTCCTTATATCCCTTCGCCGCAAGCTCCTCAACTTCCTTTATTATAACATCTGCACTGCGGCTTCGTTCCCTGCCCCTTACATATGGCACTATACAGTATGTGCAGAAATTGTTGCAGCCAAACATTATCGGTACCGATGCCTTAAAGCTGCTTCCCCTTATCTGATCATCTGCACCAAATTCTTCGCTGTACTCCGCAATATCATAGGCAAGCTTTTTGCCGCTGTAGTGTTCAAGCAAAAGTCTCGGCAACTGGCTGAGAGCTGATGTACCAAATAGAATATCCACAAACGAATAGTGACTCTTTACCTTCTCAATAGTTTTTTCCTCCTGCGCCATACATCCGCACAAAATCAGTATAACTCCAGGATTCTGCTGCTTATACTTTTTCATATTTCCAAGGGTACCATACACAGTATCCTCTGCGCTCTCACGGACTGCGCAGGTATTTAGCAGTATAAGGTCTGCCTCGTCATATTTATCTGTAAAGGTAAATCCGAGTGAATCAAGGATACCCTTCATTTTTTCACCGTCTGAAACATTAAGCTGACAGCCAAAACTGTGTACATATGCCTTTCCGCCCTTACGGCTGCACATTTTCACATACTTTCGAACCTTTTCAGCTTCATCTGACGTCTTGACTTCATAAGCTTCTATACTCATGTATTAACCTCTCTTTATAAAATGGCGTTACTGATATAATTATAACACATCCTCATTGTATTTTCAAGTAAATTTTTAACCCAACATACAGCTCCCCGGCAATTTTTTGATATTTCCTGTCGAGGTGTATATTTATCACCTATTGCACCAGCTTTCAAACTGTGCTATAATACTTTTATGGATTTTCCAGTGGTTTTCAATGGGTTTCCAGAAAATATACACATAAAAAACACACAGCCGGAATATTATATATGTAGGTCATCGATCTCATAAGAGACCGCAGACTCAGCTTACCGTTTCTCTTGATGAAACGGACCACCAACAGACACTGTACCTGCACAGTGTTTTACATATATCAAACCGACAGCTTACCACTCTCCCCTCGCTGTCGGTTTTTTTGTCAGGAGGATCTATTTATATGGACAGACTATATGGCAACCAGCGTTACTATGCGCTCCACAGATATTACAAAAACACCTTTGGCAGAAAAATACACAAAGCCGTAATCGATGGCGGTTTTACCTGTCCCAATAAAGATGGCACTCTCAGCCATCAAGGCTGCCTTTTCTGCCTCAAAGGAAGTGGATATTTTACCGGTCGTGGAACTATAACAGAACAGCTTGCTGCTGAAAAAAAGCGTATCTTCGCTAAAGAACCCAATGCAGGTATTATCGCATACTTCCAGGCGAATACAAATACATATGCTCCTGTCAGCGTTCTGAAAAGCCGCTTTGAAGAGGCACTGGCTGATAAAGATGTTGTTGGAATATCAATAGGAACACGTGCTGATTGCCTGCCAGATGAAACAATAAAATACCTTTGCGAGCTGTCTGAACGAAACTGGCTCACTGTGGAGATTGGTCTACAGACTGTCCATGAGGATACAGCAGACCGAATGAATCTCTGCTGTTCAAGAACGCTTATTAAAGAACAGGTAGTTAAGCTAAAAAAATACGGCATACGTGTATGTCTCCACATAATAAATGGACTTCCCTACGAAACCCATGAACAAATGATTGAAACTGTCAGAGAAGCTGCTTCGTGGAAGCCAGATGCTGTGAAAATACAGCTTCTCCATGTGATAGAGGGCACTCCACTGGCTGAAATGTATAAGGACAAGCCTTTCCCAATTTTGGAAGAGGATGAATACGTCCGTCTCGTTGTTCAGCAGCTTGAATATCTTCCACCATTTACAGTCTGCGAAAGGCTAACTGGTGATGGAGACGGCTCGAAGCTTATAGCTCCACTCTGGAGCATACGGAAAATGCATATACTCAATAAGATAGCTCAGTTACAGAAGCTTCGGGACACCTTCCAGGGAAAGAAATATATACCATAATACGACCGAAAGCTGCGTGATTTTTAACCACGCAGCTTTCCTTTTAAGCTCAGCTCATTTTCTTAGGAGAATTACAAATCACTCTTCTCACCGCAGCATCCTCTATCTTTAGAACTGCAGCTTTTACTATAGGGACAGCCTATACACTTCTTCCCGCTCTTCTTTTCACGATAAATGTAAAAGCCGGCAAGACCTATAATAACTATTAGTATAATTATAATAATAACATTATCCATAAACCTCTCCTCACTTGTAAACGTAGACATTGAATATGCTCCCGGCAGATCGACTGCCACAAGTTCTTCGTTTCCGTTCCAGAAAATTTTCTTTATCGGATATTCTTTCTTTTCAACTGCTACACCAGTCCAGTATCCACCTTCTAATTGCTGTCAATAAGTTAGATGGTGCTAACTTATGCACCAAAAAATAATCCGAAGATTATTTTTTAATTTAAAGCTGATCAGATAATGATGGCTTCAGCAAGCTGATTGTCAATATTATATCGTCCGTCTTTGATAGACACAACGCATCCACCTTTTAAATGTGAAACAACAGTTATAGGTTCACCACTGTAGCAGCCCAGAGAAAACAGAAAAGCATTGAGCTCCTCATCATCTGTTTCAATTGACTTTATAATGTATTCTTTTCCCTCGTCAGCATCAATCAGGTTCATAAGCGTCTCCAATCCTCTATAAGATTTGTTAGCATATGCTAACCCAGTAACATTTCTTGAAAGTTAGGGTAATCTAACTCTTTTAAACAATTATACCATACTAACTTTCTCTTGTCAACGCCCACCGTGAATTTTACATTTTCAATCATATTTGCTCATAAATTTACATATTATACTATTTACACAACCTATTTACACAACCGCTGATTTTTTCACGTAAAAAACAGAAACACCGACGTGTGCCTTACATATCTGCTGATATTTACCTGATATTCTCTCGTTTCCTCCTATAATTACTACATTCATATATTTACCTCGCCATATTTCTGCTTTTTAATTAGTCTCAGCTAACTTTGCGCTTATAATATTATATCTTTCTACGCTTGTCAGAAAAAATTTCTCCATTCGATTGAAAATTACTCCCAATTGTGATATAATAATTAAGAAAACTATTTTAGGAGGAAATCTCATATGAACAGAAAAAAGCCTATAAAACGCAGCGAAACTATAGAGCAATACACCTGGAAACTCTCTGACCTGTGTGCATCAAATGAAATGTTTGAACAGCAGCGTGCGGAAGTTCAGGCTGCACTTCCGGAGCTTGCCGCTTATCAGAATACACTTTCAAACGGTGTTTCAACTGTCCTTTCTTTTCTGAAAAAGCTCGAGACCACCGAACAGCTCTTTGAAACACTCTATGCCTATGCAAATATGCACCTGCATGAAGATATGAATGTCACTAAATATCAAGGCTATTCTGCACAAATGCAGTCTCTGGCAACTGAGCTTTCCACAGCCTGCTCATTCTTCCAGCCGGAGCTGCTCTCACTTCCGGAGGAACAACTCAGATCTTACGTGAAAGACGAATCTCTCGTCCACTATCGTTTGTTACTGGAACGAATACTCCGTATGAAACCTCATACCCTGTCTGCTTCTGAAGAGGCTATAATTGCAAAGTCCGGTGTTATGGCTTCAGCTGCTGATGATATTTTTAGTATGCTCAACGACGCCGACCTGAAGTTCGGTGAAATAACCGATAGTGACGGCAATTCTCAGGAGCTTACAATTGAACGCTATGTAAGCTTTATGGAATCTCCCGACAGACGTGTAAGAATGGATACCTTCAAACGTTTCTATGAGGTCTACGGTCAGTTTAAAAACACCATCGGAGCTTCATATGCTGCCAGCGTAAAGGCTGCACGTTTCTACTCCGATGTGAGAAAATATGGCTCAACTTTTGAACAGTCTCTTACTCAAAATGAAATACCAGTCGAAGTGTATGACAAACTAATTTCCGCAGTACGTGAAAATCTGCCGGCTATGCACCGTTATATATCTCTCCGCAAAAAGGTCATGAATATCGATGAACATCACTTCTATGACAACTATGTTTCATTGGTGCCTGACTACAGAAAGAAATTCTCTTTCGAGGAGGCAAAAGACCTGGCAAGAAAAGGTCTTGCTCCCATGGGTGAAGATTACCTTAGACGGCTTGAAGAAGGCTTCTCAAACCGCTGGATAGACGTTTACGAAAATATAGGCAAATGCAGCGGCGCATACTCTTGGAGCGCATACGGCACTCATCCATATGTTCTGCTCAATTATCAAGGCGAACTTAATGATATATTCACTCTTGTTCATGAGATGGGTCACGCTCTCCATTCAATGTATTCACACGAGTCTCAATCATATACCTATGCAGGCTATAAAATTTTTGTAGCAGAAGTAGCTTCCACCTGTAATGAGGCTCTCCTTATGAGATATATGCTTGCAAACAGTACAGATAAACAGGAACGTGCATACCTTATCAACCATTTTATCGACCAGTTCAAGGGAACTCTGTACCGTCAGACTATGTTTGCTGAATTTGAAAAGTCAGCTCATGAGCTTTATGCTAAAGGTGAAGCTATAACACCTGACAGACTCTGTGAAATATACAAAAAGCTCAATGAGGATTACTTCGGCGAAAATATGGTAATTGATGACGAGATTGCTCTTGAATGGATGCGCATACCTCATTTCTACAATGAGTTTTACGTATATCAGTATGCAACAGGCTTTTCAGCTGCTATTGCACTCTCAAACCGCATTCTCAATGAAGGTGAGCCTGCTGTTGAGGATTATATTAAATTTCTCCGCAGTGGATGCTCTGATACTCCTATTGAGCTGCTTAAAATTGCGGGTGTCGATATGACGTCTCCTGAACCTGTAAACGACGCTCTAAAGCTTTTCTCAGAACTTATTGATGAGCTTGAAGCTTTACTTTTAGATTGATTCTGCGGCACTTTGCTTTATGCAAAGTGCTTTCTTTTTCCCTCTTGGAAAGTTACGTGTATTATTGGGTATAATAATTTAAATCTATACAGAAAGAGGGAAAATAATGCGAAACAAAACTACTATGGACGGAAATAAAGCTGCTGCGCACGCTGCATACGCCTTTACTGAAAATGCTGCTATATACCCCATTACTCCATCATCGGCAATGGCTGAATATATGGAAATATGGGCATCTGAAGATAGGAAAAATATCCTTGGTGCAACAGTTCAGACAGTGGAAATGCAGTCTGAGTCTGGTGCAGCGGGTGCAGTACACGGAAGTCTTATTGCAGGCACTCTTGCCTCAACTTTCACCTCATCACAGGGACTGCTCCTTATGATACCCGAAATTTACAGACTCGCAGGAGAACTTTTACCCGGTGTTATCCATGTAGCTGCACGGACTGTTGCGGCTCATGCTCTATCGATTTTTGGTGACCACTCGGACGTTTACGCTTGCCGACAGACAGGTGCTGCTATACTTGCATCTTCAAGCGTACAGGAAACTATGGATCTTGGTGCAGCCGCTCACATTGCTGCCATAAAAGGCAGACTGCCATTTATACACTTTTTCGATGGATTCAGAACTTCCCACGAAATGCAGAAAATAGAGGTGTGGGACTATGATGAACTATACAAGCTTTACGATATGGACACACTTATGGACTTCAGAAAAAACTCCCTGAATCCAATGCACTCTAAAATCATGGGTTCAGCTCAGAATCCGGACATCTTCTTTCAGAACAGAGAGGCATCTAATCAATACTACGATCGCTTGCCGTCTATCATGCAGGATACAATGGATAAGATAAATAAAACCATTGGTACTGACTACCATTTGTTTGACTATGCAGGCGCTTACAACGCTGAACATATAATCGTAGCTATGGGTTCAGTAACTGATACTATTGAGGAAACTGTCAGATTCCTGAATGACCATGACGGAAAATATGGCCTTATAAAAGTGAGACTCTACCGTCCGTTCAGCACAAAACACTTCCTGAAAGCTATCCCTGCCGGCGTAAAGAGAATAACCGTTCTCGACAGGACAAAAGAACCAGGTTCTGCCGGTGAGCCTTTATATCTTGATGTTATCGCTGCGCTTAAAGACAGCAATTTTGATAATATCCCGGTTTTCTCCGGAAGATATGGGCTCAGCTCAAAAGATACGACACCTGCTCAAATAAAAGCCGTGCTGGAAAACACATCTAAACGCAGGTTCACCGTTGGCATTGATGATGATGTAACACATTTGTCAATTCCGACATCTGATTTTTTCCTCTGGCTTCCTAATGACATTTATGAGTGCAAATTCTGGGGACTTGGCGGAGATGGCACTGTAAGCGCTAACAAATCTACTATAAACATAATTGGAAACAACACTGACCTGAACGTTCAGGCTTATTTTGAATACGACTCAAAAAAATCACGCGGTCTTACCATATCTCACCTGAGATTTGGGAAAAGTCCTATCCACGCTCCATATCTTATCAGACAAGCTGACTTTTCTGCCTGTCACAATCAGACTTATATGCACAAGTATCCCATTGTTCAGGAGATAAAGGACGGAGGATGCTTTCTCCTTAGTTCAGGACTAAATGAAGATGAACTGGAATCGTTTCTGCCGGGTCAGGTCAAGAGATATATCGCACGCCGCAACATCAGATTTTTCATAATTGACGCTATTTCCATTGGTAGAGAAACTGGTCTTAACGGAAAGATAAGTACTATTCTGCAAGCTGCATTTTTTAAGGTGACAGGTATTCTATCTGAGAAAACAGCTGTGAAACTCATGAAAACTGCCGCTGAAAAAGCATACGGCAAAAAGGGCGATAAAATTGTAAAGATGAATCACCTTGCAATCGACATAGCTATAAAATCTGTAAGAGAAATTCCCGTACCGGAAAGCTGGAAAAAATGCGTTGACGACAACCTTGACCATGAGTTGCTTCCAGACCGTCCGGAAACTTTAAACTATGTTCAGAATGTTCAAAAGCCTATCGTAAAGCAACAGGGCGACAATCTGCCGGTATCAGCATTTCTCCCGTATGCCGACGGCAGTTGTCCTCC
>CALXBL010000071.1 GCA_944386525.1 uncultured Ruminococcus sp. | reverse complement strand
CCTGCTTGATTGTTCTTTGATTGAAATTTTAACCCCGATTTCAGACAACGAAATCGGGGTTTTTGGACAGACAGAGCCGATCTTTAGAAGATCGGCTTTTTCTTTTACAGTTTTATCTGAGTGCGGTGCTGCTGTTCAGCAGAGAAGAACTGTATAAAAAGAGCACGTCCTGATCGTCAAATTCAATGAAGCTGTCAAGAACGCTGCTCTGCATATAGCGGATATCTATGAGCGTTATTTTAGAGTAGCTCTCAATGAGCAGAGGAGCAAAGCTGCTGCCAAATGAATCTCTGAATATAACAAGCTCACGATCAGTCTTTGAGACAGGATTATTTATAGTGATAAACGCCTCAGAGCCTGAGAGAAACATTTCGTAAGGGTCTTTGCCGGACGCCTTTTCCATGTTGTAAATATCTGTAACTTCCGGATAGCCTTTGCTGTAGCTGGTGACTACTGAGGAGTTTATGGTTTCGTTTGTAAGATATTTTATAGTATCCGGCTCGAATGGAAGTCCAAGCTGACCATAGTAAACACCATAAAATGGAGCAGAAAGTGTGTTTTCAGTGTAGGAGCATTCAGCGTCCGTTCCCATAGCAGACGCTATTTGTAGAGCCACATCAGAAATGCTTTCCTGTTTCCAGTGTGAGTCCGTTTTGTAGTAGTCATCGGCACTAAGGAGCGGCATTATATCAATATACGTCATATATTCAGTACGTTTTCTCATTTCTTCGGACAGCCTTTTATAGTAAGCGTCAGTTTTACCGTCTGAGAGAAATAAGTTTTTTTCAGGTATTATTGAGAAGTAGACCTCTGAATTGCTGTCCTTGATAAAAGAGTTGTAAATATATCTGAATTTATCACCGGCATAGCCAAGCATTTCAATGTTTAGTGGATCTTCTTTCTTTACAATGTGACCGTTTTTCACATAAAGCCCGTTTACATCCGCTTTCTGAAATACATACAGTTCCGAGAACGACTTGATGCCGCGTATTTTATCACGCATAGGAAACTGATCGGCGACGTAGTATTCAAAATTGTCCATAAAATCACCGGATACAATATTTTGGGAATTCAGCTCAGGCATTTGTGCAAGGGTGCGCCGTTCACTGAAAGAATATGTCTCAGGATATTTAAGCACATTCCAGATGGAAAATCCTGCAATAAGCGCCGACATGGAGACAATGACGGATAAGTTTTTAATTCTATTATTCATTACAGCCTCCTTAGAATCTGAAATAAAGGAATGGATTGAATGAACCGTCCACAAGGTATGAGATGCAGACTATTGTAAGCATTGTCAGTACAACAGGCTCTGCAATTGAGGTGATAACGTAGCCGTATTTGTTTTTTTCAGCTTTATGAAGCACCATAGCCGGCAGCGGAGTTGCTCCGATCAGTGCAATTATGAGGATAACGGCAAAACTTTTTAGATAGTATACCTGCTCCGGTGAGGAAAAAGGCAGACTTGATATACCAAGCATTCCAGAAAGGCAGCTAAAGCCGCTGCCCGAATCTGAGGTGCTGAATACAGCAAAGCTTATGAGGACAGTAAATATCACATATATCCTGCTTAAAATCTGCGAACGTTTGATATACTTACCAAGCAGAAGTTTTTCGAGAGTTAACAGCAGCGCAAAGTAAAGTCCCCACAATATAAAGTTCCACTCTGCGCCATGCCAGAATCCGGTTAACACCCAAACTATAAGGATGTTTCTGAGCCATTTTATATGTGATGTTTTGTTTCCGCCCAGAGGGATATATACATAGTCTCTGAACCATGTTCCAAGAGATATGTGCCATCTTCGCCAGAATTCAGTAATGCTCCGCGAGATGAATGGATAGTTGAAATTCTGGCAGAATTCAAAGCCGAATATTTTGCCAAGACCTACAGCCATATCGCTGTAGCCGGAAAAGTCAAAATATATCTGTAGTGAAAAACTGATAACATATAACCAACAGAAAAGAACCGACTTTTCATCAGATTCAATGTAGGCGCTGCAAAGCTCTCCCAGAGAATTTGCAAGAAGTATTTTCTTTGCAAGACCTGTCACAAATAATTTTATGCCTGAAGCTGTCTTTGAAAGGGAATGAGTCCTTGTACTTAACGGCTGCTCAATATCAGTATACCGTACGATAGGACCTGCAATAAGCTGAGGAAAAAGGGATATATAAAGTGCAAGATCTATAGGATTTTTTTGAGCTTTTGCATTCTGACGATATACGTCAATAACGTAGCTGAGTGTCTGGAAAGTGTAGAAGCTTATACCGATAGGCAGGGCAATGTCAAGTGCAGGCATGGTAAAGCTTGTGAGTCGGCTGAAATTTTCTGCGAAAAATCCTGCATACTTAAAATAACCGAGACAGCAAAGACTCGCAGACACAGATAGTATCAGTGTGAGTTTAGATGAGAATTTACCATTGAGCTTTTCAATTAATATTCCTGCGATATAGCTGTTTGCAATGACTATAAGCATCAACCAGACGTATTTTGGTTCGCCCCATCCGTAAAAAATCAGGCTTGATATAAGCAATACAGTGTTTTTGAGCTTTTTTGGTGATACAAAATAGAGCAGTATCACACATGGCAGAAAGTAAAACAAAAAAGTGAGACTTGAAAAGAGCATTTCCCACCTCCATAAGGAGTGATATTATAGTTACGGGCTGACCGGATAGTCAGCCCATTTTAAATCATATTGTCAGCTTATTCCTCAAGCTGAGAGGGGCACATAAGAAAGAATACTGTATTGCCTGACGTCTCTATAATAGTTTCATCGGCCTCGGTGCAGATATTCCATCTTGGGTCAGCGTTATCGGCGAGAGTCTGTACAAAACCATCGATATCTGAGCCTTCCTCCATCTTGAAAATGTAACCTACAAAGGGGATAGTACCTATCATTGGTGAGAACATAACGCATTCTTTAAAGCCGGTTATCTCAGCTTCTCCAAAGCCGGTAAGCAGACCAGCCTCAACAGGCATCGTCATACCCTGAAATATGATAGAACTATTTGTAAGCAGAGCATCAGCCATCTCCTGAGCGCTGATATCCGGATTTTCTTCAGCTATTGTTTTAAAGTCAGCAGCTAATGATGCACCGATAGTACCGGACTCGGCAGATGTTGTCTCTGCAGTTGAAGTTTCTGTAGTTGTTTCCGTTGTTGTCACTGTAGTTGCGACTTCGGAAGACGCCTCAGCAGAAGTAGTGTTTTCAGTGGTTGATGTATCGCCGTCTCCGCTGCAAGCTGCCATGGATATGAGCATCATAGACGCCATCGAAATGGAGATTATCTTTTTCATGTTATTTGCTCCTTGATCAGAATTAATAATATATAGGCAAAGTGCCAAGATAAGTATATCATATAAACCAATCAAATTCAATGGAAAATTGGTGAAGACTGTGTAAGCGAAGTATACAGATTATGTGCATCGAGACAAAACTTTACTGTTTCTATGAGAGATAACTTGTGCAGAATGTAATATACTATTCTTGACAATATGAAGTATATATGATACAATAATTATGATACAAAAATTAAAAGATAATGTAACAGGAGGTATATAGTTAATATGATTTTACATAATGGCGGAAGATATAACGGTGACGAAAGTACACTGCCGCAAAGGGAGCATCATCCAAATGCAGTTCCATTCAAAGAGTTTGAAAACATAGGACTTCTTTCCTTAATTAGTAATTTAGGCTGTATTTTTGTAATCATAATACTGATGATTCCTTTTATATTACTTGGAAGAGAATATTTTTATGATAAACGATTATGGCTGATGCTTGGCTGTGTATGCAGTATGTTATCATTATTTCCACATGAAATTCTGCATGCGATTTTCTATAAAAAAGATGTTTATTTTTATACTGCATTAAATCAAGGGTTGTTTTTTGTTGTAGGCACTGAAGATATGAGCAAGGCGAAATTTATATTTATGTGTTTATGTCCAAATATTATTTTAGGATTATTGCCATATATTATCTTCTTGATTTTCCCTCATGCGATTTTCTTTGGTATAATGGGAGTAATATGTATAGGAATGGGATTTGGCGATTACATAAATGTATATAATGCTGTCAGACAGATGCCCAAAGGTTCAAAAACCTATTTAAGCGGATTTCACTCATATTGGTATTTGGAATCATAATTATCATTTTACTGGATGTGTTATTTATGAAAAGTGCAATATGTAAAATAGTAAGTATTATCATGCTTATGTTAGCGGCAGTTCTTATCATATGCGCAATTACAGTAAGCGGCAGCGGTTTTTTAGATTTGAGCAATATTGCTCGCTTATTTTTAATTGGAGCATCAATTGTTTCTATGATCGCAGCTGCAGTTACAGGAATATGCGGCTGGCATTCAGATAAACAGTAAAAATCAAACAGCTAAAACGCCATCTGATGAAAGCTCAGATGGCGTTTGATTTTTATAGATCCTGCAAGTCAGCAGCAGTCAGATCATTTTCAACATTATCCCTTGCAAGGTCACTGTCGATAACAGGATATACCTTAGAAACTGGTTTTTCCTTTGAATAAGATGAAGTGTGCCATACCTTCTGTGAGGGTGAGGCTGTGCCTGCAACTATGGGATTTGCATGAGTATTTCCGTGTTTTGCTTTGCCTTGTATCTGCGGAACAGAAGCTGTTTCATTGCGTGGCTGGGTTTGGGTGTACTGTGGACGTTTCATACCCTTTTTAGCCATATATATCACCTCGGATATAGTATGCCGCTAAGTATTGATTTTATCCTGCTGTAAAATATTCTCGACGTATTTGTGCGGTTGTGAGGAGATGATGAGCCAGTACACTAAAGCACTGGCTCATACTTGTATTTAATTTTATCTATCAAAAATTTTTCGATATATCAGCCAGTTTTCCAAGACAAGGCTCAAAGGAGACTCCATACCAGCAGCTTTCCATATATGGAACAGTTTCATTTATAGCATCAGATGTAAAAGCTACAGCAGTTTCAAGAGCCTGCTGCATAGATGCCCCCTTAGTGAGCGCACCTGAGAAAACGCTTGCAAAAACGTCGCCCGTACCATGCATTGAATGTTCAATGTGTGGCATAAATGAACTGTAGAATGAGTCACTTTCTTTGACATAGGCAACTGCACCGTGCATACCATCGTTATAGCGAACTCCGGTTAGAACTGCGGCTTTGCATCCGAACTCAGAAAGCTTACGGAGGATGTGCTCAATATAAACTTGGTCATACTCCTCAGTGTATGGTACGTCGAGCAGATAAGAAGCCTCGGTCATATTAGGGACTATAATATCAGCTTTGCTGCATAGTGCTTTCATTTCAAGTGCAAAGTCGGGCGTAAAGCCGGCATATAGTTTACCGGCATCACCCATGACCGGATCTACAATTATAGTAGTATTACTACATTTGAAAGTGTCAAAGAAGTCAGCCACCATTTTTACCTGTTTAGCAGAGCCAAGATATCCGGTGTAGATACCATCGAAGTGTATATCCAGAGATTTCCAGTGACTTGTGATATCGGGGATATCATCAGTGAGATCACGGAAAGTATATCCTGTAAAGCCGCCTGTATGAGTTGAGAGCACGGCGGTAGGTATAACAGCAGTTTCGAGTCCCATAGCGGATAGTATAGGCAGGGCTACAGTAAGGGAGCATTTACCAAAGCAGGAAATATCCTGGATAGTTACTATTCTTTTCAGCATGAAAATACCTCCGCAAAAAAAGTTTACCTTACAATTATAACCCAAGAGCCATATTCTGTCAAGAAATGATGGTTTAATTTTTCTTGATGATAGTAATGATACCCTTTATAAGCTGAACCAGCAGCATTGAGCCGATGCTCAGACCATGAGCAACAGCAAAGAGAACGCCAGTCATACCTGGATCTATTTGGAACAGACCGTGAAGAGCAGGGATCAGGAGAACAGCATTTATAAGGAGCATACCGATTCCGAAAGCAATAAGTCCAACTGAATTATCAAGGAGCTGCTTTGTAAAGATAATAGGCTTATCAGATTTACAGCTGAATCCATGCCAGAGACGTGACATACAGAGAACTGCGAAAGCCATTGTCATAGCAAGGCTTCCGGAGTCGAATCCGAACCAGCTGATCAGATAAGCAACAGTTGTAGCAAGAGCTATACACACACCCGAATATGCCGTATGTGCCAGGAATGATTTGGTGAGTATAGATTCATTAGCTGGTCTTGGCTTGCGTTTCATTACTTCATCGGAGTGCGGTTCAAGTCCGAGTGCGATAGCCGGCAGTGAGTCGGTAAGAAGATTTATAAACAAAAGGTGGATAGCTGCAAAAGGCTGATCAAAGCCGGCGATTGAACAGAGGAGAACTACCAGAATAGCTGCCAGGTTACCTGAAAGCAGGAAAAGGATGGAACGTTTGATGTTATCGTAGATATTTCTTCCATTCTTTACAGCCTTTACAATAGTAGCAAAGTTATCGTCTGCAAGCACCATAGCAGCGGCATCCTTAGAAACTTCAGTACCTGTAATACCCATAGCCACGCCCACATCAGCTTGCTTGAGAGCCGGAGCGTCATTTACGCCATCACCAGTCATAGCAACTATGCAGTCTCTTTTCTGCCATGCCTTTACTATACGTATTTTGTGTTCAGGAGTAACACGTGCGTAAACTGATTTATCCTTAACAAAGTCGATCATATCCTCATCTGAGATACTGTCGAGAACTGAGCCTTCAACAGCTTCATCCATACGTTCAAGGATACCAATTTCCTTTGCGATAGCAGAGGCAGTAACAACGTGGTCACCGGTTATCATAACGGGCTTGATACCGGCGCTGCGACATTCTGCAACAGCTTGCTTTGATTCGGGTCTGGGCGGATCCATCATTGCAATGAGGCCCATATATTCAAGGTTATTTTCGTCATCAATAGCGATAGTATCACCGTCAAAGTTCTTTTTTGCGAAACATAGTAGTCTGAGTCCCTGTTTTGAGAGTTCATCCACTTGTTTTTGGATCTGAGCTTTCTGCTCATCAGTTATAATCATTCTTTCAGTGAGAACATCAGCTGCACCCTTGGTATACATGATATGTTTTCCGTCAACCACATTGAGTGTAGACATCAGCTTTCTGTCGGAGTCAAATGGGATTTCGCTGATTCTCGGGTAGCACGCACGAATAGAAGCGTCGTCCATATCCGTTTTGTGGGCGAATGTGATAAGAGCAGTTTCAGTGGGATCGCCGATCTCCTGACTATCTTTTACAGAAGCGTCATTACAGAGCACAGAGGCAATAATGAGAGACTTTTCAGCTGAGTTATTTGTATTCACGTCCTCAGCACTAATTATATACCCCTGAGCGACGATCTTGCGGACGGTCATCTTATTCTGGGTAAGAGTACCTGTTTTATCAGAACATATAACTGATACTGATCCCAGACCTTCTACAGCCTGGAGTTTGCGCATGATGGCGTTTTCTTTTGCCATTTTCTGAGTACCAAAAGACAGAACGATAGTAACGATCGAGCTGAGAGCCTCCGGAATAGCAGCAACAGCAAGTGCAATAGCAAACATAAGTGAACTTAAAACGCTGTCGAAGTTTACAGTGTCAGCACGCCAGAGCTGGAGACAAAAAACTATAGCGCAAATGATAAGGATACCTATAGAAAGATTTCTTCCGAACTGATCGAGAGTATGCTGGAGGGGAGTTTTTCTTTCCTCAGCACTTTGAATAAGAGCAGCTATCTTACCAACTTCAGTATTCATACCGATATCAGTAACAATAAACTTACCTCTGCCGTACGTTACAAAGCTGCCGGAGTAGACCATTGTGTGGCGGTCGCCGAGTGGAACTTCTCCTTCAATAGGTTCCATGCTCTTGTCGATGTTTGTACTTTCGCCGGTGAGAGCACTTTCGTTTGTCTGAACGGAAGCGCATTCAATGAGTCTTCCGTCTGCAGGTATCTGGTCACCTGATTCAATGAGCAGGACATCTCCTACAACGATCTCATCAGAAGGTATGATAACGCTCTGACCGTTTCTGATAACTTTTGCATTTGGAGCGGACAGCTTTTTCAGGTTATCAAGAGATTTTTCGGCTTTAAGAGTCTGAACGGTGCCCAGCAGAGCATTCATAGTGATAACAACTAGAATAACGATAGTACTTTCAATATCACCTGTAACAGCAGAAACGATAGCGGCAATTATCAGTATGATAACAAGAAAATCCTTGAACTGTTCAAGAAATACAACGAAAGCTGGTTTTTTCTTTTTTTCAGCGAGCTTATTTTCACCATATTTCTGTCGGTTCTCAAGGACTTGTTCATCACTGAGACCTTTTTCACCTGAGTGGAATTCAAAGAATAGTTCCTCGGGTTTCTGGGTGTATCTTTTCTGTTCCATATAAAATAATTCCTCCTGTTACAATAATATTAGTCGGTAAAACCATAACAAACCAGCTATGGTTTACACGCACTCATTTCTGAGCT
>CALXBL010000070.1 GCA_944386525.1 uncultured Ruminococcus sp. | reverse complement strand
CAGAAATGAGTGCGTGTAAACCATAGCTGGTTTGTTATGGTTTTACCGACTAATATTATTGTAACAGGAGGAAAAGAGAATGATGACAGTGGATGAGGCAGTAAGAGCTCTTGGAAAGAGCATACAGGCAGACTGCAGATATAAGCGCTATGAAAAGGCAAAGAAGAGCAACGATGCCGACCAGGCGCTTCAGCAGCAGATAGGCGAGTTCCAGCTTGGAAGAATGAATTATCAACGTGAATCTGAGAAGGATGATCCTGATACAGAAAAGCTACATGCAATGGAGAAGATGCTCGACAGCCAGTATGAGGCGATACTTGCAACAGATGGCATGAAGGAATTTCAGGCAGCAAAACTTGAGATGGATGCTATGATGCAGGAAGTGGATGCAATAATAACACTGTGCATGAACGGTGAAGATCCCGATACTTGTCATCCGTCACTTGGAAATTGCAGCGGAAACTGTGCCTCCTGCGGAGCAGGCTGCCACTGATGAGGGATTGAAATGACAATAGACAAAGATAAACTTTCTCCAATGATGCGACAGTATGTCTCTGTGAAGGAAGCAAATCCGGACTGCATAATTTTTTATCGTCTGGGAGACTTTTATGAGATGTTCTTTGACGATGCGATAGAGATGTCACGTGTGCTTGAGCTTACTCTTACAGGACGTGACTGCGGACTTCCTGAGCGTGCGCCAATGTGCGGAGTACCCTACCACAGTGTTGATATGTATCTGAAAAGACTCGTTGAAAAGGGATATAAGATAGCTATATGTGAGCAGCTTACAGATCCGGCAGAAACAAAGGGTCTTGTGGAGCGAGGCATAGTACGCATAGTAACACCGGGCACTCTTATCGAAAGCAGTATGCTTGACGATGGGACAAATAACTATATTGGATGTATATATAAATCTGATGCCGGAAACGTGGGAATGTGTTTTGCCGATATTTCAACAGGTGAGCTTCAGGCAATGCCTCCCATATCTGAACAGCAGGATGAAAAGGTTATTGATACGCTGTCGAGGTTTTCACCTGCTGAGATAATTATTTCTGAGAATGTTACAGGTATGTACGGAGTGATGAACTTTGTAAAGGTGCGTCTCAGATGCGCTGTCACTGTGCGACAGGAGATCTGTTTTTCACCTGAGGAGCAGGCAGCCTTTGTATGTGAGCAGCTTGGAGTTACGTCAGTTGATATGCTGGGGCTTACGGCTGATGGTGCAGATCTTTCGGCTGTTTGCGGAATGTTTGACTATATTAGGGATACACAGAAAAACAATGTAGGACGTTTCATCTCCATTGAAATTAGTGATGCTGAGGCATACCTTGGGCTTGATCTTAATGCAAGGCGGAATCTTGAGCTTACTGAGACTCTCAGGGACAAGGAGAAAAAAGGTTCGCTTTTATGGTTGCTGAATTCGGCTGAGACCTCTATGGGCAGACGTATGCTAAAAAACTGGATAGAGCAGCCTCTTGTTCAGCCTGTTAAGATAATGGCACGTCTTGATGCAGTAGGCGCACTTGTGAAAAATAGCGTCAGTCTTATGGATCTCAGGTCTATACTCGACAGTATGTATGATCTTGAACGTCTGATGACAAGAGTTATCTATAAAACTGCAACCCCACGGGATCTTAAAGCACTGGCAGCAACAGCAGCACAGCTTCCTGCTTTGAAAAGTGAACTAAAAAAATTCAGTGATGTAAAGCTGCTTGCAAAGCTCGATAGTCAGATATCTACTCTTGATTCAGTGGCGGAACTTGTGGAGAAAGCGATAATCGACAATCCGCCTGTATCCGTAAAGGACGGAGGAGTTATAGCTGAGGGATACAGTTCTGATCTTGACAAACTGCGTACCATTATGAACGGCGGAAACGACTATCTTGAACAGATAGCGGAGCATGAAAGAGAGTCTACAGGAATAAAGAATTTGAAGATAGGCTTCAACCGTGTATTCGGCTATTATATTGAGGTAACACGTTCTTATTACGATAAGATACCTGCTCATTATATCCGCAAGCAGACTTTGGCAAATTGTGAAAGATTCATTACCGAAGAACTTAAAAAGGCTGAGAATGATATTTTAGGAGCAAAGGAAAAGGCATTAAGACTGGAAGAATTACTTTTTGCTGAGATCAGGGAGATTCTCGCTGCTCAGCTTAAAAGTGTACAGGAGACGGCTGATGCAACAGCACAGTTGGATGTATTATGTGCCTTTGCAAATGTATCCATAGAGAACAGATATACTAAGCCCGAGATAGCACTTGACGGTGTTATACAGATAAAAAATGGCAGACATCCAGTAGTTGAAAAAATGCTGGATGATGAGATGTTTGTTCCGAATGATACATATCTTGACCTTAAAGACAACAGGATGATGCTTATAACTGGTCCGAATATGTCGGGTAAATCCACGTATATGAGACAGGTTGCGCTTATAACTCTCATGGCGCAGATAGGCTGTTTTGTGTCTGCTGATTATGCGAAGATATCAGTGGTAGATAAGATATTTACAAGAGTAGGAGCATCTGATGACCTGACATCCGGACAGAGCACATTTATGGTGGAAATGCATGAAGTATCTGATATCCTGAAATATGCCACAAAGAACAGTCTGGTGATCCTGGATGAGGTGGGCAGAGGAACATCTACCTTTGACGGCATAAGTATAGCAAGGTCAGTGGCAGAATACATAAGCAGCAAAAAGATTGGTTGTAAGACAATGTTTGCAACTCACTATCATGAGCTTATAGAACTGGAAAAGTCCGTTGAGGGCATAAAAAACTATAGTATAGCAGTTAAGAAGCATGGTGATACAATACGCTTTTTAAGAAAGATAGTCCCCGGAGGTACAGATGACAGTTTTGGCATAGAGGTGGCAAAGCTTGCAGGACTTCCGGATCAGGTGGTAAGGCGTGCAAGGAAACTGCTTACCGATCTGGAGATAAATGCAGCAAAGTCTGATACTTCAAAACAGACTGACAGTGACCAGATTAGCTTTGCAGATCTGAGTCGTGAGCAGGCGATAAATATGCTCCGTCGTACTAATCCGGAGGAGCTTTCCGACATGGAATGCAGAGAACTGCTTGAGGAGGTACTAAAGCTTCTTCGTGAATAATTATGGGATAATAACAGGAAAGGCGGCAGGTAAATATGGCACACATATCAGTACTAAGCAAAGAAATATCCGAGCTTATAGCAGCAGGTGAAGTCATAGAAAGACCAGCGTCTGTAGTAAAAGAGGTAGTGGAGAATTCCATTGACGCAGGAGCAAGGCGGATTACCGTAGAGATAAAGCGAGGCGGCACTACCTATATGCGCATAACAGATGATGGCTGCGGAATGCATCCGGACGATGTACCTACAGCTTTTCTTCGACATGCCACAAGTAAAATAAGTGATAAGGATGATTTGGACAAAATATATACACTTGGCTTTCGCGGAGAGGCATTGGCGTCCATATCGGCGGTAGCAAGAGTAAGTCTGCTGACTAAGAGGCGTGAGGATGAATTCGGTACACGTTACGACATAAGTGGCAGCGTACCGGATGGAGAGCCTGAGCAGACAGGCTGTCCCGATGGTACGACAATAATAATACGTGACTTGTTCTACAATGTACCTGTCCGTCAGAGGTTTATGAAGAAAGATGTCACTGAGGCGAATGCAGTAAGCCAGATAATGCAGAAGATTGCGCTTTCACATCCGGATATAGCTTTTCAGATGATACGAGACAACAGAATGGAATTCTGTACCGACGGTAGCGGTGACCTTTACGCAGCTATATATGCCATATATGGCAAGGAATTTGCTCACGACATGATACCAGTGGAATATGATGACGGGTATATCCATGTAACAGGCTACACCTGCAAGCCGCTTTACGCCAAATCAAGCCGCTCTTTTCAGAATTTTTTTATAAATGGCAGATATATTCGTTCAAGAGTGTGCAGTGCTGCTCTTGAGAATGCTTATGAGAATCTTATAATGACTGGCAAGTTTCCGTCATGTGTTATTATGGTAACTATGAACGCCTCAGATCTTGATGTCAACGTACATCCTACAAAGGCAGAGGTACGTTTTACCAATGAAAAGGAGGTATCGGACGGACTATACTTCGGAGTAAAGAATGCGTTGATGAGTAATGGTCTGATATATGAGTTTCAGATACCTAAGACAAGGAATATAACTGATTGGACAGCACCTGTACCTGAGGAGCCTGTATATATCCAGCCTAAAATTCCCGACATGAGTTTAGAGCAGATGAATCTGTCTGAAGATCCGTACGTCTCTTTTGCTCATGAAATAAAAAAACACGAACAGATGCCAGAAATTGCTCCATTGTCAATAGTTGCACCGGTGGCTGATAAAGTATCGTATGCAGATGAGCGTGTAAATACTGAATTTATGAATGAAATAGATGAGTCTATATCTTCAGTCAAAAATGAAGCGGAGGTCTATCCGGTTGCTGCTTCTGAGACTTCGGAACAGACTGAGGAAGATTGGCATAAAGAAATGATGGGTATGCCGGACGAAACTATCTCAATGGTTGAGCCTGAGTGCGAAGAACACGCTGAGAATGAGCCTGAAAGAGTAAAGGTACGATTTGCAGGCGAGCTTTTCAAAAATTATATAATTGCTGAGGCTGAAGGACATATGCTTATCATTGACAAGCACGCTGCTCATGAAAGGGTTCTTTTTGAGAAACTCAAAGCAGGGATAGAACAGCATTCAAGACAGCTTTTGATGGAGCCGGTGAAGATACTAATGGGCAGCGATGAATCAAATGCTCTGATGAATGATTATGAGGCGATTGAGAAGATGGGATTCTCCCTTGAATTTGATAAGCTTCCATATGTAAGCGTGACAGGTATACCAACTTTTGCTGATGGTCTGGACCTTGAAGAGCTTATAACAGAGATAGCAGGTGATCTTGTACTTGGAAAGTCGAGACCTCAGCCTGAATATCTTGATGATACACTTCACACCATAGCTTGTAAGGCAGCAATAAAGGCTAATGACAGAAATGATCCATCGGAGCTGCAGTGGCTTGCAGAGGAGGTTTACAATGATGAACGTATACGCCACTGTCCTCATGGCAGACCAGTGATGTTCGTTCTTTCGAAATATGAGCTTGAAAAGCAGTTCCGGAGAGTATAATTATGAGTGACAACGAGAAGATACCTGTTATTGCAATAGTGGGACCTACAGCATCCGGCAAGACTGTCCTTGGCGTAGAGCTGGCAAAGCTGTATGACGGCGAGATAGTATCGGCAGATTCAATGCAGATATATAAAGGTATGGACATAGCCACAGCCAAGCCTTCTGAGGAGGAAATGGATGGTATACCGCATCATTTGATAGATTTTATCCATATGGATAAAGTATTCAGTGTTGCCGACTATGTAGAGTTGGCAGGCAAGGTGATACGTGATATTCACAATCGTGGTAAACTGCCGATAATCGTAGGAGGAACGGGGCTGTATGTGACATCATTGCTTGAAAACATACAATTTACCGAGACAGAGACGAACTATAGTTTAAGGGAAGAGCTGGTTGGATATGCAAATGAGCATGGCAAAGAAGCGCTTCACAGAAGATTGTGCGCTATTGACCCAGAGGCGGCAGCAGAGATACATCCCAACAATCTTGTAAGAGTAGTGCGAGCGCTTGAGGTGTGCATAGAGACGGGGGAGAAATTCAGCGTTCTGAAGGAAAAGAGCCGCAGCAGAGAAACTCCGTACAAGTATTGTATTATAGGACTTGACTATAAGGACAGAAGTCTCTTGTATGAGAGGATAAACAACCGTGTGGATCAGATGGTGAAAAGCGGGCTTGTTGAGGAGGCACGTAAGGTGTGGCAGTCGGGAGGCATGAAGACAGCGGCGAATGCCATTGGCTACAAGGAGCTTGTGCCATATTTTGAGGGACAGGCGGAACTTAATGATTGTATAGAGGAGATAAAGCTCCAGACGAGACATTATGCAAAAAGGCAGCTAACGTGGTTTAGGAAAAATAAACAAATCGAGTGGCTGTTTTTGGATAATATCAACAACTTAAAAAAAATTCGAGAAAAATGTCAAAAAGTTATAGCCAAGACTGATGTTTTGTGATATAATATAGAATAGGTCTTTTTGTAGGAAGAAATATATTGCTGCAGCGGTGTATAACAGCTGATTGCAGCTCAGAAAAGATCGGGTGAAAGGAGAAGTTTATATGAACAAGATGATGAATTTACAGGATGTCTTCCTGAATTCAGCGCGCAAGGAAAGAATCATGGTTACGATCATATTGACTAATGGTTTCCAGTTCAAGGGAATCGTCCGTGGGTTTGACAGCTATGTAATCATACTTGACTGTGATGGCACACAGAATTTTGTGTACAAGCACGCCATTTCAACTATCAAGCCTGCACGTCCGATAGCTATCCTTGATTCCAATGAGTAACAGAAAGATTGATTTATGAAAAATACATTGACGAACATTCTGCTGGTACTTCTGTCTGTTTCGGTACTTTCGATGATAGGTACGATATTCTATCATTTTTTTGACAAGGATTATGAAACGGAGACGGCTGTATCTGCCCAGGCTGAACAATCGGTATCATTTCAGGGTGTATATGTCAGGGACGAATCAGTAGTAGCCTATGATGGCAGCGGAAGCGTAAGCTACAACGTACCCGATGGCGGCAGAGTAGGAGCAAATGAAGCAATAGCCTATATATATGGCAATAGTGCAGCAATAAAGCAGAATCAGCAGATAGCTGCTTTGGAGGACGAGCTTGAGGTACTGAGCCGGATATCGAACCCTGGTGTTCTGGAGATGGCACAGCCTACAGTTCTTGCAGATCATGTTGCTCAGTATTACAATCAGATTGCCTATTACAGAGACCTTGGTGATGTCCAGGGTATGAAAGATGCAGAGGAAAACTTCCGTATAGCACTGAGTTCATATCAGATGGTTATCAATCAAGGTACAACAAACTTCTCTGAACAGATAGAGCTGCTTGAAGAACAGATCGCAAGTCTCAGGCTGCAGCAGCAAACTCCGATCGACACAATCATAGCAAATGAACCGTGTTACTTTGTGAGTTATGCAGATGGTTATGAGGATAAGCTGTCGATAGCGAATCTCAGCGAAATCACTAAAGAGGATATACTTGCTGTTAAGGACGACGACACTATAAAGAGCGATACAATAATTGGCAAAACTATTTCAGGCTATGACTGGTATATGCTTGGAATAATTGACAATACAGAGCTTGATTTCAAGGTCGGCGACAAGGCAACGCTATATCTTTCATCCACATCAGCTAGCACAGATGTGGAGATCACTGAGTTAAGACCTGTAGAGAAGGCAGATGAGACGATCATAGTACTGCATTGTGAGAGAATGACATCTGATTTTGTACAGCATCGTATAGAGCGTGTTCGCCTTGTAAAGGGAGAATACGATGGTGTGAAGGTGCCAAGATCAGCTATCAGATTCAAGGATGTAGAAGAAAGCTCCACAAATGTACTTACCGGCGAGGTCACAACAACACTTGTGAATTACAGAGGTGTGTATGTGCTTGACGGTGAGGAAGTAGTATTCCGTAAGCTTGATGTTATTTATGAGGGCGATGATTATGTATTGTCTTCTATAAATAAAGATAGCAGCTATTTGCAGCTGTATGATTCAGTCATTACAGAAGGAATAAGTGCGAGCGGAGGTGCTGACTGATATGAAAACATCATTTGACTATATAACCGAAAACTACAAGCGTATATTTGATGCGGTAGGAGAGGCAAAAGCGAAATACCGAAGTCCGGATGACAGAGTTGATATTATGGCAGTCACAAAGACGGTAGCACCTGAAGCAGTAAATCACGCAATATCATGCGGGATAAAGCTGCTGGGAGAAAACAGGGTCCAGGAATATGAGTCAAAGAAAGGTTTTTACGACTCGTCAGCGAAGGTGCACTTTATAGGTAATCTTCAGACAAATAAGGTAAAATATATTATAGAAGATATGGAACTTATCCAGTCTGTAGACAGTCTGAAGCTGGCAGCGGAGATTGACAGGCAGGCAAAGCGATTCAATAAGATACAAGATATTCTGATAGAAGTAAATATAGGCGGCGAGGCGTCAAAAGGCGGAATTGAGCCTGAAAGACTCGAGGAACTACTTTATGATGTATCGCAGTATGAGAATATCAGTGTTAAAGGTCTTATGACGATACCGCCGCCAGGCGGCGATGAAAAATTTCTTTGCAGAATGCAGCAGATATATCTTGACATTTCGTCAAAAAAAATGGATAATATAAGTATGGACATATTATCTATGGGAATGTCGGGCGATTATGCAAAGGCAATCAGATATGGTTCTAATCTTGTGAGGATAGGCACAGCACTGTTCGGAGCAAGAGTATATAATTGAAATACAAAGGGTAACCTTTGCCAGCGGGCGGAGCCCGAGGCTGAATAAGATCCGCACGATAAGTTCAGCTAAAAAACAAAAGTGCGGAGAATGGAGTAAGAAAATGAGTATATTGAATAATTTAAAGGATTTTTTCATTCCTGGAGAAGTAGTAGAGGATGAGAATGATACAATGTATAGCTCAC
>CALXBL010000069.1 GCA_944386525.1 uncultured Ruminococcus sp. | reverse complement strand
TATGCTCTACTTTTTTTGATATTTATTTTGTAGGCTTTACTCGGCTTTCCCCAACATTTATTATAGAGCCTTTTTTTGTTCTGATTAAAAGATATAGTGCATATGATTGTAAAGTAAGGGACAGGCAGTACGCTTTGTCAATTGCATATATAAAAACTAAATAAAAAACTTTGGGAAAAATCTCAAAAATGGTTGCTATTGAGAAAAATATATGTTATAATGATAGTAATGCCGGGATTTTTCCGGTCGTGTACAAAAAAACGAATGCAAAGGAGCTTTATTATGAAATTTGGCTATTTTGATGACGCAGCTAAGGAATACGTCATTCAGAACCCCAAGACTCCCTATCCGTGGATCAACTACCTCGGCACACAGGAGTTTTTCTCACTGATTTCTAACACAGCAGGCGGCTACCACTTCTACAAGGACGCTCGTCTCCGCAGAATCACAAGATATCGCTACAACAACGTTCCTGTTGATATGGGCGGACGTTATTTCTATATTAACGACGGCGGCACCATCTGGTCACCGGGCTGGTCCCCTGTAAAGACAGAGCTTGACAGCTACGAGTGCCGTCACGGTATGGGCTATACCATCATCACCGGTAAGAAGAACGGCGTAAAAGCTGAGGTTACATTCTTCGTGCCTCAGAACTACAGCGGCGAAATCCAGAATCTGGTTCTGACAAATGAGGGCACCGAGACTAAGACTATTAAGCTGTTCTCTTTCATTGAGTGGTGTCTGTGGAATGCTCAGGACGACTCCACAAACTTCCAGAGAAACTTCAACACAGGCGAGGTTGAACTGGACGGCAGCACAATGTTCCACAAGACAGAATACAAGGAAAGAAGAAATCATCTTGCTTTCTATACAGTAAACGACACTATCGACGGCTATGACTGCGACAGAGAGTCCTTCATTGGTCTCTACAACGGATTTGAGAATCCTCAGGCAGTAGTAGCTGGCAAGTCCAACAATTCTGTGGCAGACGGCTGGTCTCCTATTGCTTCTCACTATAAGGAAATAACACTTGCTCCCGGCGAGTCCAAGAATCTGATTTTCATTCTGGGCTACGTTGAAAATCCTGTAGATGAAAAGTGGAACGCTGACGGCAGCGTAAACAAGTCCAGAGCTTATGCAATGATGGAACAGTACAACACACCTGAAAAGGTTGCTGCTGGTCTTGCTGAGCTGAAGGCTATGTGGGATGCTCTGCTGTCCAAGTACACAGTAAAGACTCCTGATGACAAGATGAACCGTATGGTAAATATCTGGAATCAGTACCAGTGCATGGTAACATTCAATATGTCCAGATCTGCATCATACTTCGAGAGCGGCATAGGCAGAGGTATGGGATTCCGTGACTCAAACCAGGATCTGCTGGGCTTCGTTCACCAGATTCCCGACAGAGCAAGAGAGCGTCTTATCGATTTGGCGTCCACTCAGTTTGAGGACGGCGGCTGCTATCACCAGTATCAGCCTCTTACAAAGAAGGGCAACAACGAGATCGGCGGCGATTTCTCCGATGACCCGCTGTGGATGATTCTTTCTGTAGCAGCATATATCAAGGAATCCGGTGACTACTCTATTCTGGACGAGATGGTTCCTTATGATAACGACGCTTCCAAGGCTAAGACAATGATGGACCACCTGGAAAAGAGCTTCTATCATGTATTCGAGAACGTAGGACCTCACGGACTGCCGCTGGCAATGCGTGCTGACTGGAACGACTGCATCAATCTGTCCTGTTTCTCCGCAGAGCCGGGCGAATCTTTCCAGACATCCACATCACCTAAGTATGGCGAAGAAAAGTACAGCCGTGTTGCTGAGTCTGTAATGGTAGCAGCACTGTTTACATATGCAGGTCCATCCTATGTTGATATGTGCAGAATAAAGGGCGACAATGCAGGAGCTGACAAGGCTCAGGCTGCTGTTGACCAGATGAAGAAGAACATCATGGAATATGGCTGGGACGGCGAATGGTTCCTCCGTGCATATGATGATTTCGGCAAGAAGATGGGCTCTAATGAGTGCGAAGAGGGCAAGATTTTCATCGAGCCGCAGGGCTTTGCAGTTATGGGCGGTGTTGGCAAGGAAACCGGCGCAGATCTCAAGGCTCTTGCGTCTGTTGACAAGTGGCTCAATTCCGAGCACGGTCTGAGCCTGAACCAGCCGGCATTCACAAAGTACTACATCGAATACGGCGAAATTTCCACATATCCGGGCGGATATAAGGAAAACGCAGGTATCTTCTGCCACAACAACGCATGGATCATTTGTGCTGAGGCATTTGTCGGTCACGGTGACAAGGCATTTGAATACTACAGCAAGATCGCTCCTGCATACAGAGAAGAGAAATACTCCGATCTCCACAGAACTGAGCCTTATGTATACGCTCAGATGATCGCAGGTAAGGACGCTAAGCGTCACGGCGAAGCTAAGAACAGCTGGCTTACAGGTACTGCTGCATGGAACTTTGTAGCTGTATCTCAGTACATTCTGGGTGTTATTCCGGATTGGAATGGTTTGAAGATTGATCCATCTATCCCTCACGAGTGGGATGGTTTTGAGATCTCAAGACAGTTCCGTGGTGCTACATACAATGTAACAGTCAAGAACCCTGATCACGTTTGCAAGGGCATTAAGTCCGTAACAGTCGACGGCAAGGCTATCGAGGGCAACATTCTCCCTGTATTCCCTGAGGGCGGCGTTCATACTGTTGAAGTTGTAATGGGCTAAGTTTTACTATATCTCAATAGAATAAGAACCGCCTTCGGCATTGAGCACGGAGGCGGTTCTTGTTATTCTGTAAAGAATTTTACCACCACAAGGCATATTCCGTATACAACGCTTGCGGCAGTACCATATAGTATAACAGGTCCTGCAATGGTGAATATCTTTGCGCCAACGCCAAGTATCCAGCCCTCAGTCTTAGCCTCAATGGCAGGAGCTGATACGCCGTTTGCAAAGCCGGTTATGGGTACGAGAGTACCTGCGCCGGCGTGTTTTGCAATACGCTCATACCAGCCAAGACCGGTTAAAAGTGCGCTTAGAAATACGAGAGTTATAGATGTCCACGAGCCTGCCTCATCTTTTGGCAGTCCCATATATTCAAACAGATTCAGCAGACACTCGCCAAGCAGACATATCGCACCGCCAATAAGAAACGCCATTGGTATATTTACATAGCTTTTTGATTTAGGGCTGACAGCTTCAGTCATATCTTTGTAAAGTTCGGGTTTGATTTCCATGTTTAAGCTCCTTACTTGTCCTTAGGTTTGAATATGGCAGCGGCAGCCAGACCAAAAAGCATAGCTGCCGTTATGCCTGCTGCCGAAGATGTAAGACCGCCTGAGAATATCCCAAGGAGACCCTTTTCTTCCACATCTTTGCGAATTCCCTCAGCCAGCAGGTGACCAAATCCCGTGAGCGGAACTGTAGCTCCTCCTCCAGCGACGTCAATAAGCGGCTGATAAATTCCCAGTGCCGATAGAAGCACGCCCGCAACTACAAAGCCGGTGAGAATACGTGCCGGCGTGAGCTTGGTGTAGTCGATGAGTACCTGTCCTACGGCGCATATAGCTCCGCCAATTATAAATGCCCAGATATATTCAAGCATGGTAATTCTCCTCTCCGGAGGCTATCTCCACAATATGGGCAACGCCCGGTATGCTTTCGCCCTGCTGTACAAGCATAGGCGACATAAGTGCGCCCGTCGCCATAAAGAGCATACGCTTTATCCGCTGCTGCCTTATAAGCGGCAGGAAGTGACCGCACAGCAGACTTCCACCGCAGCCGCAGCCTGAACCGCCGGCATGGGTATCCTGAGTTTCGCCATCGAACATCATAACGCCGCAGTCTCTGTAACACGGCTTGATGTCGAAGCCTTGCTTCATCATAAGCTGAGTGAAAAGCTCACCGCCGTAAAGTCCCAGGTCGCCTGTAACGATAAGGTCGTAATTATCCGGCGATGTGCCTGTAGCGTGAAACCACCTTGTGAGCGTATCAGCTGCTGCCGGAGCCATAGCTGCCCCCATGTTGTTTGCGTCGGTAATGCCGAGGTCTGTAACTCTGCCGATGCAGGCACCCTCAATTTTCGGGGAAGATGCTGTAACTGTATCGAGGACAGCAGCACCAGAGGCTGTACAGGTCCACTGAGCAGTGGGAGGTCTTTGTCCGCCGTAGGAGAGGGGATATCTGAACTGCCGCTCCGCCGTGGAAAAATGCGATGATGTGGCGCAAACTGCACGTTCTCCACCACCTGCACTGAGAAACAGGCTGCCTATGATAAGGCTTTCCGCCATAGTTGAGCAAGCCCCGAACAACCCAAGGAACGGTATTCCGAATGGACGAATACTGTATGTGGATGACGTACACTGATTTATCAGGTCGCCTGCTAATATAAGGTCTGCGCTGTCGGCAGTAAGACCGGCTTTATCAAGAGCGAGCCAGATGGTCTCCTGCTGCATACGGCTTTCAGCCTGTTCCCATGTTTTCTGACCGAAGCGGCTGTACTGCTCCACCCGGTCGAAGCACTGACCCATGGGACCGGCACCCTCTTTTTTACCGGCGACAGCAGCCGATGATGCTATAAAAACTGGCGTGTCAAAATATACAACGCCTCTGCCCAAAGCCTTTGCCATAGAGTTGATTACTCCTTTCGAGAGGTTTCTTCAGGAGTTATTTTTTACAGTTTTTACGTGTTTATTTCCGGAAATATGTGGTGCTGTTACGCCGTTGTTATATTGGTAAACTCTTTCAACATTTATGGTGAAAGTTTTCTGGAAAAAAGTCGGATTATGCCCTTTCTTTTTTTAAACAAATGTTGTATAATAGATATAAATAATTATTTCAGCAGCATCAGGAAAGGATCTGCAAGCGTCATGAATATTACAAGAGATAATTCAAATAAACACGACTATGCCCTCGGCATTGACGTTGGCTCAACTACTGTCAAGGCGGTTATACTTGATAAGAGTGATCACGTAGTATATTCAAACTACCAGCGGCATTTCTCCAAAGTAAGGGAGACTGTTGCAGCTCAACTCAAACAGATAGCAGGAGTATATCCCGGAGAGAAATTTCCAGTCTGTATTACAGGTTCGGCAGGTCTGGGACTTGCTGATTCAGCCAAGCTTCCATTTGTGCAGGAGGTGCATTCTGCGTTTGTGGCTGTAAACAAGCGTTATCCCGATGCCGACGCAGTTATCGAGCTGGGCGGCGAGGATGCCAAGATAATCTTTCTCACCGGCGGCGTTGAGCAGAGAATGAACGGAACGTGTGCCGGTGGTACGGGCGCATTTATCGACCAGATGGCAACGCTGTTGAACGTTACAGCCGATCAGCTCGACGAGATGGCTCTGCGTGCGGAAAAGACATATCCCATAGCATCGAGATGCGGAGTATTTGCAAAGTCCGATATTCAGCCGCTTCTCAATCAGGGTGCACGGCGTGAGGATATTGCAGCAAGTATCTTTCAGGCGGTAGTTGATCAGACGGTTTCCGGACTTGCACAGGGACGCAAGATAGAGGGCAAGGTTCTCTTTTTGGGAGGACCGCTGTCATTCTTAGAAGGACTGCGCAATGCATTTGTGAAAACGCTTAACCTTGATCCGGGCAATGCAGTATTCCCCGAGGACGGACGTACCTTTGTGGCATACGGCTGTGCACTTTCCGCAATGAAACAGAAGGAAACCCATACAATTGAGGAACTTATAGATCGGATAACAAATGCAGTATGCAGCAATACGGTAATGTGCGATCCGCCGCTTTTTACATATCCCGAGGAATATGAAAGATTCAAGGCTCGCCACGCACTCCATGATGTAAAGCACGGAGACTACAGAACATACAATGGCAAGGCCTATCTGGGCATCGACGCAGGTTCTACAACTACAAAGATGGCAGTTATTTCCGAGGATAAGACGCTGCTCCATGAATTCTACACCACCAACAAGGGACAGCCTCTTGACTGTATCACCGATGCTCTCATTGAGTTTTACAAGACAAAGAGCGAGGGACTTACTATTGTGGGAAGTGCAGTAACCGGCTATGGAGAGGAACTCCTTAAGGCAGGTTTGGGCATAGATCATGGCATAGTCGAAACCGTTGCGCACTTTAAGGCGGCGTCATATTTCTGTCCTGAGGTGGATTTTATCATGGACATTGGCGGTCAGGACATCAAATGCTTCAAGGTGAAAAACGGAGCTATAGATGCTATCATGCTCAATGAGGCTTGCTCCTCAGGCTGCGGCTCGTTTATCCAGACATTTGCGATGGCTCTTGGCTACGATATAGCTGAATTTGCAAATTTGGGACTTTTTGCTGAGCACCCTGTAGATCTTGGCTCACGCTGTACCGTGTTCATGAATAGCAGTGTAAAGCAGGCTCAGAAGGACGGCGCTACTGTTGCTGATATTTCCGCAGGACTTTCCGGCTCTATCATAAAGAATGCGATTTATAAGGTCATACGTGCAAATTCTCCCGATGAGCTGGGTGAGCATATAGTAGTACAAGGCGGCACATTCCTCAACGACGCAGTGCTAAGAAGTTTTGAGCGTGAAATGGGCAGAGAGGTTATTCGTCCGGCAATATCAGGACTCATGGGAGCATTCGGAGCGGCGCTCTACGCTATGGAAAAGAGTACCGGCGAGAGTACTATAATCACGCCCAAAAAGCTTAGTGAGTTTTCATATACATCGACCACTGCCAACTGCGGCGGCTGTACCGCAAAGTGCAGCCTGAATGTGATCAGATTTGCAGACAGCGGAAGATTTATCTCCGGCAATCGATGCGAAAGAGGCGCAGGTATAAAGCCTGATAAGATACTTCCAAACCTCTATGACAAAAAGCTTGAGATGATAATGTCGTATCAGGATCGCCAACCATTCAGCCCCATTGCTACAGTAGGACTTCCGCTGGCACTCCACTACTACGACCAGATGCCGCTGTGGACAACATTCTTCAAGGAGCTTGGCTTTGCAGTGAAATTCTCAGAAGAGAGCACCAGAGAGACATACTACAAGGGACAGAGCACTATCCCATCGGATACAGTGTGCTATCCGGCAAAGCTTGCGCACGGCCATGTTGAAAGCCTGCTGAGTCAGGACGTGGACTTTATCTTCTATCCATGCATGACCTACACCATAGACGAAGGCGAATCGGACAATCACTTCAATTGTCCTGTAGTTGCATATTATCCTGAGCTGCTAATGGCAAATAATGAAAAGCTAAGTGTAAAAAAATTCCTCTATCCGTTCCTTGACCTCAACAGACGCAGGCACGTGGTAAAGGTTCTCCACGACTATTTTGGAGCGTATGCTTCAAAGAAGTCCATCTCATCAGCACTTGACAAGGGCTTTGAGACTCTGAATGAATACAGGGAAAAGGTTGCCGAGGAGGCTCAGAATATTATATCCGAGGCCAGAGCTGCCGGCAAGCCAATTATCGTACTGGCTGGCAGACCTTACCATATTGATCCTGAGATAAACCACGGTATCCACAAGCTTATCGGAAGCCTTGGTATGGCAGTTATCACCGAGGACAGCGTGGCGGCTCTTGCACATACGCCAAAGCTGAAGTCACTAAACCAGTGGGTATATCACTCAAGACTTTACCGTGCTGCTGAATATGTGACCACACAGCCAGATATGCAGCTTGTGCAGCTCGTATCATTTGGCTGCGGCATCGACGCTATCACAACTGACGAGGTGCGCCGCATACTCGAAGAAAAGGGCAAGCTTTATACACAGCTTAAAATAGATGAGATAAACAATCTGGGAGCGGCAAAGATACGTCTGCGCAGTCTTGCGGCTGCAATGGATGCCTGAGCCGGAAAGGAGAATGCAAATGGCTGCTGAATTTACCCCGGAAATGCGAAAGACACACACCATACTGGTGCCGAATATGCTGCCTATACACTTCAAGCTGCTTATCGGAGTATTCAAGCAGTTCGGCTACAACATGAAGCTGCTTGAATCCAGTTCCAGAACGGTAGTTGAGGAGGGACTGAAAAACGTCCATAACGACACTTGCTATCCTGCACTGCTTGTAGTGGGACAGTTTATGGAGGCACTCAAAAGCGGAAAGTACGACCCCGACAAGACCGCACTGCTTATAACCCAGACAGGCGGTGGCTGCCGTGCTTCTAACTACATACACATACTAAGACGCTGCATGGAGCAGCATTATCCGCAGGTTCCTGTAATTTCACTGAATTTCGCAGGACTCGAAAAGTCCTCGGGTTTCAGGCTCACACTGCCTATGGTACCTAAACTCGCATACGGTATACTCTATGGAGATATGCTCATGCTGCTCAACAACCAGTGCCGTCCATATGAGCTGAATCCGGGAGATTCAAAGCGCATGGTGGAAAAATGGACTGAAAAGCTGCTTGGTATGTTTGAAAAGGGCGGCTACTCCAAAACAAAAAAGATCTACCGTGAGATGCTGGAGGATTTCGGCGGAATACCAAAGAGCCGGAAGAAAAAGATAAGAGTTGGCATAATCGGTGAGATATACGTAAAATATTCACCTCTTGCCAACAACGATCTGGAGGAGTTTCTCATATCAGAGGATTGCGAGCCGCTGGTGCCAATGTTGCTGGAGTTTATCCTATACTGTCTTGCAAACGCTGATACGAACGGAAAGCTTTACCGTTACAACGACTTAAAGACAGGACTTTTCCGTCTG
>CALXBL010000068.1 GCA_944386525.1 uncultured Ruminococcus sp. | reverse complement strand
CGATTACATCAAGGCTTTCCTTATTTACGGTCAAGTTTTTTGATTTAATTTGTCTCACATCATTGACAAACCAACACAATTTTGTGAATTTTATGGTATTGGCGATATGACTTAGGAAATAACCTTACCCTTGTGGTTATGTGATTTTGAGTTCCCACCAGATTTTTTCCCCTTTGTCTTTTTGCCGGAGACGACAGGTTTTTCCTTTCCGCCCATATCTTCAAAGAGCACGTCCTCTGATTCCGGATCATGTTCTGTTTCGATCTCGCCCATGAGTTCGGGGTTTATCTCACCACGCTGTTCATAGTAGGGATTGATTATATATTTTTGTATAGACGGATAGCTGTTGAAGCATATTACCAGACCAAGCCATGACGCCGGCAGGAACTGAAGTAAACAGAGTGCTACAAATGAAACAGATAGTTCTGCAAAGAGTATAAGCAGAATGAATATTGCAGCAAAAGCAGCGATCACTAACAGAGTTATGACATTCTTCTTAAGAGCAATTATCGAGAGAGCAAGAGAATTTTTAATGATATTTTTGAGAGAGAGATTTGTAGCGATTATCATGAGAAACGCATAGAAGTTCATCATGAGTGCCACAAGTCCGAGGCTGAGTGCAATGGCGAAGAAAATGTAAAACAGCTTATTGCCGGTAGTCTCGATAAGGATTGGATAGACATAGACAGCCGCAATTATGCATAGAGCGACAAAGCAGTCAAGCAAACCCACAATGCAGCTGTATTTGAATTCACTTTTGAAGGTCTTCAAGAAGTCGTGTACCATAAACACGGGTTTTTCAAGAATATAGGCTCTCAGAATCTTGGTATGGCCTGCTGTGGCAGGGCCGAAAATGACTGCAAATATAATACACAGAGCAGCTATTAGCAATAGAGTTGGTGTTCCGTAAGGTATTCTTCCGCCGAGCATCATAAAGGCCAAAGTAATTGCAGCTACAAGGGGTAGGAAGAATGCTGAGTAGAGCAGATTGAGTCCGAACAGCTTCCAGAATTTTCTGCCGAATATTTCCATAAACCGGAAGAAACCCTTCTTTTTAGGGGCGTTTTTAGCAATGCCTACACCGGCATTTTCATAATTTTGTCCGAAAAGACCCATATTTTAAAATTCCTTTCTGTGGCAGCATAGAGCTTGCCGAGTTACCATATTTTGCAAAGACCGGCGTATCCGGCCGTTTCTGCAGCAATAAGAAAAAATACGATGATATATCGCACGAAATACAGCTTAAATCTCCGTCGCATATCCGGCGAGTCGCTGCCATACAGGCAGACTTTCATGGATTTGCACGCAAGACGTACCGACTCCCTCACACAAAGGAGTAGTGAAAACGAGACGGCAGCCGCATATATTGCGGAAATTATGTATAAGACCGGCGACGCATCAGCTGCTGTATCTGAAAGCTCGGTGAGGCGGCAGCCGGTACAGAAACCGTGAAAGGCAAGCAGCAGCACGAGCAAGGGCTGTCCGAGACAACAGAATCCCAGAAAAAATCCGAACAGCTGTATGCACAGGCACCATCTGAGAGACGACATTATAATTGCGCCATCTGCCTGAGGTACAGCATATGCAAGGCTAAATTCGGCGACAGAGCTGTCCTTGCCGAATAGCATAAACAGAGTGCCTCCGGAACAGGCAAGTCCAAGTATCAGAAGATAAAAAGTCATCTCGAGAGCGCGTCGTTGTGATGCATTCAGCCACAGCCGCAGATTTATACGTTTCATATTTATTCGCCTCCCTGTAATATAACACTAAATTCTATGCAGGGGAGGCATTTTTCAGAACATTATTTTACTTTGAAAGTTCGTAAGCACGCTTTGTGCAGCGTTCGCAGGCGTCGCCGACTATATCGGTGAGTTTGCCCTCATAAAAGGCGTCGAGACCGGCGAGAGTAGTACCGCCCGGTGAGGAAACCATGCGGATAAGCTCATCTACAGTATAGCCTGAATCTGTGAGCATTTTTGCAGAGCCAATGAGCGTTTGGGCAAATAGGGAAAGCGCTGTTTCAGATGCAATACCCTCTTTTTCAGCGTATTCCATAAAGCCTTTTGCGAAGAGGTAGATGAAAGCCGGACTGCTGCCGTTGATGGCGATTATCTCTTTCATCTTGTCGAGGGGTAGAACAGCGGCTTTTCCACATACGTTAAATATATTGAGAATGATATTAAACTCCTCATCGGTGACCATGTTGTTGTGTGAGAGCGCAGAAGCGCCCTCTCCGAGAAGCAGGGGAGTATTGGGCATAACGAGTATCACCTTAGCTTCCGGAATGGTCTTTGAGACGATGAATTCAACAGAGATACCTGCTGCAATTGAAACGAAAACAGTATCCGGAGTTGTAAACGGAGCAGCAGTTTCCAGAACTGTTTCGATAACCTGTGGCTTTACAGCCAGAAATACATACTTACACTTTTCGAGTATTTCCTTTTCGCTTTTGCAGGCAGAAACGCCGAATTCGCTGAGACGTTCTACCTGATCACTGTTGGGATCGTAGGCATATAATTCTGTATTGGAAGCAGTACTGCTACCGGCAATGCCCTTCATAATAGCAAAGCCCATATTACCTGCTCCTATAAATCCAATTTTGATTTTGTTATCCAAAATAAACCCTCTTTTCATATAAAATAGTCAATACTATCATTATACAGCATATATCGTGAAATTGCAAGTGATAATTACATGAAATATGTGTTGTACAGGTGAGATGCGCTACGGCAGAAAACAAGAAGTTTTCCATTCATGCCAATGCAGACTAAAATTGAAATCGTACCAACAAGCGTATTTAGTCCATTTATTTTTTTGGTAATGTACTGGCTGGCGGTAGTGGATAGGTTTAGCTGTTTATAATTTTCCTTCTTGAAAAGTAGTCATAGATGTTTAGCTATAAGATTCATAAAACTTATGTATTTTACAAATGGTAAAAGAAATGATATAATATTATCAGTAAATTAAAGGAGTGGTCTTATGAATGAAAAATGTAAAAAGCTATGGATACTGTTTAAATCTATGTTCGTGCTGAGTTCCTGCACATTCGGCGGAGGATTTGTCATCGTATCTCTTATGAAGAAGAAATACGTAGAGGAGCTTAAATGGCTTGATGAGGACGAAATGCTTGATGTGACAGCACTTACCCAATCAGCTCCGGGTCCTTTGCCGGTAAACGCCTCTGTTATAATAGGATACCGTATGGCAGGAGTAGTCGGTTCACTTGTAGCGATCTTAGGGACTATACTTCCGCCTATGATAATAATATCTATAATATCTTTGTTTTATGATCAGTTTCGTACAAATAAGTATGTGTCACTTGCGCTTCAGGTCATGCGAGCAGGAGTTGCTGCAGTAATTTTTGATGTGGTAATAAACCTTGCTAAGAACGTGTGCAAAACAAAGAGGATACTCTATATTGTAATGATGACAGCATCGTTTGTCTGCACATATTTGTTAGGTGTAAGTGCTATGCTTATTATATTTATCTGTCTTGGAATAGGTATAGCTGAACTTATTGTATCAGCAATAAATCGCCGTAGAACGAGCGAAGTAAAGGAGGCGGAATGATCATGCCGATTTTACTTAAATTATTTTTCGCATTTATCCAAGTAGGCCTTTTCAGCGTCGGCGGAGGATATGCTGCCATTCCGCTTATACAGGAGCAGATCGTAAACGTTCACGGACTCATGACAATGGAGGAATTTTCAGATCTTATAACAGTTGCTGAGATGACCCCAGGACCTATTTCTATCAATTCCTCCACCTTTGTAGGAATGCGTCTTGGAGGCGTGGGCGGTGTACTTCTTTGCACACTCGGCTGCATAATCCCGTCATTTGTCATATGCCTTACACTTGCACATTTTTATTATAAGTACCGCACAGTAAGCGGAGTTCAGAGCGTGCTTGCCGCACTCCGTCCGGCGGTAGTTGCTCTGATAGCTTCAGCCGGTATGTCCATCCTGATGCTGGGACTTTTTGGTACAGATATTTTCTCAGCATCTATTAAAGATATAAGATTTGTGGAGCTTGGTATCTTTGCTGTATCATTATTTGTGCTGCGGAAATTCAAGGCAAATGCCATTGTTATTATTCTTGGAAGCGGAGTTGTAGGCACTATCATATATCTGCTTTTAGGCGTTTGACTTTTCCATGATAATATCGTATAATATCATGGAAAGGCGGTGTGTATCGTGACGCTAAGGCATCTTAGAATATTTATATGTGTTGCCTCAAATGGAGGTATGACTGCCGCAGCAGAAAAGCTGTATATATCCCAGCCAACTGTCAGTCAGGCGATAGCTGAACTTGAGCGATATTATGGAGTACGCTTGTTTGAAAGGCTGTCCCAGAAATTGTATATTACTGAAGATGGAAGGCGGCTTCTTTCCTATGCACATCATATAGTCGATTCGTTTGATGATATGGAATCTGCCATGCGCAGTGCAGTTGAAAATCCAAACATCAGTATAGGGTGCAGCGTTTCTGTAGGAACATATCTTATCAATAAGCTGCTTGATAAGGCCGAGGAGTCGCTCAAAAATTACAATGTAAATGTTACAGTGGATAATACTACGGAAATTGAGCAGCAGATACTGAATAATGAGATTGATATAGGTATAGTTGAGGGTATAGTCACAAGTACAGATCTTATGATAAAACCAGTATGCAGGGATAAGCTGGTGCTTGTCTGCGGAAATGACCATATCCTTGCAAAGAAGAAGGATCTAAAACTTACCGATCTTGAAGGTGAGAACTTCATTTCAAGAGAAAAGGGTAGTGCAGAGCGTAATCAACTGGAGCGACTCTTTCAGGAGGAAAAGGTAAAGCTAAATAGGTGCTGGTACTGTACTAATACCGAGGCGATTAAAAATGCTGTCATGCATGGCAGAGGTATAGCTGTACTTTCATCAATGCTTGTGGAACAGGAGCGCAGACGAGGTGATCTGGTGGTGCTGGATGCAGATGGTTTACCAGTAGTGAGAACTATACATCTGATATATCACAAGAACAAATACATCTCACCAGGAATTCAAGTAGTGATCGATGTTTGCGAGTCATTTTTCAATGAAAATGAGTAGTATTGATATTTTCCCTTTGTATTGCCTGATACAAAGGGAATTTTGTTTATTATCTCCTTGGAGTAAAGTATATCTTCTCTCAGAATTAATGAGAAAGGCTGCTGTAGAATGGTGTACAGCAGCCTGTTTGTTTATGCAGTATATTTTGCAATGATTTGACGCTTTAAAAGAAGCATATCGAACACGTTCAGAGATCCGTCGCTGTTTATATCAGCAGCCTTGCGGTCAGTAATATCACCAGCCTTTAATAGCCACTTCTGAAACATAACTATATCTGCAATTGAAAAGTCACCATCAGCATTCAAATCTCCTGAAATTGCAGGCTTATCAGTTACAGTGGTAGTGGTAGCATTTGTTGTAGTTGTTGAAAGAATGGTGGAAGACTCTGTTGCCGTGGTTGTGATGGTTGTTTCAGTAGTAGTTGTTGTCTCTGAGGCTGTAGTAGTGGTAGTAGTTGTTGTAGTTGTAGTAGAAGAAGTAGTAGTAGTAGTTGTTGTTGTTGTCTCAGCTTGTTTCTTTGTTACGAAAACGGTATAGTTTACACATGACTGAGACTGACCGTTCTCTCCAAGAGTTATTTTATCACCAGAAGCAAAGGATTTCTTATACAGATCAAATACAACGCTGTTGTCATTTGCAGCAGTAAGACCTGTTAGAGTCCATGTACTTAGCCACTCAGGCAGTGGAGTTACACGGTTGTCCATGGCAATGTAAACGTCAATATCAGCTCCAGCAGTAAATTCAGCAAGAGTACCGGTTGTATATTTTGAATCGCAAGCAGTGAGGATATACTCTGCGCCTACAACAGCCTCCGGAATGGATACATAAGTAACAGTACGGTCTGCAAATACCAGTTCTCCAGTATTTACTTGATTGTCAATCTCCCATAGTGAGCCGTAGGTGCTGTCATGAACATTAAGCTCCTTAATGAGCGTGCCATTCAGAACAGGCTTTTCCACTTCAATAAGACCCTCGTTTACGAGTGCGCTTGGCCATTTTCCGTACCAGGAGTAGCCAGTTCTTCTTTCGGCGCCGATGTGATCCCAATTGCTGGCAGCGTTGCTCTGACGGTCAACAAACATAGGAGTCAGACCGTCAGTAAGGTAGTAGAATCTTGCCCAGAGCGGATCGGCGTCTGGATCGGAGATAACACGTCTATCTGCTTCTCCGTCACTGTTTGTATAGTCTTCTAAAGCTATGCCGTTAAGCTGAGCGTTAGTCATCCAGGTAACAGCGGCGTTTATACGATTTATTATCTCAGTGTTTGGATTTTGAATGGACTTAAGATATTTTACAATACCAACACTTTCCTGAGTGCAGACAGATGGCAGTTCATAAGCACGTGCGCCGGCAGGCTCGAGAGTATATTCATCATGCTGCTGACCCCAACCTGTATAAACGCCGTTTATCTTTATCTGAGTGTCTAAAATACACTGAATGCCCTTGTCAACAGCTATCTTTGCAGAAGCGGAATAGGTATCGCTTACAAATCCAAATTCATCACTTTTGTCACGCACATCAGTGAGTAGTTCCATTACTTCTATCATAGCGTTGTCGTTATAGGTGATGTGTGCGTGGTATGTACCAGCATCGTTAAAGACCTGAGGCCATCCGCCGTTGTCGTACTGTCCTTCAAGGAGAAGGTCGATACCATCAAGACAGCCGGTCAGATATTTTTCTGTACCGGTTGCGTTGTAGACTCTGGCAAGAACACGTATCTGCGAATAAGTGGATTCATTGTCTATAGTTGATTTCGCCCATGAACCAGTCTTAGATGTGTCTTCCATGGCTTTCCGCCAGCCGCCGTCATCAAGCTGATACTTCAAGATAGTGTCGCCGAGAGACGTTCCCTCAGAGCTTCCGAACCAGCTATCTTCATTTTTTAGAATGTCATCCCAGTCATAGCTTTCAGCTTCTGCTGTGATCATAACTGTTGGAACTGCCTGAGCAAGAGACTGAAACATTACAGCACTCAGAATAAAAGCAGCTCCCTTTTTGATTTTTAACCTCATAATTATTCCTCCTACAAAATAATATGTATTTTTACTGTAACATATTTTACAGAAAATGTCAACCGTTTAGTAAGGCTGACCTATACAAAAAAATGTTTTAATTTTTAATGCCTATTGACAAATTTCAGGAAATGGTTTATGATTTGATTATTAGCTGAATCTTTTGCGAAAGGATGATTTTATGAAAGCACTAATAAAAAGAATAATTGCGGCAGCAGCAGGCGGAGCTATTACTTTATCGATGTGTTCGGTGTTTGCAGCCTCGGCTGAGGTTGTGCCGAATCCTGTGATAAGTCGTGGCTGTCCTGTGTATACCGGCGGAAACAGTCAAGCGACTGCCGCAAATGACGAGCATTATTTTTCTTTCTGGAATGCCGCCACACCTGAGTATATTGCATACGATCTGTCCGCAGTGCCAGAGGAGAATCGTAAGATCATAAACGCTGTGTGGTACAACACGAGTCCTTACGACCTGGTGGGGAATTATGGCTACAGAAATATGGAGCCATCTGATTATACTATAGAAGTAAATGCTGCTGAGGGTAACTCATATCCCGAAGATGGCTGGGTAACTGTTGAAACTGTTAAGGGCAATACCCTCAGTTCAAGGCAGCATATAGTTGATTTTGCCGGATACAACTGGATAAGGATAAGCTTTTCAGCTGCCGACGGCAAGGTCGGCTCTAATGTGAGCATAAATCTTGATATTCATGATGTATCTGACGGGATAAGTGACAGCTGGATATTCTACGGTGACTCCATAACAGCCGGCGGAATGAACAACTGCTATGGAACAGGTTTTGCAACTCATGTAAATCAACTTGATGAGAGATACTTCCCAGTACAGGAAAACGGCGGCATCGGCGGAATAACGAGCACCGACGGCAGGAATAATATCGACAAGTGGCTGGCATCAAATCCCAGCAAATACGTAAGTATAGCTTATGGTACAAACGATGCATGGGGTAATCAGACTGGTTCGGAGAAGTATTATGAAAATACTGTCTATATGGTTGAGGCTGTATTGACGGCAGGCAAGATACCTGTACTTCCAACTATTCCATATGCCACAGAAACAGGAGTAAATTCATACTTGGACGAATACAACGACATGATAAAACGCATTTATGAGGAGTATCCAGAAGTAGTTAAGGGTCCTGATTTTGACTCATATTTCCGTGAAAATCCTGATATGCTCAGCAGCGATGGAGTTCACCCGAGTTCTGAGGGATATGCTGAGATGAGAGCTATATGGGCAAATACTATGTATGAAAGCGTATACAGCAGTGATGAAAATGATGATCCGGTGCTCAGGGGAGATGTTGACCTTGACGGAAATGTAAATATGCAGGATGCTGTTTTACTTAGCAAGTATATCCTTAATATAGATAATTTGGTGGATGTTGATTCAGCAGATCTTAATGCTGATGACACACTTAATATATTTGACCTTATGCTGCTAAAAAAAGAGATTTGCAGCAAATAATGCGACATAAAAAAGAGGCTTACGCTGAATGTAAGCCTCTCAGCCTGTCGAAAAAGTCAAGCATTCGCTTGGCTTTTTTTGATAGAAATGGTATAATAAAGAAAAGGCGGTGTA
>CALXBL010000067.1 GCA_944386525.1 uncultured Ruminococcus sp. | reverse complement strand
ACTTAACTGTAACACAGGTCTATGCTGTTCCGCTACCTTTTTTTGTAAATTGTCTCACATCTATTGTAATCCTACAACCATAAAAATTGTTAAATTTCAAGAAAAGACTTGATTTTTTTTATAGAATTGACTATAATACTATTATAACACAAAGACGAAGAGAGTAGGTATCTGGTGTCCAGTCCAAAGAGAGGCATATCCCGGCTGAAAGTATGCTGTCTGCAATGATGCTGAAGTTCACTTCCGAGTGGTTCTGCTGAAACTTTTTGCTGTAGGCGGAAACGTAGTGTCTGCGTTAAGGACAAGAGAGTGATGGCTCTTTGGAATGGGTGGTATATGCAAGCTGAGTCTTGTCCTTTTCCGGACAGGGCTTTTTATTTTGCCCTGCCGCCTCTTTACAAAGAAAACAAATCGCCTGTCTCTCCATGGCAAGGCGCATTGAAAGGATGATATTTAATATGAAAGAACAACTGGAAGCAATACGCTTAGAGGCGGCTTCAGAGCTTGGCAGCGTTACTGATGCCAAGGCCCTCGACGCTCTTCGTGTAAAGTATCTGGGAAAAAAGGGCGGACTTACCGCTATCCTCAAGCAGATGGGTAAGCTCTCCGCTGAGGAAAGACCTGTTATGGGTCAGCTTGCTAACGAGGTAAGATCCTCTATTGAAGACGCTATCGCACAGAAACAGTCTGAAATTGCTAAGTTGGAAATGGAAAAAAAGCTTTCCTCTGAAACTATCGACGTAACTCTTCCCGGCAAAAAGCAGACTATAGGAAGTCTTCATCCGCTAACTATCGTGGAAAATGAGATAAAGGAGATTTTCTTGGGAATGGGATTCGAGATTGCCGACGGTCCTGAGGTTGAATACGATTACTACAACTTTGAGGCTCTTAATCTGCCTCCTGATCATCCTGCAAGAGATACTCAGGATACATTCTACATTACCGATAACATTCTGCTCCGTACACAGACATCCTCAGTACAGGTACACGTTATGGAGAATAAAAAACCGCCTATCCGTGTCATCTCACCAGGACGTGTTTTCCGCTCTGACGCTGTTGACGCTACACATTCTCCCCTTTTCCACCAGATCGAGGGTCTCGTTGTGGACAAGGGTATTACTATGGCTGACCTTAAAGGCACTCTCGAAATGCTCATGAAGCGTCTCTACGGCGAGGACTGCACTATCCGCTTAAGACCTCACCACTTCCCATTTACTGAGCCAAGTGCTGAGGTAGACGTTATGTGCTTCGGCTGCCGTGGAAAGGGCTGCCGTATCTGCAAGAACGAGGGCTTTATCGAACTGCTGGGCGCAGGTATGGTACACCCAAAGGTTCTGGAAGGCTGCGGCATCGACAGCAGCATTTACTCAGGATTCGCATTTGGTCTGGGTCTGGAGCGTGTTGTTATGAGAAGATATAATATCAGCGATATGAGACTTCTGTTTGAGAACGACTACAGATTCCTCGAACAGTTCTGATCACCCTGCTTCTCAAATTATATTGAAAGGAATGTTAAGCTATGAATTTATCAATGAAATGGCTTTCTGATTATATAAAGAAAGATATCCCCGTTGCGGAATTCTGCTCCGGTATGACTATGAGCGGCTCTAAGGTAGAGTGCTATGAAACCGAAGGCAGCGAAGTAAAAAATGTTGTTGTAGGAAAGCTGCTCTCCGTTGTTCCACACGAGAACTCCGACCATCTTGTTGTTTGTCAGGTGGACGTTGGTCAGGGCGAACCTATACAGATAGTTACAGGCGCTCCCAACGTAAAAGCTGGAGATATAGTTCCTGTTGCTCTCGTTGGGGCTGAACTGCCCGGTGGTATTAAGATCAAAAAAGGTAAACTGCGCGGCGTAGAAAGCTGCGGTATGCTCTGCTCTCTTGGCGAGCTTGGTCTTACAATAAACGACTTCCCATACGCAATTGCAGACGGTATATTCCTCATTGAGGAAAACTGCCAGATCGGTCAGGATATCCATGCTGCAATCGGTCTTGACGATACAGCTGTTGAGTTTGAGATAACCTCAAACCGTCCGGACTGCCTTTCTGTTACCGGCCTTGCAAGAGAGGCTGCCGCTACATTCAACACTCCTCTTTGCATAGAAGAACCCTCTTTTACCGGCACTGACGAGGATATTAACGATATCCTTAAAGTTGATATCATGAACGAAACCCTCTGCCCCAGATATGCTGCCGGTATCGTTAAGAATGTTAAAATAGAGCCTTCTCCAGGATGGATGCGTGAGAGACTTCGTGCGTCTGGTATACGTCCTATCAACAATCTGGTTGATATCACAAACTATGTAATGCTGGAATACGGTCAGCCTATGCACGCTTTCGACCTGCGCTACGTTAAGGATTCTCACATATTTGTTCGAAATGCCAAGGACGGCGAGGAGATCACTACTCTCGACGGTCAGGAGAGAAAACTTTCCTCCGAAATGCTCGTGATCGCCGACAGCGAAAAACCAATTGCCGTTGCTGGCGTAATGGGCGGAGAATATAGCGGTATTATGAATGATACTACTACTGTTGTATTTGAGTCTGCATACTTTGAACCAGTACAGGTGCGCCGCACCTCCAAGAAGCTCGGCTTGAGGACAGATGCTTCTGCTCGCTACGAAAAGGGTATGGACGCAGAAGGCTGCATACGTTCTCTCACAAGAGCTCTTCAGCTTGTTCAGGAACTGGGCGCAGGCACTCCTGTAGCCTCCACTATCGACGTTATAAAGAACATCAAGCCCAGAAATGAGATAGAATTTGATCCCAACTGGATAAATGGCTTCCTGGGTACGGATATCTCCCGTGAGGAAATGATCAGGACTCTGAACAGCCTTGACATTGAAGTAAAGGACGGCAAGTGCATCTCTCCGTCGTTCCGTATCGACCTTGAGCGTCCTGCTGATATTGCTGAGGAAATTGCAAGAATATACGGTTACAACAATATCCCGTCAACCACACTCACTGGTACTGCAAACGCAGCCCTTACTCCGGAACAGAAGTTTATCCGCAATGCCGAAAATACTATGGTATCTTTGGGCGGATATGGCATACTCACATATTCATTTACTTCTCCAAAGTGCTTTGACAGAATTTGTTTACCGGCAGACAGTACACTCAGAAACACTATCACTATCATGAATCCTCTCGGCGAAGACACCAGCATCATGAGAACTACTACTCTCCCGTCTATGCTGGATATCCTTGCGGGCAACTATAAGAACCGCAACGCCGCTGTAAAGCTCTACGAGATCGGCAAGGAGTATATACCCACTGGCGAGGGCAAACTTCCTTTAGAACCATCAAGACTTACTATTGGTATGTATGGCGACAATGCCGACTTCTTCGATATGAAAGGTACTATCGACACACTGCTAAGTGAAATAGGTATCCATGACTGCGAATATGTACGTGCCTCCGAATGTGACACTTTCCCGGAGGTCTGTGCACTCCACCCGGGCAGAAGTGCAGTTATACTGTGTGGTGAAACTCCTATCGGATACTTAGGTGAGATACATCCTCAGGTTCAGGAGAACTACGGCTTTGGCGTAAGAGTTTATGTAGCTAAGCTGAATCTTACCGAAATGCTGCCTCTTGCCAAGACAGAAGTCTCATACAAGGAAACTCCGAAGTTTCCAGCTATCACACGAGACCTTTCACTTCTGTGCGAGGACTCTCTGCCGGTTGGAACTATGGAAAAAACTATCAAAAATGCTGTTGGCAAGATCCTCGAAAAGGTCATGCTCTTCGACGTTTACAAGGGTCAGCAGATTGCTGAAGGAATGAAGAGCGTTTCATTCTCCATCAGTATGCGTTCTGCCGATGGCACACTCACAGATGAACAAGCTGATGCTGCGATGAAACGTGTGCTCAAGGCTCTCGGTGAATTGGGTGTTTCTCTCAGAGAATAAACAAATATGTTTAAAAAACAGCGGTACAGGTAAATTCTACCTGCACCGCTGTTTTTATGTTTTAAGCAAAGCCTGTCGCAGCATACATACGTCAAGAATATTTACCGTTCCATCTCCAGATATATCTGCCGTTTCTATATCGGAAAGCTCTCCTTTTCCTATGATCCATTTTTGAAGAATAACGATATCTGCCACCGTCAACTCCCCGTCAGAATTTATATCACCTGCTGTTATTTCATACTCAGCAAGTTCAAGCACAAAGTTTTGACTTTCCACTCTGGAATATTCACCGTGACCAACATTACCGCCGTTCATATCAATACAGGATCTGCCGTCTGATACGGCGCTCATCATTGAATATGTGCCGTCCTTATTTTGTTTGAGTATGAACTTCTGAGAGTTATAATTCCTGTATTCTTCAAGTGTTACTGCTGTATCATCTTTAACTGTCAGCGCATTTCCGTCACGAGTAGATATTGAATATGTGCCGTCCTCATTTTTGAAAAAGCTCCATGCCTTGGGCGCCGCATCAAGACAAACACCATTTTTATCAGCCGATATATACATACCGCCCTCAAGACTTTTTATACTGTATGTACCATCCGTTATTTCAACTCCCTGCGGTTTATGAGAACTGCCTTTTTGCGGATATATATTCCTGAAAACCTCCATTGATTCAAGCGGTCTGCCGGAAAAGTCAAATAATCCCTGATTATCATATGCCGAACCACCTGCATCTGTGGCAGAACTGTCATACTCCTTGGCATAAGATGTAGCCCAGCCGCAACCATATTTTTCCCAAAGCTTTTTCTGCTCCTCATACGAGATATTCTCAACGCCTATCCATGCAGGCTCCCAATAAAACACTCCAAGACCCTTTTCACCTACATCTGAAACCGCCTTGAATACATCAGTGAGCGACTGAGACTGGCCTTCAACCGATATATCATATCGAAATTCTGCGTGTGATGAATCTGCCGAGACTGCATTTCCAAATGTGTCTCCGTCCTCACTGGTGTAGGGATATGCTGTCTCTGCAACGATGACATATTTGTCATACTTGTCACCTATATCCTTGAGCACTGATGTAAGATTGTCCGTCGTACCATGCCAGTATGGATAATAAGAGGTTGCGAAAACATCATAGTCAAGACTGCATTCATCCATCACCTGAGCATACCATGGATAATATCCTGTGGATGGATTCGCAAAATGATGAGCTATTAATATCGACTTGTCGTGATCACGTATAGCCTTGTTCGCTGATGAAAACAGATCACATATCTTATACATATCAGTTTCTCCGCAGAAAAAGCAGTTTGTTTCGTTGCCAACCTGCACCATACCAATGTCTCCGCCGGCATCTGATATTGTTTCAAGTACCCATGTAGTGTACTTATATATCTCGCCTTTTAACGTATCGTGATCGTGCTGCTGCCAGTATTTGGGACGAGTCTGCTTTTCAGGATCCGCCCAGAAATCGGAATACTGTATATCCACAAGCAGTTTCATATCATATTCAGCTGCACGTTTACCTACTTCAGCCGCTGTGTAGAGATCGCAGTTTCCACCACCATAGCTGTTCCCTTCTGAGTCGTAGGGCTCGTTCCAAACACGCACTCTTATGTAATTCACTCCATATTCCGACAGCGTTTTGAATATATCCTGCTGTCTGCCGTATTCGTTGTAGAACTTTACTCCCGCCTTCTCAAGCGACAGGATAGATGAAATGTCTACTCCGCGTATAGGTTCGCCGTCATTTACTGATAGATCAGCCTGACTGAAATAGACCCCCTCATCAGCTGCACATACAACGGAGCTATAGCTCATGCCCACACAACTGATCGCCATTGCTGCAGTTATTATTGCTGCACTTAATCTTTTAAACATTATTCTTTTCCCTTTCCTCTGAATTATAAATTCACACTATACAAAACGAAGCCCTATATGACTCCCTTTAAATTATACATCAAATTATATGTAAAATCAATACATATACACACTTTTATTTAATTTTTTTATTAAAAAGCTAAAAGTGGTACAGAATAAAAATCTGTACCGCTTATATCTCTCTTTTCTTATCATCAATCTCCTGATCTGCCGGTTATTTTCCCTATCACCATAAATATCAGGAATGCACATATATCTGCTGCTACTATTGTTGGTCCTACGGGAGTACCGAATAAAACAGCTACTATTATTCCTATAACTGCACATATAACTGATATAACTGCTGAACTGATTATTACAGAACTGAAGCTCCGGAACATTCTCATTGCTGCAAGCGCAGGACATATGATCAGCGCTGATACAAGAAGTGAACCAACAAGATTCATTGCAAGTACTATGATAAGCGCAGTTATTACCGCTATCATAAGGTTATAAAACGATGCTCTCACGCCTGTAGCTGCGGCGAATGTTTCGTCAAATGTAACCGAAAATATCTTATGATAAAATAAAATAAATACACCTATAACAATTATTGATACAATAATACTTAGCCATACATCTGCTGAAGAAAGAGTCAGTATTGACGTAGAACCGAATAGCGTACTGCATACATCTCCTGATATATTTGCCGAGGATGAAAACATATTCATAAGCAGATAGCCTATTGCCATAGAGCCTACTGATATAAGCGCAACAGCCGCGTCGCCTTTGATCTTTGTTTTCTGTCCCGTCATAAGCAGAAGTATCGCACTCACTACAGTTACCGGCAGTACTACTATCATCTCATTAGATATTTTAAGCACGCTTGCTATAGCAATAGCTCCAAAAGCCACATGAGAAAGCCCGTCACCTATAAACGAAAATCTCTTCAGTACAAGAGTTACTCCCAGCAGCGACGAACAAAGCGCAATAAGTACCCCTACCAACAGGGCATATCTCACAAACGGATACGCAAAATAATATGAAAGTTTATCAAAAAGCTCAGCCATTGTTGTCGCCTCCCGATGTTGTCATAAAAGCTTTGCATATATCACTTTTGACATATTCCTGTTTAGTACCAAAGAAAAGCGGCTCCTGCTGCCCCAGATGTAAAATGTGCGTTGAATATTTTACCGCTGCTGCTATATCATGAGACACCATTATAACTGTTATTCCGCCTTCACGATTGATCTTTGCAACAAGCTCATACATCTCGGAGGCAGCCTTCGGATCAAGACCTGTTACAGGCTCGTCAAGCAGAAGCATCTTCTGAGTTGCACAGAGTGCTCTTGCAAGAAGGACACGCTGCTGCTGTCCTCCGGAGAGAAGCCTATAACTCTCCTTTTTCAAATTACATATACCAAGCTTGCGCATATTATTATGAGCAAGCAATTTTTCTTGTTTATTATAAAACGGTCTGAGTCCGCTCCTGTTCAGGCAGCCGGATAATACTATTTCCTGTACCGACGCTGGAAAATCCCTCTGTACAACGGTCTGCTGAGGAAGATAACCAATCTCCTTGTGGAGAAGTCCGTCACCCAGAGTTATCTTTCCTGAAAGCAGCGCTTTCAGATGGAGCAAAGTCTTTATAAGCGTACTCTTTCCGCTGCCATTTTCTCCAACTATACAGAGATAGTCACCACTGGATACCGAAAAGCTCAGATTACGTGTGACTATAGTATTCTCATAGCCAAGTGTTACATTTTCACATGAAAGCTGATTACTCATATATATACATTGCCTCCGCAAGTACCGAAAGATTATTTTCCATTATGGATAAATATGAACAGCCGCCATCAATATCCTCTCTTGATACAGACTGCATTGAATCAAGTACATATATCTCACCAGTGCCTGCCTTTGTATTGGAGAGAACTGCATCAGCAATACTGCTGTCTGAATCTTCAATTGTAAATACGCCCGTTACTCCTGTAGCATCGACAGCTTCCGCAAGGGTAACAACAGTTTCAAAGCTTACATCAGTTTCAGAAGAACAGCCGGGAAATGCCGCATAATACTCAATATCATAATCCTCCATCAGATAGACAAATGGAAATCTGTCGGCAAATATGGCTTTTCGTATAGGTGCCTCCTCAATTACCTCTTCATATCTTTCATCAAGACTGTCAAGTTTATTAATATAATGCTCAGCATTTTCCTTGTACATAGATTTATTATCCGGATCTGCCCTACACAGTGCGTCGGATATAGCTTCGCAAAAAAGCTCAGCATTTTCTAAAGAAAGCCATACATGCTCATCATAGGTGTGTTCATCATGGTCATGATCATGATCGTGCCCCTCTACAGTGCACACCTCATCAATAGTATCCTCTCCCAGTATCTTTATAAGATTTACCACCTGCATATCAGGATTTGCTGCATTTTTCAATGAATCCTGCACCCATGAATCAGACGTGCCGCCTATATGGATAAGAACGTCACAGGAGGATATCTTTACCATATCATCAGTTCCTGGCTGATAACTATGCATATCAGTTCCATTATCCGCAAGAAGTGTAAGTTCCACGTCCTCAACATCACCTATGATATTCCTCGCCCAGTCGTACTGTGGAAAAACAGTACACACTACATTTATCTTTCCGCTGTCTGTATGTCCGGGGAATGCAGAACAGCCTGCAAGCATGGATAAGCACAATGCGATTGATACAAATATATTTCTGCGCATAATTTCCTCCTTGAAACTGAAAATGATTCTCATATTATTATACACATATCCTCACTGCTTGTCAATACCCTTTTACAATAAAAATACGGTTTTTCATAAGAAAAACCGTCAGCCTGTCGAAAAAGTCAAGCATTCGCTTGGCTTTTTTTGATAGAAATGGTATAATAAAGAAAAGGCGGTGTAAA
>CALXBL010000066.1 GCA_944386525.1 uncultured Ruminococcus sp. | reverse complement strand
ACAACGGTCTTACACCTTGGCAGAAACGGATGGCTTGATTTTTGGGGAAAGCGTTACAATTTTGCTTGACAAGAACATTTTGAGGTATGCAACACGAAAAACGGCGGTACCGGAGTTTCTCCGATGCCGCCGTTTGGCTATATTCTATGAAATTTTCTTGGCATAGAGATAAGACAAATCCATCGTACTCCTGTTGGAAACAACTCTACCGACTGAGCGATTATCTTCAATGAGGGTATAGTTGCTTCTGAAGTTGTGGCAGAGTAGAAATTTCCGGAGCTGCTTTTGTTATATTATGATGGATATACAGGGAGTTCTTTTATAGAAAGAACCATGAATTTGAGTAAAGCCTGGGCGTCGTTTGAGTCTAAAATGCCATCGGCAACACAGTCGGAATTAGCCATTTGAGCCGTATTGAGAATTATTATCTTAGCGTTTGCCTTGTTGAGGTAAATGAGGTCTATCATAGAGACAATGCCGTCCATGTTGGAGTCACCGTATACAGTTTCGCCGATTACAGCTGAGGTGGCTGTAGTCAAAGAGGTTGTGGAGGAAGTTGTGGTAGTTTCGGACTTTGATGTTGTAGTTGTGGAAGTTGTGGTAGTTTGGTGCTTTGTGGTTGTAGTGGGGGAAGTTGTGGTAGTTTCGGACTTTGATATTGTAGTGGAGGTAGTTGTAATAGTTTCGGGTTTAGACGTTGTGGTGGTAGTTGTTGTTGTGGTTTCGGGTTTAGACGTTGTAGTAGTAGTGGTAGTAGTTGTTGTTGTTGTGGTAGTGGTGGTGGTTGTAGTTGTGGTAGTAGTCTCCGCAGTTTTCTTCACGCCCATAACGGCATATCCCACGCAGTAAGCGGACTGACCGTTAGTGCCGAGAGTTACAGTCTCACCGGCCTTTACCTCACGGCTGAACACCTTAAAGGTAACGTCATTGCTGCTGTATGCGGACATATCAGACTCGGCTGCCCATGATGACAGCCATGCAGGAGCTGTGGTAATTCTCACATCAGCCAGAACATATACAGTCATATCAGCTCCGGCAGTAAATACAGCCAGATCTGACTCCCAGAATTTTGAGTCGCAGGCAGTTATAATAGCCTCGGCACCTATAAGCTTATCGGGAAGCGTCACCCATGAAACGTCACGGTCGCCGAATATCAGGTCGTTTACAGCGATAGAGTCATCAATCCACCAGTTCTGGTAGGTGTTGGTATCATTTATCTGAACCTGCTTGAAAAGCTCGCCATTAAGTTCAGGCGCAGCTATTTCCAGATACCATTTCTGGTCGCTGCTATCGTTATACTGCCACTGGATAACGTTTGCGCCCTCATCCTTTGAGGCTGAGTCAACGCCAATGGCGCTCTGGTCGAGAGTACCCTTTGTTCTTATGGAGTATGAGCCATCACCGTTGTCGACGAACTTAAAGAGCTGAGCGTCAGCCGCCGTATCGGTCCATATGGCGATATTTGTACCATTTTCGGTCTTGCCGTAGTCGACGTCCAGCAGATAGGATACGCCATCGCCCACAGCGGAGTAAATTCTGTAGTAGCCGTCTCCGGCAGATTTCAATGTCCACTCATTGCAGCCTGCAGTGCCCTGCTGGACGTTTGTGCCGTTGGCAGCAGTACCGTCCTTGACTTCAAGATAGAGTCCGCTGTTTACATTTTTGAATCTGTATGTATGAGTTTCGTCGATAACTGCGCCGACAGCTCCGCTTGGAGCCTCGGTGTAGCCAGCGCTTGGAATGCCTTTACTGCCGTATCTGAGATACATCCAGTTACTTTTTGAGGTTTGGCAGCCGCTGTAGTTGCTGCAGTATGTCTTTGCCGATGCAGCGTCCAACTTTGTGTAGGTGTAGTTATTGGCAGGGACCCAGGAACTTGCGCCGGCGGTGCTGTTGGAGTCGCCGCCCTGCTGAGTTCTATTGCAGTTTGAGAAAGTGGAGCCTGTTTCGGTGTAGTAGCCTTTATAAGTCATCTGATCCCAGTCACAGATGACGTTGCCGCCGTTTTCGTATACGCAGTTTTCGGCGTAGATATCGCAGTCGGAGATAACGGTATAAGCCATGCTGAATTTATTCACATAATTGTTGAGTGAGTGGAAGTAACCCCAGCGCATAAGTCCGGGACCTCTTGTGTTGGTGTCGTAGAACTTGTTGGAGATAATAGACATATTTGGGAAGCCGTTATACTTGCTGTATGCGTCGGAGCCGTCTGCCGGATATCCCAGTATAAGACCGTATTTATGAGCGCCGAATGAACAGTCGGAAACGGTGCAGTAGTCGGCATCGTAGCAGCAGGCGAGGAATTTATCCTCATCTACCTTGCCGGTCTGAGGTGCATAGCCATAGCCGTCGTGACCGGTAAATGTAACGTGGTCCACCCAGATGTTCTGACCGGAGCCGAAGTAGCAAACTATGGAATCATTATTGTTTGATTCAGCATCGTGCTGCATATCAAAATTCTTAATGATAATATTATTTCCAATGCCATTGCCTGAGGAAGTGCAGAACTGGACGTTGAACAGGGTATTTGCAGAATATGAGCCTATGATAGTCTTATTGCTGTGCACGTAGATGCGTCCGGCGGTGCACATATATCTTTCGCCGTTCAGGTTAAGCTCAGTTACGCTTATGTTTTGGGTAACGATGATAGTGTAGGGATTATCGGACGTCGCATAGTTTTTCAGCTCATCGAAGGTGGAGACTTCCACCACCTCGCCAAAGAGACCGCCGATATTTGCAGCCTTTATGCTGCCGGTGTTATCGTTCTTGCAGTAGCCGGCAAAGCCTTGCAGACCGTCTGCATTCAGCAGCCAGAGCTGATTGTCGGCGCCGGTATATTTTGAAAGTATCATACCCGATGTACCCTGAGTGAGGGCAAGCGATGTATCTGAATAGTTTACTATTTTATAGTAAAGGTCGTTGCCCAGTCTGTCTTCTGACACCGGGATAACGTACCAGTGCTGACACTGAGCAGATTCACTGCCGTACATGATAACGCTTGCTCCTTCAGAGACACTGTAGCTTTTAGGTGTAAGGAGACGTCCGGACTGGGCATTTGTAAGCTTGAAGAAAGTACCGTTTGAGTCGCTGCCCACACGGTCGAATCTCCATGATGGTGAAAGGTCTGATCCCAGAGCTTTTACTGCAACCGATGCACCGTCGGAAGTTCCGTCCTCAGTGAGTACCTTGGAGTTATCCTTAACGGCGATATTCATAAGCTGCACCGGATAGTCTACCGAAGCAGCCTCTGCAGTCAGCGGAACGATACTTCCGCCCAGACACGGGATAATGCAGGACATTATCATAGCTGCCGACAGGATAAAAGCTTGTATTATGCGTTTGAATAGATTCATATCATTTTCCTCCTGTGTATGGAAAAACCGCACTTCAATTGTGAATATGCATATATTTTCCATGATTTGTTATATAATAGTATAACATTATTTCTGCATATTGTCTATTGCAAATCGTGCTTGTTTTGTGGGGGATTGTTTCATATTTGCTGGTTTATAAATAGTTTAAATTTATTTTATTTTGTGGTCAACTATGGTTTAAACCCATTTGAGAGAAATTGTATATTATATATAGTAGAATAATTTTTTAAAGAGAAGGGATATCTACATGAATAAGCAGGATAAGATAACAAAAAGCACCGGGCAGATAATCAGAGATAATCTGTGTACATTATTCAATCTTTTCAATCTGCTTATAGCAATAGCGCTTATCAGTGTAAAAGCGTGGTCGAATCTGTTCTTTATCTTAATCATAATGCTGAACACTGCTATAGGTATAGCTCAGGAGATTAAGGCAAAGAGGTTGGTCGAAAAACTATCGCTTTTGTCCATGCCAAAGGCGGATATTGATCGAAATGGAACAGTAATGCAAGTAAATATTGAAGATGTGTGTCTGGATGACATACTGCTGCTTGAGAGCGGCAGGCAGATATGTTCCGACTCAGTTATAGAGGAGGGTACAGTTGAGGTCAATGAATCTCTGCTTACAGGAGAGTCTGATGCTGTACAAAAGACTGTCGGCGATCAGCTTCTTTCAGGAAGTTCAATCATAAGCGGCAAATGCCGGGCGAAGGTTATCCACGTAGGCAGCGATAACTATGCCTCCAAGATAGCCAAGGAGGCAAAAAAGAGCAAGAGCCTAAGCTCCGAACTGGTGCTGTCCATGAGAAAGGTGACTAAGTTCACGGGATTTCTCATCGTGCCGCTGGGAATACTTCTTTTCATACAGGCGCTTGTTATACGTGACAATGATATGTACAGTGCAGTAGTTTCCACTTCAGCTGGACTGCTTGGAATGCTGCCAAAGGGACTTTATCTTCTCATAAGCATAGGACTTGCAGCCGGAGTAGTATCGCTTTCCAAGAAAAATGTACTCGTACAGGATCTGTATTCACTGGAGAATCTGGCGCATGTCGATGTGCTTTGCCTTGACAAGACCGGCACTCTTACAGAGGGCAGGATGAAGGTTGATGATGTCGTATTTTTCCCGGGAGCTGAGGCTGAGGAGTTTGAGACTCTTATGGGCAGCTTTCTGAAGCATACCGCAGATAACAATGCCACATTTCAGGCGATGAACAGCTATTTTCAGACGTCCGATCGCTTTGAACCGGTAGGGAGCATACCATTCTCCTCCGACAGAAAATGGAGTGCAATGGAGCTTAAAGGTGTGGGAACATTTGTTATAGGCGCACCTGAAAGACTCTGTACCACTGAGCTCCCAGCCGATATCAGGGCGCATATGGAAGCTGGCAAGAGAATACTGCTTTCAGGAGTTACAGAGGAAAAGGTGGATAAATCCAAACCTCTGCCGAAAATCCGGCTTATGGCGGCAGTTGTGATAGTTGACCCTATCCGCAAGAACGCCGTGTCGGCAATGGACTACTTTCGCAGCGAGGGGGTGGGGGTAAAGATAATCTCCGGAGACAATCCGGTGACAGTATCAGCCATTTCCAAGCAGGCAGGAGTGCCCATGGCGGAGAAGTGTATCGACATGAGCACTGTCTCAGATGAGCAGATAGACGACATAGTAGATGAATATTCAGTATTCGGACGAGTTACACCTGTGCAGAAAAGATTGCTTGTACAGGCGCTCCACCGTAAAAATCGTACAGTAGCTATGACAGGCGACGGAGTAAACGACTTGCTTGCCCTTAAAGAGGCGGATTGCAGCATAGCAGTAGGACAGGGTAGTGATGCAGCACGTCAGGTAGCCCAGCTTGTATTACTGGATTCTGATTTTTCAGTGCTAAGGGACGTGCTTATGCAGGGACGTCGTGTTGTAAATAATATTACTAAATCGGCAGGAGTATTTTTCATCAAGACCATCTATTCTGTACTTTTGTGTATACTCTGTCTTATTACGAACACACCGTTTCCGTTTGTACCTATCCAGATAACGCTCATAGATCTTATAATTGAGGGTTATCCATCGTTTTTCGCCTCATTTGAGCCTAACGCAAAGAAAGTAACGTCTCACTTCCTGCCCGAGGCAATACGCCGTGCAGCGCCTAATGCTATCTCGATAGCAGTATGCTTTGTTATCTATCTGGTGCTGAAGTTCATGGGAGTAATGGGCGAAGCAGGAGAAAATACACAAGCAAACGCACTTCTCTTTATGATGATAGGCGCAGTAGGCATTATGGGTGTATTCAAGATGTGTTATCCATTCAATAGGCTGAGAGCCTTTCTCTTTATAACAACGGCAGTGGGATTTTATGCGGCAGTATGGCTCTGTCTGTTCCTGAAGGATCATATACTTAATCACGATATTTTAAAGATGGCTGTGCCGGACGGCAAGACGATGATAATATTCCTTATATTCGTAGCAGTAAGCATACTGGTGGAGCGCATATTTGCGTTGACTATTTTCAGAAAAAAAACAAACGAGTAGAGATATGACTTTAAATGTGGTATAATATAACCGTACGTAATGAAATGGACTGATTGGCTATGACTATCAAAAAGCGGCTATACATTTCAAATATACTTATGCTGATAATTCCGGCAATGGTGAGTTTGCTTATGATACTCGGATCATTTCTATTTTATCTGAATGCCATATATAAGCAGTTCATGGACGAGACAATGGAGGAAAGCAACATCACATATATTCAGCGGCTGCTTGTGGATCAGGCTCAGGAGATGATGAGAGGAGAGACTAACGCTGCCGAATCTACACTCTATCAGACTATGGAGAAGTATCTTATATCTCAGGATATGACAATGGAGATATACGATGGTGAGAATGTTGCCTACATCCTTGGGGTGAGTGACAGGAGCGAGAATGATGCCTGTCTGTCGGCAGCCATGAGAAGCTTAGGTGGCGAGGGAACTATTGCGAAAGATGGCAATTGCCTTTACGGCGAGGGAATAGTTGTGGACGGCAAGCCATATACTGTGCTGATATACGGAAGCATAGATATAGAGGAAAGTCAGTTCAATGAGCTGCTTGTGAAGTATATCATCGTTATATTATTTGTGATGATAGTAGTTGCTGTTATAGTCACAAACTGTTTTCTGACGAGATTTATATTCAGGAAGATAGAAGCTCCGCTCGATATTCTGAGCGACGGAGTTCGCCAGATACAGGAGGGACATCTTGATTACCGCATAGAATACAACAGTGAGGACGAGTTTCTGAAGATATGCAATGACTTCAATAATATGGCGGCAAAACTAAAGGAGTCTATCGACATAATACAGAAAAACGAGCAAAACCGCAAGGAACTTATTGCTGGCATATCCCACGATCTGAGAACGCCGCTGACCTCCATAAAAGCTTATATTGAGGGGCTTCTGGAGGGAATTGCTGCAACTCCCCAGATGCAGCAGAAGTATATGAAAACGATCCTTGCAAAGGCAAACGATATCGACAGAATGGTGGATAAGCTGTTTTTGTTTTCGAAGCTTGATTTGGGAGACTGTCCGTTTTATCCGGAGCGCCTGAACGCTGAAAAGGAGATACGCTCTGTAATTTCTACAAATGAAAAGGAATACAGAGAGCGCGGCATGACCATAATATGCGAGGAAATACCCGAGACTCTCAGTTTCTACGCCGACCCTGTACAGCTAAGGAGTGCCATAACAAATATTCTGGAAAACAGTCTTAAATATAAGGACGAGGAAAAAGTGATGGTGCGTATCCGCTGTGAGGATGCCGGTGAATATGTGAGAGTAGTCATTGATGACAACGGTCCAGGAGTGCCGCCAGAGGCGCTGCCCAAGCTTTTTGACGTATTCTACCGGAGCGATTCTTCCCGAAATAAGCCAGACAACGGCAGCGGACTGGGACTTGCCATAACGGCAAAGATACTGGAGCGTTTTGGCGGTACTATCCATGCGGAAAATATGAATCCAAAGGGACTCAGAATAGTTATGACTATTCCAAAGGAGGGTAAACATGAGTAGGATCCTGATAATTGAAGACGATCTTGCAATAGCTGAAATTGAGCGGGACTATCTGGAGATAAACGGATTTGAGGTGGCTATAGAGACCGACGGCGTAAGTGGAATGAATACTGCGCTAAGAGAGGAATTCCAGCTGATACTCCTTGACCTTATGCTGCCGCAGCTGGATGGATTTGTCGTATGCCGCCGGCTAAGGGAGCAGCTTGATATCCCGATACTTATGGTAACGGCAAAAAAGGAGGATATCGACAAGATAAGAGGACTTGGGCTTGGTGCAGATGATTATATAGTAAAGCCATTTTCACCGGGTGAGCTTGTGGCAAGAGTTCAAGCGCATATAGCCACATACAACAGACTTAAAGGTGAGCCGCGTGATATGCGGCCTGAGATAACAGTAGGTGCAATACGTATAAATCCCAGGTCTCACAGAGTTTTTGTCAAGGACAGGGAGATAAATTTGAAGAATAAGGAATACGAACTGCTGCTATTTCTTGTGACAAATGCAGATATTGTCTTTGATAAAGAAACCCTGTATGAGCGCATATGGGGCATGGATGCTATGGGTGACAGCGCAACAGTGGCGGTTCACATAAACCGTCTTCGTGAAAAAATCGAAAACGACCCCTCAGATTCTCACTATATCGAAACAGTGTGGGGTGTAGGCTATCGTTTCAGGGCGTAGAATATGAATATAACAGATATTGATTTTATAGTGCTTGATTTTATAAGAGACCATTTCAGATGTGATTTTCTGGATATGGCAATGCCAAAGATAACGGCTCTCGGAAACAAGGGCTTTGTATGGATATCAGCTGCTGCAGCGATGCTTGTCTTTCCAAAATACAGAAAGGATGGCATAAAGCTTGGGGTAAGCTTGGGCGCAGGAGCTTTAATAGGAAATGCAGCACTGAAAAATCTTGTGGAAAGAGCTCGTCCCTGCTGGATAAAGCCGGTGGAGGATATGCTGATATCCATGCCACATGACTATTCATTCCCGTCAGGACATACGCTTTCATCGTTTGCTGCGGCGACTGTTATAATGAAAGCCAACAGAAAAATGGGCATAGCAGCCTATATCCTTGCCTCATTGATAGGTTTTTCCCGGCTTTATCTCTATGTACACTTTCCCACAGATGTTCTTGCAGGAGCAGTTATTGGAGTGCTTATAGGCTTATGCACATGTCGTATATGGGACAAATATTTAGAAAGATAAAAAACAGTTTCTCAGGGACAGTCGAAGAGCTATATAGAAGTTTTAGGAAATATTGTTGAAGATGGACAGCAAGATATTAA
>CALXBL010000065.1 GCA_944386525.1 uncultured Ruminococcus sp. | reverse complement strand
GTGTTCACATACATAGTCGCACACCTGGTGGAAGTTGTGATATTTTCTATTATCGGAGGATTCGGGGTCGGTTTCGTTCTGTGGGAACCATACGCAGCCGTCTATCTTTTGAGCAAGTTGTCTTGTGAATATTGGGAGAGTGTTCTTTTCACGGCCGCCCATAATGTCGGTGAGGACGGCGTGTGTGGGAATGGACAGGGATTCAGCAAATGCATCAAGATGCTGGGCAGTTCGTGTGTAGGTAAACGGCTGGAATACTGCCCACACTTCACGGAATGGCATAGCCATTGCGGCTTTGAGGGTTGCGGTCAGCTCTGTTGGGTGGTGGGCGTAGTCGTCAACCAAGGTTATGCCCATAGCCTCGCCTTTTTTTTCGAAGCGGCGTCCTGCGCCGCGGAACTCACCAAGACCACGTGCGATTGCTTCAAAATCTGCTCCCGCATAGAGAGCCGCAGCCACAGCCGCCAGAGCGTTAAGAACATTATGTTCACCGGCAACATGAAGAGTTATATTACCAAGAGTCTGCCCCTTGTGCATAACGGTAAAGCGTGTTTCCATGCCGGAGATGTGCTTTATATTGTGGGCGTAGTAGTCATTTGAGCTGCATATGCCGTAGGATATCATATCTCTGTCTGTTACGCCCTCAACGGCTTTAAGAGTGTTCTGGTCATCTCCGTTGTAGATTATTGCCTTGGTAGTATTCTGGCAGAATTTGTGAAATGACTTTATAATATTTTCAACCGTACCGAAGTAGTCCAGGTGGTCGGCGTCGATATTGAGTATCACCGCAATATCCGGATAGAGCTTAAGGAACGTGTCAACAAATTCACAAGCCTCACAGGTCATGATATCACTGCTGCCGCTTCGGCCGCTGCCGCCGATACACGGGAGTTTTCCGCCGATAAATGCAGATATATCTATGCCGGCGGTAAAGAGCGCCTGAGTTACCATAGATGTGGCAGTAGTTTTTCCATGAGTGCCTGCCACGCAGATGGCGTTGTTGTACCAGCTTGTGACGATACCCAGAAGTTCGCTTCTCTCCAGCACAGGCACACCGCTTGCCTTAGCAGCAATAAGCTCGGGATTATCAGCCATAATGGCAGCCGTGTGTACGATAAGGTCTGCGCCCTCGATATTTTCCGCACACTGACCAAGCATCACCGGTATACCCATAGCACGTACAGCCTGGAGCGTATCAGTCTCGTTGTTGTCGGAGCCTGTAAGGTAGTAGCCCTTGGCGTGGAGTATCTGCGCCAGAGGATACATTCCCGAACCGCCTATACCAATGAAGTGGATATGTTTTTTGCCGTTAAGAATATCATTTTTCATATTTATCACTCTTTCTATACTTAAAATATCAATGTTTTTGGTTTATACTGCTTATAAGGGTGCTTGAACTGACGTATAAAAACAGAAGTCAGAGCAAAGACGTGTATATTTTACCCGTTTTTTAACCATACTATCCCTGAGGCTTCAAGGTATATGGAGCGTCCTTACGCAGTGAGAACAGGAGGTCGTCATATGGAAATCACAGATATCAAAATCAGAAGGATTGTCACCGAAGGGAGACTGAGGGCAGTTGTGTCAGTAACAATTGACAATATGCTGGCAGTACATGACATCAAGATTGTGCAGGGAGATGAAAGGCTTTTTGTAGCAATGCCCAGCCGCAAGGATGAAAACGGAGCATTCCGTGATATCGTACATCCTATTTCGGGAGAATCCCGGAAACTGCTTGAAAATGAGATACTCGACGCATACTATCGTCATCTTGCCATTATGGAGGCAGAGGAAGAAGCTCAGCAGTCGGCTGAGTAACTAATTTTTATTATCTGTCTGTTCTGAGACTGCTGGTTAACAGCAGTCTTTTTTATTTTCCGTTTACAAGAAACCATGTTTTGAGGATGGCTATCTGAGTTTTGGCATCGGGAATTTTGCCGTCCATGACCATCTCAACGACTTCATTGAGCGGAAGCTCAGTCACATCGAGGAACTCGCCATCGTCAAGGTTTTGGTCTGATTTACCTGAAAGCTTCTCGGCGAGGTACATATGTATCACTTCAGTATCATATGCAGGGGTAGGGTAGAGCTTGCCGAGATAGGTATATTTTCCGCAGGTAACGCCAGCCTCCTCACGCAGCTCACGCAGACCGCATTCAGAGTGATTCTCACCTGGTTCGAGCTTTCCGGCAGGGATTTCAAGAGTTACCTCATGCATAGGGTAGCGGTACTGCTTCACCAGCAGGACATTACCCTTATCAGTCAGCGGTACAACGCACACTCCGCCGGAGTGGTGTACAACGTCACGTACAACTTCTCTGCCGTCCTCCAGTCTTGCCATATCCTTAGTCACACGGAATATCTTTGCCTGATAGGCAGGGCTGCTTGAAATAGTTTTTTCGTCAAGATGCATTTTTTAACCTCTCCTTTGCTTTTTATTAAGGGTATATCCGGCGAACATATATACTCCGTATAGTACCAGACCGGACAGTGATATCAGAGCGCCGGTTTTAAGTCCGGGGGTTTCATATTTAAACTCAATGGAGCTTTTTCCTGCCTTTACGGGTACAGCCATAAATCCAGTATCCACCACTTCTATTTTGGTGTCTGCGCCGTTTACCTTTGTGCTCCAGCCGGATTCATACGGCACACTGAAAAACACGAGAGTTTCGTCGTCTGATTCAAACTCAGCGGAGAATCCATAGGAATCATATTGAAAGTTAGTGCATGATGAATTCCTGCGGTTTTCGCATTCAAGCAGATAGAGCTGCTTTGTCATGGTGCAGTCGTCCTCTGTAAGCTCTGTGAGGATACCGCCGTATTTTTCAGCCTGCTTTTCATCGAGAACGAGGGCTTTTATAAGTATGCCGGTACGTCTTGTCTCACTTAGCTCCAGCCAGTTTTCCTTAGTTATGAAGCTGTCGAACGAAAATCCCATGGGAATGAAGTATTCATTTTCGTACAAATGGAAACCGTTCATATCCTCTTTGTACTCAAATCCCGGAAGGGGAGATTCGATGTGATTTTTATTATCATCTTCTATTTCATCGAAGTAATATTTTACGGAGAACAGTCCCCGCAGCGAGTAGTGTTTGGTATCGACTCTTGAGGAAACGTCTCTGCCGATATCTGCATCGGAGTAGAATTCCATTATAGAGCCGGGCACAACGCTGTGGAAACAGCGCATACATGGCAGACCCCATAGCATAGGGTAGTTATCGCAGTCCTCGGATATATCAGTGCGGAAGAAGCTGTTTTCATCTATTGATATAGTAACATCGTTTTCAGGGTCTATTGCCTTGTCGATATATTCATGAGCTGTGCCGTAGCTGTTTGCACCGAAGTATACAACCGTAGCCGTGCACGCTACAGAGGCTGCAGCTATGAGCGCTACACTTTGGGTAAAATATGGCTTACCTTGTTTCCTGAGTGATGCAATATAAACCGTTAATGCCAGAGAAACCACGGCAACAGCCATAACTATCCAGAAGTGGAGCGGATATTCAGCCATGGATGTATATGATATGCTGCCGTCCTCCTCCTTGACGGGCAGGAAGAACATGGCAGCGAATGCAAGAAGCACACCGCCTGTTATGAGTATGCCATCCTTCAGCGGCAGCTTGGTGTAGTCCTTCTCATCGAGGGCGAGGGCGGTCATAAGCGACATTATGAGCAACGGCATAAAGAACCATCTTGCGTAGTATGAGCTGTTGAACATATAGAATGCGCTGTTGAGGACGGGTATAAATGCGAATATGATGCAGATAATTATGAGCCTTTTAGCCCAGTGACCGTCACGGTGTTTCATGAAGGCTATAACGCCGGTCATTGAGAAAAGCGGCAGATATCCGCCGATAGATGCCCATTTTCCGTTTCCCTCAGCAAATAGGTTGGGACGTGCAGGGACATCGGGTATCATAAAGAAACTCTGGATAATACGCCATATCCTTGTCTTGTCGTTATACGCCACAAGGTCTGAGCCGTAGAGTCTCTCGCTAATGCGGTAGTTGCTGAGCAGTGCAAGTGCAGAGGGGAGCAGTATAAAGCAAGCCATCATAACGCCCAAGACAGCCTCTATCAGTATTTGCAGGAATATTCTGGGGCTTGCAGGGAAGTCCTTCGAAAAGCAGCGCACTATAAAATAGAGTACTAAAAACAGCGCCTCGCCTACAAAGAAGAAGTAATTCACCGCTGCCATAAGAGCCACAGTCAGTGCAAACAGACCTTTTTTTCTGTTTACCACAAGCTCCTCCAGAGCTATGAGCATAAGAGGGAAGAGTGCGGATACATCATGGAAGTGGTTGAAGAATATATTGAATAGCTGGAAACCGGAAAAGGCATAGAGCATACCGCCGATAACGGCAGCATTACGGGATTTTACAAACCGTTTTATGTAGGCGTAGGCAGTAAGCGCAGCAATGCCGTGCTTAAGGGCAAGCACAAATGGCATTGCGTGGATACACCATGAAGATGGCAGAATTGCGCAAAGCCAGAAAAAGGGACTGCCCAATAGATAGAATGAATATGAGCCTATGAAATTTGCGCCCAGATCGGTAAACCAATTCCAGCCGAAGCTGCCGGACTTCACTGCCTGTGAGGCAAGGTGATAGAATGGCATTTGCTGAGCGTTGTAGTCGCCGTAGTAGATGAAGTATCCCTTTTCAGCGATGATGATTGGCAAAATAGTAATAAGCAGCGACAGAAAACCCAGTATAAAGGCAAGGAATCCGCCGGTTTTCCAGATTGGAACGTCTCCGGATCTGGGAGTAAGTTTTTTCATATGGGATATACCTCCGTTTATGCATCAGGAAACTTAAAGCTTGTGGCTGCATATACTGAAATCAGATAGTTACATTATTAGTCACAACACCAGCCGGAGTAATGTCGATATATCCATACGACGCAGGCTTTCCGTCACGTGGGCAGGAGGCGCTGCCGGGATTGAGGATATACACGCCGTTTTCGTAGGAGCTGTTCTGGACGTGGGTATGACCGTAAAGAGCTATATCGCAGCCATTTTCCTTAGCAGTAGTTACAAGTGTGCCAAGGTCGTATTTTACGCCGAACCGGTGACCGTGGGTAGCAAAGATACGGTGTCCGGGAGCAATATCCAGCGTCTTGAAAACGGGCAGCTGACTGCCGTAGTCGCAGTTGCCTCTGACACAGTGGAATTTTAGCGTAATTTCGGGGAAGTTGTGCAGCAGAGTCTGACATTCCTCCTCGCCGTCGCCAAGGTGGATAAAGGCGTCTGCCTTCAAATTGCGCATGACAACGTCGTAAAGGCGGCTGTAGAGACCGTGTGTATCTGAAACTACAATAATACGCATAAGTATATACCTCTTTCAATAGATTGCAGTGAAAACACTCCCTTTTATTATAACACAAAAATTACCATGTGACAACTGGTATTTTGCCGGAAAGGAAATTTTTATGGAAAAGTCCTCTATGAATAATGAACAGCTGAAAAATATACTCGGAGCAGTAAGCGGAAAGTTAGGGGTAACTCCCGAGGAACTGCAAAGTGCGCTTAAATCTGGCAAGCTTGAGGCTGCCACCAAGAACATGGACAAAAAGCAGCAGCAGAAGCTTGCCTCGCTCATGAACGACAAGTCGAAGCTGGAGAAGCTGATAAACAGTCCTCAGGCAAAGCTGCTCTATGAAAAGCTGATGGGGAAAAAGTTGTAAGGAGTAGGTTATATGGATGATTTGCTTGGCAGGATGCAGTCGGTGCTGTCTGATCCGGAAAGTATGGAGCAGCTGAAAGAGCTGGCGGCTTTGCTTGGCGATTCGGATAGCAATGATAACAGCTGTGAACAGCCGGAGCAGACATCCTCACAGGAGGAGAAAGGCGAGGGCGGCTTTGATATAGGGCTGCTGATGCAGCTTTCGTCACTAATGAGCAGCGCAGAGCAGGATGAGGACACAGCGCTCCTTCTTGCACTGAAACCTCATCTTAATCCGGAGCGTCAGAAAAAGGTAGACAGAGCACTGAAACTTATGAAGCTCTACACGGTGTGGAAAACTCTTAAAGATACGGGTATGCTTAATGATTTCCTGTAAGGGAGTGGTAATATGGCAGATTATACAAGGCTGGACGGCAGTGCCATGCGCCGTGACGCCCAAAGACGTGCCCGTCAGATGCGGCAGAATGTTCCCACAGCCAATCATGATGCAAAAAGGAATCCATACACAGAGAATCCTGAAAGAGAAAGAGCCTCTCCCAAAGAGGAGAGGCCTGATGAAAAAGAAAGAAGCAGTAATATTCTCCGACAGCTTCCTTTTGGTATCGACAGGCTGTTTTCACAGCTTGATTCAGATCGTATGCTCATATTAGCCATACTGGTCATGCTGTACAAGGACGGAGGGAACAGGAATCTTATGATGGCGCTGGCATATCTGCTCACATAACAGGAGGTGTATAATGGAGATGCTTAGTTTCTGGTTGATATGGGGAGTTTTGGGAGCAGTAATGCTCATATATTACATGAGGTGCGCCCATAAGATACGCTCTGTTCTATGGGGCACAGTGAGCGGACTTGCCGGACTTGTACTAATGCATTATTTTGGTGGAGGTATAGGCTTTTCGCCGGAGTTTAATCTTTTCAACATAATGCAGTCGGCAATTCTGGGCATACCGGGAGTAGTGCTGATGAGCATAGCCAATTTGGTGATATAGCAAAAAAACAAACAGCCACTTTCAACAGTGACTGCTTGTTTGTAAATTCCTTTTTAACTTATTTCCCCAATTATTGACAGAGAGCCGAAATTTGTGAGTAAGTAAGACTTACTTGATTTCGATAGTAGCGCCAGCCTCTTCGAGCTTAGCCTTGAGAGCCTCAGCGTCAGCCTTGGAAACGCCCTCCTTGAGAGTTGCAGGAGCAGACTCAACAACAGCCTTAGCTTCCTTCAGACCCAGACCGAGAACATCCTTAGCAGCCTTGATAACGCCCATCTTAGCGTCGCCGAAGGAAACGAGAACAACGTCGAACTCAGTCTTTTCTTCAGCAGCAGCAGCAGCACCGCCAGCTGCAGGAGCAGCTGCAACAGCAGCAGTTACGCCAAATTCTTCCTGGATAGCTTCAACCAGCTCAGCCAGTTCCAGAACAGACAGAGCCTTAATTTCTTCAATGAAATTCATAATCTTTTCAGATGCCATGATAATTAACTCCTTTATAATATTTTGGTTTAGGTTTTAGCCTGAGATTCAGGCAGGGTAGCTGCAAGAAAAATTATGCAGCAGGTTCTTCGTTTTTGCTGTCCACAACAGCCTGCAGAGTAGCAGCGAGCTTCTGGATCGGACCCTGGAGAGAGCCAACGAGCTGAGCCAGCAGGATATCCTTGGACGGGATCTTGGACAGAGCAACAACACCAGCGGTATCGTAAGCGGTACCTTCAACGTAACCAGCCTTCAGGTTGAAGAAGTCCTTGTTATCCTCAGCGAACTTACCGAGAATACGAGCAGGAGCTGTCTGGTCTTCAGTAGACATAGCAATAGCAGTAGTGCCGTGCAGTACGTCATCAAAAGCGTCGATGCCCATGTTTTTGAAAGCGAAACGGAGCATAGAGTTCTTTTCAACAATATACTTAACGTTAGCCTCACGCAGTTCTTTTCTCAGCTTAGTATCAGCCTCAACAGTGATACCCTGATAGTCAACCAGCACGAAAGATACAGCGCTCTGGAGCTGCTCGGTGAGAGCTGCGACCTTAGCCTTTTTGCTTTCCAAAATCTTTTCACTTGCCATTTGATTTCACCTCCGATACATATTTATCGTATCAAAGAAGTGACAGTCATAAAAAAAGACGCTCATTCGACATAGGGAAAGAGCATCTGTATGATTCAGACTATGCACATTCCTCGGCTGTATTTACGGCATTTGCCACCAGCTGTCTTTAGAATACGATATTTGTTTTGCAACTTCATAAGTATATCACATAATAAAAAGCTTGTCAAGTGTTTTTCTGAAATTTTTTTAAAAAAGCAGACCGGATGTTATCCGATCTGCCTATTGGATATTTGAGCTTTAGCTTTCAGCGGTATCATCGCCGAAAACTAAGGAGTACATAAGGTCGGTGACGTCATTCATATCAATACGACCGGTATTATTAAAGTCACACGCAATTGCATGATTGACATTGTTTGGAGTAATAATGCCAACTGCGATTTTGTTTATAGAAATAATATCTGTAATAGAGATCCTGTTGTCCATATTTGCGTCGCCTGGCACAAGTTCGGGAGTAGAAATAGGAGGTTCTTTTACATTTGGATCAGCAGGTAAAACTTTCATTTTCAGCAAAAATGCATAGTCTTCATCGCCTGTAGCATAGGTACCTCTAAATTGAGTTAGAAACCAAGTGAAATAATGATCAAAGTAAAGATCGTTGTCGAACATAGAATACTCTCCGGTATAGTCAGGATAATGTTCTAAAATGTAACATTCTACCAGATAATCATAAAGTCCCACACGGTCATCAGCTCTGACATAATCAAGCATTTTATCAAAACCTTCATTATTATTCTCCTCAGTTTTCCAGCTTTCTATGTAGGCAGTCAGACCTTCAAAGTCATCGGCTTTAATATATTCAAGGCAAACTCTATCACGATAGTCATAAGAAGTTCCCCAATCCTCATACTCAATTGCTGCAAAAGCCGGCATTGCTGTTGCGGAAAGAACTATTACTGCGGTCATAAGTGACGCAAGGACCTTTAAAAATTTGTTTTTCATAAAAAATACCACCTTTCATAAAATTCATAAGATAAAATGAACGATCGACCTTTGCTTACAATTTAATTAGGCTCTATAATAAATGTTGGGGAAAGCCGAGTAAAGCCTACAAAATAAATATCAAAAAAAGTAGAGCATATTTG
>CALXBL010000064.1 GCA_944386525.1 uncultured Ruminococcus sp. | reverse complement strand
TTTATAGCTGGTCTTTCTTTATTATACCATTTCTATCAAAAAAAGCCAAGCGAATGCTTGACTTTTTCGACAGGCTGCATATGTCAATAATACTTGACATATTTTTCTCAAACGAGCAATAATACGCAATAGTATAAAAACTTCTTGATTTTTTAAATGATATGTGATATAATAAAAAGCATATAGACTACGGAAAGGACGATTCCTATGAAGAAACTTAGGTTTACTGCATATGCGGTATGTGCAGCATTGGCTTTGTCTGGACTTACAAGCTGTGATGAGGAGGATTTGCTTAAGGGTGCAGTTATAGGCGAAAACAGCTTTGTGGTTACACTTTATCCAGAAATAGCCCCGGAAACCTGTGAAAACTTTCAGCAGCTCGTAGATGAAAGCTTTTATAATGGACTTACATTTCATCGTGTCGTAGATGGATTTGTTGCACAGGGCGGCGATCCTAATGGAGATGGAACTGGTGCAAGCAGTAAGGCAATTAAGGGTGAATTCTCGGCAAATGGTGTGGACAATAATATTTCTCATGTAAGAGGAACTGTCTCAATGGCACGAGCTGACGATTTCGATAGTGCAACTTGTCAGTTTTTTATATGCTATGAGGATATTACATATCTTGACGGTCAGTACGCAGCCTTCGGAAGTGTGACTGAAGGTATGGAGGTAGTTGATGGATTTTTGGATGTTCCAAGGAGTATAGGCAGAATGGGTGAGATATCAGTGCCTGAAACTCCAATATATATAAAAGGAGCAGCATCAATAGAAGCTGATGCAGCCGGCAATCCAAGAGTACAGTTTTTAATAGATTATGATAAGGAAAATATAAATCCTGCTGAAACTACTACTGTTCTGCCGGAAACTACATCTGTAGTCTCTCAGACTAGTACTGATATATCATCCATAACAGAAACGAATATATCCGGCACTACTGAGGAGAGCACAACTTCATCAGCGGTTGGGTGATATGTTCATGAAATTCTGAAAAATACTTGCAATGATACTTAATTTGTGGTATAATAAATTGAAATATATTTCTGAAAGGAATCTGAAATTATGAAAAGATATACAAGATTTTTCGCAGTCACAATGGCTGCAGCAATGATGATGGGAGCATTTGCAGGTTGTTCTGACAAGAATAATGATGACCCTGCAGCTGAAGAAGGAGCTGCTGGTAACACATTTGTAATTACTCTGTATCCTGATATTGCCCCTATAACATGCGAAAATTTTGAGAGCCTTGTAACAGAAGGCTTTTATGATGGTCTAACGTTCCACCGTGTATGTGACGATTTTATGGCACAGGGAGGAGATCCCAATGGTAATGGCACAGGTGGCAGTTCTAATAATATCAAGGGTGAATTTTCATCCAACGGTGTAGATAATACACTTTCACACCAGAGAGGCGTTGTATCCATGGCACGTTCAAGTGATCCCGATAGTGCGTCAAGCCAGTTCTTTATCTGCTATGCTGACTGTTCGTTCCTTGATGGTGACTATGCGGCTTTTGGTGAAGTAACTGAGGGCATGGAAGTAGTAGATTCATTTCTGAATGTAGAGCGTGTTATGGGCAGTGATGGTGCAGTTTCATCACCTACATCTCCTATTACTATTGAAAAGGCAGTAATGATAGATGATGACAAAAACGGTAATCCGAGAGCCCAGTTTACAATGGATGATATTCCGGTAGCTGAATAATTAACTTTGAATTATTAAAAGGCACGCTTCCTCAGCGGAGGGTGCCTTTTTGTGTGCAATATGCATAGGCTGGAATTTGCAAGCAGCCGGCTGCAAGTGTTAAGATAAGAGAAGATTAGAATATTTCAGGAGGAAAACCTATGAATAAGATCGAACGCTTTTTTGAAACTATGAAGCAGAAGAAGATCGCCTTTATTGGCGTAGGTGTTACAAATACAGATATCATCCGTCTTTTCCTTAAAAAGGGCATAGGAGTTACACTTCTTGACAGAAAGTCGCCGGAGCAGCTGGGTGAAATATACAGAGAGCTGAAGGAAAAGGGCGTTAGCTTCAGACTGGGAGATAAATATCTTGACAGCCTGAGCGATTTTGATGTTGTTTTTAGATCTCCGGGTATGTACTTTAATAATCCCAAGCTTGTAGAAGCTCGTGATGCAGGAGTTGCAGTTACAACTGAGATGGAGATCTTCTTTGAACTGTGTCCATGCAAGATATACGCAGTAACCGGTTCTGACGGTAAGACTACAACTACTTCAGTAATTACAGAATTCCTTAAGGCTGAGGGCAAAACTGTACACAAGGGGGGCAATATAGGAAGAGCGCTTCTTCCGCTTATTGAGGAGATAAAGGATACCGATATAGCAGTAGTAGAGCTTTCCAGTTTCCAGCTGCTTTCTATGAGACAGTCTCCTGATGTGGCGGTAATAACAAATATAGCCCCCAATCACCTTGATGTACACGGTACAATGGATGAGTATATATCTGCAAAGGTAAATCTTATTGCACATCAGAATGCCTTTTCAAAAACAGTCCTGAATCTTGACAACAAGCTTACAAATGATCTTTCGCCAATGGTAAGAGGTAAACTTGTAAAATTCTCAAGAAACAGCGTTCCTGAGAGAGGTGCATTCCTGAGAGAAGACGGTATGCTCTGCTACATTGAAAGGGGCGAAGTCACACCTGTAGTTCATAAGGACAGGATACGTATACCCGGTATGCACAACGTGGAAAATTATCTCACAGCAATTAGCGCAGTATGGGGTGAGGTGTCTGTGGATACTATAGTAAATGTAGCGGAGAATTTCGGCGGAGTTGAACATAGGATTGAGTTTGTACGTGAACTTGATGGTGTGAAGTGGTATAATGACAGTATTGCCACTAGTCCCACACGAGTTTTGGCGGGATTGAATTCATTTGATCAGCAGCTTATAGTAATAATGGGCGGCTATGACAAGAAAATACCATTTGAGCCAATGGCAGAGACGGTATGTGAAAAGGTAAAAGTGATGATACTGATGGGCGTAACTGCTCCAAAGATAGAGGCGGCAGTAACATCATGCAGCGCATACAGCGAAGATCATCCAGTCATACTTCACGCAGATTCCATGGAGGACGCTGTGGCAAAGGCGCAGGCGACAGCAGAAAAGGGTGACATTGTAACTCTTTCACCGGCTTGTGCAAGTTTCGACCTTTATCCTAATTTTGAGGCGAGAGGCATCCACTATAAAACACTTGTAAAGGAGCTGAAAGAGCAGGCATGAACCTGACTGAGATTCTTAGAGAACTTACAGGAGCCGATGGTGTTTCCGGAGAAGAAAGCAGCGCAGGAGCAAAGGCTCTTGGGCTGCTGAAAGAATACTGTTCCGATGTCTATAAAGATTCAACAGGCAATATCATAGGAACAATACCGTCAAGGTTTCAGAATGCACCAATCGTCCTGCTGGACGCTCACCTTGACCAGGTGGGATTTATAGTCACTTCAATTACTAACGATGGTTTTATAAAAGCCGGCAATGTGGGCGGACTTGATATGCGTATCATGCCTGCACAGAATGTAGTGGTTCACGGAAGGACTGATATACCAGGTGTAATAGCTTCTGTACCTCCGCACCTCAGCGGCGGTAAGGAAAAGGTACTTGATATAACGGAGATGCTTATTGATACTGGTTATTCTGGATCGGTGCTTCATGAGATGGTGTCTCTTGGCGACAGAATATCATTTGATACTCCGTTTTTGGAGCTTATGGGTGATAATGTTGCCGCTCATTCTATGGATGATCGGTGCGGCATTGCAGCAATACTTTATACGCTGGAGCTGCTGAAAGATAAGGAACTGCCTTGTAATTTGAATATTCTCTTTTCTGCTCAGGAGGAGACTGGTGAAGCTGGTGCTGCCAATGCAGGCTTCAACATTGCTCCGGATATAGCAATTGCAGTAGATGTGACCTTTGCGACAGCACATGGTGACGATCCTGCAAAGTGTGGAAAAATGAGCAAAGGTCCAATGATAGGCATTGCACCAACTCTTTCAAGTGAAATAAGTCTGGGTCTTATTGAAACTGCAAAGTGTAATAATATTCCTTATCAGTTGGAAGTAATGAATGGCAAAACTGGTACGAATGCAGATAGATTTGCAGTTGCAAGAGGCGGAGCAAAGAGCTGTACTCTGTCAATACCTCTCAGATATATGCACACACCATCTGAAGTAATATCTGTAAGCGACGTAAAGAATACATCTGAGCTTCTTGCTGCATGGTTAATGGGGGTGCATTATGCTAAAAGAACATCTTGAAAAGCTTTGTCTGCTTTGCGGTGCATCGGGCAATGAGAAGGCAGTGCGTGATTATATCATAGAGATTGCAAAGCCCTATGCAGAAAGTATTTTTATCGACCCGTTGGGAAGCGTTATCATAGAGAAAAAAGGCATAAATGCTGCGCCGAAAAAGCTTATGATAAGTGCACACATGGATGAAGTGGGATTTATCATAACTTATATTAACGATGACGGCACTCTGAAAATAGCGCCCGTTGGAGGAATAGACGCTTCAGTAGTTATTGGCAGATCTGTAGTTGTAGGTGAAAAAAATATCCCTGGAGTTATCGGTGCAAAGCCGATACATCTGCTTGAGGGCGACCTGAAAACAAAAGTTCCGGTATTTTCTGAGTTGTATCTTGATATTGGTGCAAAAGATAAAGAAGAAGCTGAAAAGCTGATCTCACTTGGCGAATATGCCTGTTTTCTGCCCTTATATACAAGACTTGGAGAAAACAGGATAAGAAGTAAGGCTATCGACGACCGTGTCGGCTGTGCAATAATGCTGGAGCTGCTCAGAGAGGAACTGCTATATGATGTGACATTTGCCTTTCTTGTTCAGGAAGAGGTTGGACTTAGAGGTGCACAGGCAGCAGCGTATACAGTAAATCCGGATGTAGCCGTAGTTCTGGAGGCAACAACCGCAGCTGATCTGTCAGGTGCTGAAGATGATGCGAAAGTCTGCTCATTGAGCAAAGGACCTGTCGTATCCTCTATGGACAGAAGCACAATATATGACAGAGAACTCTATAACGCTGCATTTGAAGCCGGAAGGCAGCTTGGCATACCGGTTCAGACAAAAACCCGTATTGCTGGTGGAAATGACAGCGGAGCCATACACGTAAGCAGAGGCGGTGTTAGAACACTTGCAATATCAGTGCCCTGTCGTTATCTCCATTCGCCGTCATGTGTGGCAGATATGACTGATATAGAAAATTGTCTGCAGCTTACAGGAGCTATGATAGAAAAGGCAGTTCTTATATGATAAAGCGTGTATATAGTTTTACAGAACAGGAAAGGAAAGAACTCCAAAAAAGCTGGAGAGGGAAAAAGCTTCTTGCATATTTCAAAGCGTATGGTGGAGATTATGATTTCTGCCAATTTTTCAGCCTTGAGTATGAGGGTGCAAATGGATGGATGTTTCTCCTGAACAGTACCCTTGTCATATGCTCAAATGATGATTTGCCAGTGTACGAGGCAGCAGATTTTATAAAAATGCATCTTCCATTCAGAATAGAGTGTCCGCAGAATATGCTGACAGGTCTGAGCAGTATTGAAAATTATCAGCAGCTTAGGAGGACGCTGTTCCGCCTTAAACCACTGGAGCTTTCGGATGCATTCGATGAAGCTGATGTGGAGTTTAATCCTCGTCTCTCTGATGTATACGACATACTCAGGGAGGGATTTCCAAACCTGACGGACTACCCATTGTGGCTGACCGATACATCTCACAGATGCCGCCACGGGGTAAGTCATGTCCTTACCTATAAGGATAGTACTACGGTAACAATAGTATTCGACCAGGAAAACTCCGTTATGATAGGACAGGTTGCTACAAGAGCCGCAAATAGAGGCAGCGGTTATGCCAGGGATTTTCTGAAGTGGCTGTCTGCCTGGCTTGGCAGCATGGGCAAGGAGGCTGTGCTCTACGCTCTTGACATAAGGCGAAGCTTCTACAAGCAGATAGGCTTTGAGGAAATAGAGACTGAATATGTGCTTGAACGAGTTGACGTTAAGAAGGAAGATACAGAAAAAGGAGCGTTACAGTAAATATGAATATAAGTGAATTCTTTAAGTTTGATGAAAAGCTTATGGTTCTTGCAGAGGCCGCTGAATCTGACTGTCAGTCTGATTTCAGGCGTATAGATGAGATAGCTGCATATAATGGAGCAAAGGTTCTTGCGGCATTTCAGAAAAATCGTGTAACTGAGACTTGTTTTTACGGCAGTACAGGCTATGGTTACGGCGATCAGGGCAGAGATGTTCTTGACAGAGTATTTGCCGATGCTTTTGGTGCAGAGGATGCTTTAGTTCGACATAACTTTGTATCCGGTACTCATGCACTAACAGTTGCACTTTTCGGTATACTTCGTACAGGTGACAAGATAGTTTCGATAACAGGCAAGCCTTATGATACCCTTGATGAAGTTCTTGGCATAAGCGGCAATCCTGGCGGTGGCTCTCTTATGGATTACGGCGTGAAGTACAGTCATATTGAGCTTCTTCCTGATGGTACTCCTGATTATGCAATGATTGAAAAAGGAGTGGCAGGAGCAAAAGTAGCATATATACAGCGTTCAAGAGGTTATTCGCTCAGACCTGCATATACAATGGAACAGATGCGTAAAATGACAGAGGCAGTACGAAAAGGCAATCCTGATGCAATAATCATGGTTGATAACTGTTACGGTGAGTTTGTGGAGGATACTGAGCCAACACAGAATGGCGCAGATATTATGATAGGCTCTCTTATAAAGAATGCAGGCGGAGGAATTGCACGTACCGGTGGATATATTGCCGGCAGAGCAGATCTTGTAGAGCTTTGTGCATATAGACTCACTTGTGTAGGTATGGGCAAGGAGGTAGGCTGTACTCTTGGAATGAGCAGAGAAATGTTTCTCGGATTCTTTCATGCACCCGATTGTGTGGCAAATGCACTAAAGACTGCAACCTTTGCAGCAGCACTTTTTCAGAGACTTGGATTTGAGTGTTCGCCTAAGCTTGGTGAAAAAAGAGGCGATATAGTAGAGGCGATATGTCTTGGTAATGAAATGAATCTTATTGCCTTCTGCCAGGGTATACAGATGGGTTCGCCTATAGATTCTTATGTAGTTCCTGAGCCTTGGGATATGCCTGGCTACTCCAATCAGGTCATAATGGCAGCCGGCGCATTTACAATGGGAGCTTCCATTGAACTTTCTGCTGACGCTCCTCTGCGAGAGCCGTTTGCGGTATGGATGCAGGGCGGCATTACTTATACAAGCGGCAGGATTGGTATTCTGTTTGCTGCTCAGAAGATGAAAGAGCAGGGACTTATAGAACTATAACAGAGCCTGAAACGTTTCAGGATGATTACAAAAAAGATACAATCTTCCGCTTTAAGGTGTCAATTCTGGAATATTGTTGACATAATCCTTATGGCGTGTTACAATAAATAAGGTCAGGTATTAGGTTGTGATGCCTTTTAACAAGAGATAGGAGGTAAGACCATGGGGGAAAAGAAATTATGCTATGGCTGTATGATGCAGACTGAAAGCCAGGATGGCATATGTCAGCGCTGTGGATATAATGCAAATATACCCGTAAACGAAATATTTATTCAGCCTGGAACAGAGCTGAATAATCATAGATATATAATTGGCACACCGCTCTCAATGAATGGTGAAGGTATAACATATATTGCACTTGACTGTTCAGTAGGATGCAGGGTGCTTATAAGGGAATATATGCCATTGAATCTTTGTGCGAGATCAGAGGATTCTCCGGTGGTAAAAGTAGACTCTTCCAAAATGCCGCAGTACAAGGTACTGATGGAGGAGTTTATAGATCTCAACAAGTCTTTAGCCCAGATACGTGAACAGGTTCAGATAAATCGTGTTATAGATCTGTTTACTTCAAATAATACAGCATATGCAGTATATGAATACATAGACGGTATGCGCTTTGTTGATTTTCTGAAGGAAAATGCAGGGGAGCTGAGCTGGGGTCAGTTATCTGGTATGCTGCCGCCGTTTCTGACGAGTCTGAGTATATTGCACAACAGCGGAGTACTACACAGAGCGATCAGCCCCGAGACAATATATGTAACTAAGAGGTATGAGCTGAAGCTGACAGACTTTTCGATTTCAGCAGTGCGAACAGCCGACACGGAGCTTGACTGCGAGATTTTCAGCGGTTATGCAGCACCTGAGCAGTATTCAGCAAGTAATCGTCAGGGCACGTGGACTGATGTGTATGCAGTTTGTGCAGTGCTTTATCGAGTGTTAACAGGCAGTATGCCTACAAGTGCGATCAGCCGAATGGAGAACGATAATCTCATAGCGCCATGTCTGCTGAATCCGAATATATCACGTCACGTTTCTGAAGTAATAATGAAAGGACTTAATCTGGTAAGTACAGATAGAATCCAGACGATAACCGAGCTTGTTACCCAGCTTTTCAGTGATAATAATACATTAGGTGCAATGAGCGGTGAAGGAAAGTCTGATGGAGGAAATCAATATTCACAGACAAGAAGCTTCAGTCGAAATGAGTATATGACTCAGAATGAGCCTCAGTACGAGAATTACTCTCAGCAGGGTTATACTGACGATTATTCATATGATGATTATGGAAATGACGGATATCGGAGAAATACATATTCAGAATCACAGCCCAGTGCTATAGATCGTGTAAAGGTACCGCTCATAATTGGAATGCTGCTGCTTGTGATACTGCTTATTGGGTTGTACTTCATGTTTTCAAAAGGGGGATCAGGAGATACAGATATCCCCACTCGCACTACAACTGTAACGACAACAGTATCTGAAGCAGAAGATTCAACTGAGAGCACAACTCCTGAAGGCGATGGAATTATGCCTAATTTGATAGGAAAGAATTATGCTACGCAGTACGAACGTTATAGTTCATGGATGAAGTTTAAGGTAGAGGAAGTGTTCAGCGATGAATACGAGGCTGGAATAATCGTATATCAGGAAATCGAGGAAGGTGAATATTTCGACACATCAGTACCTGTTATCATACAGGTTAGCAAGGGACCTGCTGAAATATTGCTGCCTGCATACAGCAATGTAAACATTTCAGATTATACCAAGGCGCTTGATGAACTTGGTGTCAAGTATAAGATCGAGCCTGAGGTCACCGGTGCAGTGGCAGCAAATACCGTATCCAAACTCAGTTTTGATATCAGTAAGGAGTATAATCGTGAAAATCCTGAGGAGATAACTGTTTATTATGCAGTAACACCAACAACAACCCAGATGACAACTACAACCATAGTAACAACAGAAGCGGTTGATCCGCCAACAGATCCTCCTGAAACCACTGTAGTAACAGAAGTGCCGATTGTGACAGATGCACCAGTCGATGTTCCTGCAGTTTAAAATTAAGGCTCTCTGTCAATAATTGGGGAAATAAGTTAAAAAGGAATTTACAAACAAGCAGTCACTGTTGAAAGTGGC
>CALXBL010000063.1 GCA_944386525.1 uncultured Ruminococcus sp. | reverse complement strand
TAATTTTTCATGCCGCTTCAATATCATGTTTTTATCACAGTTTTCGTTTTTACAGAATTTTTTTCGCAGAGCCAAAATATGGTTAAAACCAATACTTTTTCAAGTAACTCTACATTTAATCCAACTCCGCATAACTTAGTTTATGTAAAGCTTAACATAAATAAGTAATTCTGACGTTTCCGGCAAAGTTATAGAAGTTATATAATTACATATTTTACCTTCGCCGCTTACTGTACCGTAGTTATTTATGACGCCATTGTTGGCGAGAATCATATCCTTAGGTATTGTAAGGTTTATTTCATCCGGAATATTTAATGTAGCGTCAGCCGGGATAGTTATATCACAGTGAAGTGTCGCATTGTAAAATGACACATTATCGCTGAAAACTTCATAAACGTTTACATCAGTCGTATCAGCGGTTGGTCTTATGCCGCTGCCGCCGGAGCCGCTATTTCCGTTACCAATAGCGTCAGCACCGCCATTTCCAGTTGCATTTACTTCAGTAAGTACATAAATACTTCCGCCGGAGCCCTGATTGCCGCCGCCTATGCCGGCAGCATATTCTCCGCCGGTTGCAGTCAGCTTGCCCATATTTGCGCCTGTTGACTGGGCATAGATGGTTAGGCTGTTTGTGCCCTCAACAATGATGCCCTGCGTTGCATTAAGGTGAGCACCGTCCCCTAATATAATGTGTACATCTCCGCTTACCACTATTCGTGATGCAACTTCAACCGTTCCGCTTACATAATACCAGCCTGGGCGAGCGAGGTTGAGTCGCTTGTGATTTCAATCACTTCGCTTGTTTTTTTGGAGTATTGGGTGAGTTCATTATTCACAGAGTCCCAATCGTAGTACGGTATAGCCACCTCATTACCGTTGACCGTGCCGTTGAATATGTTGTAATTTAGTATATCACCGTTTTCGTTGTTAACCGTGCCGTTGTTGTTGATTGTGCCGTTGTTGATTAGTGTGCCATCTACGATGAGTGTGCCATCGATATTGATTGTGCCGTTGTTGGTGAGTGTCATTCCCTCAGGTATTGTAAGGGTTATTCCTTCCGGAATGTTTACTATAGCGTCAGCCGGGATAATTATATCACAGTGAAGTGATGCATTATCACCGAAAACTTCATAGACGTTTTCTGTGTCCGTTGGTCTTATGCCGCTGACGCCGTAGCCGTCAGCACCATTACCAATATCGTCAGCATAGTCACCCCCTGTTGCATTTACTTTAGTAAGTACATAAATACTTCCGCCGGAGCCAAAATAGCCGCCGCCTATGCCGGCAGCATCTCTACCGCCGGTTGCAGTTATATCGCCGCCGGTTATGATTATATTGCCGCCTAAGCCGCCCATGCCGTCGCCTATGCCGGCAGCCCAATATCCGCCGGTTGCATTTATAGTACCGCCATTTATGGTTATATTGCCGCCGGAGCTGTCAATACCGCCGCTGCCTATGCCGGCAGCATCGCTACCTCCGGTTGCATTTATAGTACCGCCATTTATGGTTATAGTGCCGCCAGCGCAACGACTGCCGCCGCCTATGCCGGCACCACCCATGCCGCCGGTTGCAGTTATAGTACCTCCATTTATGGTTATATTGCCGCTGGCACCACCGCTACGGCCGCCTATGCCGGCAGCCTGTGCAACATTTTCTCCATTCGCAGTTAGCTTGCCTATGGTTGTTTCGTCTGTTGACTGGGCATAGATGGTCAGGCTGTTTGCACTTCCGTTTGTTATATCACGGTCATTGTCCTGAACAGTAATACCATACGTTGCATTAAGGTGAGCACCGTCCCCTAATATAATGTGTACATCGCCGCTCACCACTATTCGTGATGCAACTTCAACCGTTCCGCTTACCAAACTACCAGCCTTCGCTGAGCGCGGTCGACTCGCTTGTGATTTCAGTGTAAGTCCCAGTATAATGCTCTTCTACCAGTTTCTGTTGATCGGCATCCCAATCTAAATATAATATGCCATCACTTCCAGTAGAGTTCGCAAAAACTGATATAGGCATCATGCCTAAACAGAAAATTATGCTTAGTATTATTGATAAAATACGCTTTTTCATGATTAGTCCTCCTTTTAAAAGTGGTTTTGTTTGTTCATTCTTTATTTAGTTAAATATATCATTGACCCGGCTCCTTTCTGTAGTTTTCCGTTGTGCATATTATAATATATTTTATAAACATTGTCAATATCAATATTGCATATAATAACTATATTAACACTTTCTTATCACAACATAAATAATTGAATTATATATCTTGGGGTGCGTCTCCTTTTCGGAACTCAAGGACGTAGATATGCAGATATTTGGAAACATCACAGAAGAGAAAAAGCTCTAAATTTTTAAGAAATTATAATATAAAAAACAGACACATTATTTACAAAAATGCAAATAATATGTCTGTTTTTAACACTATCAATAGTTCTCTCTATTTCTCTTCTTACGGAGCCGCACACGTCTTTCAGCGGCTTCCCACTCTTTCCTTTCCTCGTCGGTCTCCAGCATAAGTCTCGGGACTTCTGTAGGTTTTTCGTTCTCATCAAGTGCTACCATAACAAGATATGCTGTATTAATAAGCTCCTTTGTTCCGTCGAGGCTCTCAACATAGGTCTTTACACAGACCTCCATTGATGTTCTTCCCACATATGTTATATATCCGCATACATTTAATGTATCGTTAGGATATGCCGGCGCCTGAAATGTAAGCGTATCCACAACAGCGGTAGTTACATTTCTACCGGAGTGACGTCTTGCAACTACTGCCGCCACTATATCTATCCACTCCATAAGCTGTCCGCCGAAAAGTCGGTTATAGCCGTTGATATTCGCCTGAGTTAGTATCTGTACTTGCTCGGAATATGAATCTCTCACACGCTTTTCCATTTTATGTTCCTCCTTAGTTTTCATTGAAAGAAACCGCCCAAGACTCACATTGAATCTTGTGCGGCTGTCTTTTAAAATATGTTATCTTCAAATACCCAGATTATAAAGCCTTCGCATTCAAGCTCACGGCGCTGTCTTGTAATTATTTCATGACCAGATGATATAAGGGTATCTCTCTCTCCGGCACTCATAAGCAGGAAGTAGTCATCCTGACCTTCCTGATCCTCGTACCATTTTATGTTGCTCTGGTAATAAGAAATGCTAACACCGATTTCATTGATGTCAACATTGCGTACCTTTGTTTTAGAATCAGACTGAACTGTTATAGCATGAGAATTCCAGAACGTGGCATAGCCGTATTCCAGATCTTCCTCTATAAGAAATTGAGCAAGCTTGTAGTTCGTGTTTTCAAGATATGAATCCGGCGGCAACTTTGCAACTGTATATGCACCGTTTGCACATATGTAACCTACCGGCAGAAGAAGCAGTACACCAAGTCTGCTCATATCTGTGTTCAGATATATCCAGCGCATAAATGAAATGCACACAAGGAAACTGCTTACAAGCAAGGGAGAAAGTCTCCAGTCAGCAGCACTGAGCAGACCGCATACATATCCTACCATGATAAATGCTGTTACTACAAAATGAGAAATGATAAGCATACGTGTGCCTGTATCCTTTATCTTTCCATAAAAACAAAGCGCAATAATCGGCAGAATAACAAGAATCAAAGCATACACAATAAGCATAATAGTATTGATTCCATCAAGCGACATCAAATCTGTTCCGGCGCTTATATCAAGACCAAGCAGATTAAGAAGTGCAAGCGGCAGCTTCTCAATATGCTCCCACCATGTGTTGCTTTCTGCGAAACGTGAATAAGCTGAAGCATAACCTGCAACTACATCGCCAGCAATTATCTTGCCGAGCTTCATGCCAGCTACAACACCAATTCCGCATATAACAAGCATTATTCCGCCCAGTCCTGTCTTCTTATTGATTAACGGCTGGGAATGATCCAGGAGACGTTCGACAAATAGTGAACCTATAATAGGCAGCGCAAAAAGTGCAATTGCTGTTGTTGAGTTCGTGCATAAGATAGTGAACATCACAAGAAGTATAACAAGTGCAATCGTAAGTCTCAGCTTTATCCTGCTCTTTCCGCTATCCTGAATATTGTAGATATGCAGCACAAGCGCAAGTCCTGCAACCAGGAATAGCATACCAAGGCTGTAGTATATTATGTGCCCCCAGAATATCTCACGAAGTTTCTCACTAAGAGACAATGCTACAAGAATTCCGCCAATCGTTATACCTTTCCATCTGATGCTCCACTTCATCTCGGTCAGCAGCCAGAAAATTGACGCTGAAAAAACTACAAAAAACGTAGTCATACCAAGTGAGTGAGTAGTCATGGACACTCCAAAAAACGGTATCCATATCTGCATGAAGATATTGCCGCCAAAAGGCATTACAGCAGCATAGTTGAAATCAGGATTGATAAGACCATTACCCTGCATTGCCGCCTCTGCCCAATAGAGCGTGTCAGTACTGTCGGAGTGAAACTCACCTCTTGCAGCTCCCCATATGTAGTATATAATAAGGAACATTCCCAAAAGCATTGTGAATATACTTAATGCAGTTAAAGCAATACGTCCTACATCTTTCAATTTTATGGGCTTTTTCTCCTTATGCGATTCATCCTGCTCAGAAATATCTTCTAAATCTATTTGTTCTTCATTTTCTGTTACTCTATTATCTTCTGTAGTTTCTTCATCATCAGCAGGCGAGTTAATTGAGTCATTAGTCTCTCCGCCTTCTAAAGACTCTGGTATCGGTTGTACATTATCAGCAACTTCCATCTCCTCAGGCGTTTCAGTAGTTTCCGGAGTTGCTTTCAGTTCCTTTTCGACTTCGTCCTTGTTTTTCATGCTGAAGCCTCCTCTTTAGTCTCATGATACTCATTCTCAGTATTGACGCTCCAGATATTTGACTTATCCTTAGCTCCGGTCTTGATATTCTTTACTGCCTCGAATGATGTAACCATTGAGTGATCAATATTGTTATAACGGTGCTGTCCGTTTCGTCCTACACAATAGAGATTATCAATAGTATTCAGGTATTCGACCAGTGTATCAATTTCATCGTAGGTATCAAAATATGCCGGATATGCCTTTTTAACCTTTTCCATATGAGTGTCAATAACTATATCCGCACTGCTGATAAGTCCCAATTTCACCATCTCATCAACGCAGAAATTTGAAAATTCCTCTTCAGTCATATTCCAGAACTTATCACCCTCATTTACGAAGTATTCAAGGCCTATCCATACTGTATTTTCAAGATCCTTAACCATGTAGGGAGACCAGTTGTTGTAGATCTGGAAGCGTCCCATCTGAACACGCCTGTCCTGAACGTAAACCCAGCAGTCCGGGACAATATTGCCAACAGTCTTGAACTTTGTCTTATTCTCAAGGTTCAGCTTTGGAACGAGTACGCCCAGTGTCATATAGTCACGATAAGGCAAGCCTGCTGCGATTCGCCGAGGCTCTGCAGGAACATCATTCATACCAGCAACAAGATCCTTAACGGGCATAGATGAAATAACATAATCCCCCTCCAAAAGAATCTCCTTACCGTCCTTAACATATGTAATGCCTGTAAGAATGTTGCTCTCATTCTTATACAGCTTTGTGACCTCAGCGTTCATGATTATCTGTCCGCCGAGTTTCTTCACCTCATCAGCTGCAACCTCCCAAAGCTGTCCGGGGCCAAGCTTTGGATACTTAAATTCCTCAATAAGTGATGTATTGACCTTGCGATTCTTCACCTTGAAGGTCTTGCCCAAAAAGTCCTTGATGATGCCTGTAATAGAAAGACCCTTTGTGCGCTGCGCACCCCATGAAGCGTCAATCTCACTGGGATGTCTGCCCCAGAGGTTTTCTGTGTAATATTCAAAGAACATTGAATAAAGCTGTTTGCCAAAGCAGTTAATGTAGAAGTTCTCCAGATTTGTCTCAGGTCTTTTGTGCATAGCTGCTCCAAGGTAACTAAAACCTACCTTCATTGTTGTAAAAAAGCCGAAATTCTTGATAGTCTCCGGCTTCAATGAAACAGGATAGTCATAAAACTTATCATTAAAAAGAATACGTGATATTCTGTGTCGGGTGAGCATGGCACGGTTTTCCTTTTCAGGATCCGGTCCCCCCTGACAAAGTTTTGTTTCTCGATTAAGAAGGATATCATCATATGATGGTGCACCCTGCATAGGCAGCATATTATTCCACCATTCATTTACCTCAGGCATCTTGGAAAAGAAACGATGTCCACCCATATCCATTCTGTTGCCCTTATAGTTTACAGTTTTGGAAATACCGCCTATCTCATTTGACCCTTCAAGAACTATTACTTCATATTCATCTGTTTTATCTTTCAACAGCTCATATGCAGCCGTAAGTCCAGCCGGACCCGCACCTATTACTAAAACACGTTTTTTCATTTTATCATTCCTTTCCGTTCTTTCTTAAAGTTATATTTAATGCAAACACCCCTTAAATATCTGCATACGTATTTAATTATAAACCAATTTCCATCATTTGTCAACAAAAAACGCACATTTTTACTTAATTATATTACAAGGTCACTCTGATATTTGGTCAGCTGGTTCTTCTTCAGTGGTTGAAGTATCCTGTAGTATGACTTGCATACCGTTTACATAGATTTGAGGCTCATCAAGATCAATAAGCAGATAACGTCTGCCGTCTATGTATTGAGTACGCACTTTGTCGGCAAAGTCCTTTGCTATCTGTATTGTAATACCCTCCGTGGTAAGCGTAGTCTTATTCTCTGTGAGATTGCATACAGACAAAGGCTTTTCCCTTGTTATCTCACGATACATATTTTGAAGCTTTACCGCCTTTTCCTCACTTACTCCCGAATCGAGGAGTATATCTCTCATTTGAATATCGTCAACTGTAGGCAGATCCGGCTCATTCTTATACTCCTCCGCTATGCTCCTCAGCTTCTCATTTACATCAGTTATAACTGTATATGAAAGCTCCTCCGCCACAATATCCTCCATAAGTGTATGGAAACTATCCTTTTCCTGATTGGCTGTGCAGATAAACTTACAACCCAGCACATTTTCAACTATGGATACATTTACCTCCTTAGGCTTTCTTGCGTAGTAAAGCACATGATTTACATCAGGACCTCTGCCTGTAAACGTGGGATAGAGGAAACCGTCTGTAGGCACCTCGGATACGATTCTGTCATACTCAGTCTTGCGAATGATGCCGCCTGCTTCCTCGTTATATATAAGCCCATCTACACGTATCTCTACTGGACATATAGCTGTTACAAGGAATGAATAGTCAACTGCATCATATGGATTCTCCTCCCCATCACGTGTCTTATTGAATACGGTATATGTACAATGTCCGATGAGAATAGCATAGGTGCTGACATACTCCATGTTACTTACAATTTGGCTGAGCATAAGATTAACAGCACTTTCATCAGAAAGACGTGACATAAGTCCGCCATAAAGAATACTCTGTGTTCCATCCTCTTCATAAGCTTCATTTGGGAATTCATACTCCAAAAGTCCTTTGCCAAGAGTTCCCGAAAGCACTCGCTTAAGCGTGTTCATATAACACTCGCTCTCCTCAGAAGGGATATTGTGAAACGGTGCTGACTTTACATTACATATCTCCTTCTCTGCTGTAACAAATGCAGATACCACATGATTCAGAGTAAACAGATCGCTGCCCTCGGAAAAATTCTTTCTAAGCTCGTTCAGTTCCTTTTTATTCATATCAATTCTCCTTTATATTTAGTCCAAGACTTTTCATACATCTGTACAGCTCTGCAACCGGCAGACCTACTACGTTAAAATAATCTCCCTTTATTTCCTTGACAAGCAGACTGCCTTTACCCTGAATGCCGTAAGCTCCAGCCTTATCAAAAGGCTCGCCTGTATCCAGATAACTTTCTATCTCTTCGTCTGTAAGCGAATAAAATGTAACCTCGGTAGTCTGAAAAAAGCTGTGTATCTTTCCGTCAAAAATCAGTGAAACTCCAGTTTTCACTTTATGAGTACAACCGGAAAGTAACTGGAGCATACGCTTTGCATCATCCCTGTTGGCAGGCTTGCCCAGTATCGTACCATCATGTATAACGACAGTATCGCAACCTATTACTAAATCATCTACATGATGTGCATATACAGCTTCCGCCTTGACAGCAGCAAGATATTCAGCAGCTTGTTCTGCACCTATCTCATCTGGAAGGATCTCCTTCGCATCAGATACTTCTACAATAAAATCATCAGTTATCATATGGATAAGCTCACGCCGCCTGGGTGAGCCTGAAGCTAAAATTATTTTCATTTTTCTCTCCTGTTATATACGTTTAACATTTCCTATATCTGTAACAGCTCTGTACCCGGCAGCATCTATCCTCTTTTCAAGACACTCTCTACACTGAGCTGATTCCTCGCCGGTACATATTTTGTCATTGTACAGAGCATACTTCTCTCGCACATCTACCGGACTGAGATTTGGCATAACAACATTCGCTCCTGCACGAAGCCCCATCTCTCTGCCCAGCGGATGAATAGTACCAAGTGCTGTTGTTGATGGTATAAGTGCATAGGGAAACATGAGTCTTAAAACTGATATCAACCTGAGCGTCAGCCGCAGATTGCCTGCTTTATACTCTCCAAACGGCGTATCCCTATGAGGTATAAATGGACCTATACCAATCATATCAGGCATGAGCTCCTTTAAAAATTCAAGGTCGGCAAGTATGTAGTCCAGCGTCTGAAAAGGCGAGCCTACCATAAAACCACTACCAGTCTGAAAACCAAGCTCTTTTAAATAGTAAAGACAGCGTTTTCTGTTCTCAAGAGACATCCCCGCTGGATGAAGTTTACTGTAATGACTGTCAACCGCTGTTTCATGGCGTAGAAGGTATCTGTCCGCACCTGCATTACGGTACGCTTTGTAGCTTTCATAAGACCTCTCTCCAATCGAAAGAGTAACTGCACAGTCAGGATAGCTCTCCTTTATCCGGCTCACAATGGAACATATGTTCTTGTCAGTATAATACATATCCTCGCCGCCCTGCAGAACAAACGTCCTGTAACCAAGGCTGTAGCCCTCTTTGCAGCAGGCAAGTATCTCCTCCGTTGTGAGTCTGTATCTTGAAGCATTTCTATTATTGCGTCTTATTCCGCAGTAAAGGCAGTCGTTCCGGCAGAAGTTGGTAAACTCGATAAGTCCACGGAGATATACATCTTTCCCGTAGATCTGCCTTCGCACATCGTCAGCCCTGTTAAATAGTATATCATCATCAAATTCTGATCCAAGCAGAAGTTTCATTCTGCTGCCATCAAGGCATTTTTCCAGATAAAGCTGCTGAACCAAAGCAGGTATAATATCGTTGTCCACCAGATATTGCCTCCTTCCGCTTATCGCTTAAATATGCAGCAATGTTTATTATATCACATCCAAGCCGCAATTGCAAGACTGAATAAATACCTCTTTTGCAAGAAAACGTGTAGGATTACAATAGATGTGAGACAATTTACAAAAAAAGGTAGCGGAACAGCATAGACCTGTGTTACAGTTAAG
>CALXBL010000062.1 GCA_944386525.1 uncultured Ruminococcus sp. | reverse complement strand
CTCAAATATGCTCTACTTTTTTTGATATTTATTTTGTAGGCTTTACTCGGCTTTCCCCAACATTTATTATAGAGCCTGTAAATAAATAAAACTGCCGATGGGATATTGAAAACCCATCGGCAGTTTTGTTTAAGTCTCAGAATTTTTTGTTTCAGTTTTTATTACATCTTCAGTTTTGGCTGATTCAGATTTCTTTTTATTGAACGCAATACATATTATGATCACAGCAAGTCCGAATCCTCCTAAGTAAACGCCATTCAGGAGTACCTTTTCAGTCAGCGATTCAATCAAACTGGTAATAGCCGTGAAGACTACTGGATCTTTTATAGAGAAGTTCTGTATCGTTCCCGAAAGCAGCAAATAAGCCGATGGTACAGCCATAATAGCACCGCCGCAGAAGAATGCTGTTCCAGGGAAGTAGATGCGCCGCCAGCCGCCGTTTTCATCCAGCATGATGAGAACAACAATAATAATGATTGCCAAAGCCAGCAGCAATATCATTCCATATGTGATATATGGATAAATGGTGCATATCTTCGAGATAATACCATTCTCTGAAAGAGTCTGAAAGTAGAAAGCATCGATACGGCTGTTTATTTTGCTTTCCGCATTATCAATGGTTTCCTGGAGTTTTTCATCGAATATTTCGTCCGGCTCATAGTTGATTGATTCGGCGTACTCGTAGAAATAATCAGAGATGCTCTTTTCCAGAGCGGTATAATCCGGATTAAATGCCAAACTGTTGGCTCCAGTCATAATTTCAGTAACGGCAGTTATATTCTGCTTCATGGCAGTTTCTATCCAGTCAGCAGTAATAACATTCATGTATACCTCAGCAGGTATCATGGTGGTGTTATATTCTTTTTCAAAGTCACTCTGCAGAGTTTCGAGTATTTTCTCCGGGAGATCTTCTTTTTCAACAATATCAGTATAAATTGTTGAATCGGAGATGGCGTTCTTCACATTAGAAACTCCGATAAAACCAGTAATACAGAATGTCAATATTATAGTTAGAAGTATTCTTCCCAGATAGTAGCGAGCTTTCATTATTCAGCCTCCTCCTTGCTGTTGTAGTAGAGCATTTCGGTAGGCTTGCATACAGCACCTATTCTTGTATCAGACGCACCGAATATCTGCTTTTCGCAGGTGTAGAGAGTGAGAGTTTCCTCCTCGGTGGGGAGCACGTATCTGTGATCCTTGTGGTCGAAGGAGATAAGCTCAGTTATCTCATATGTAAAGCGTCCGTACTGGGTGTAGAGTATAACTTCATCACCAACGGCAGCCTTGTCAAGGTCGTGGAAGAAGGTATTTACATGAGCGTCGATGACGGCATTTCCGCCAGAACCGGGAGCTGCGGAAGATGTAGTCTGCACTGCGCCAAGCTCCAGCAGCTCAGCGTTGCTGCCCCAGTAAACAGGCACATTTATGTCTGCCGACTCAATATTCAGCACGGCAAACTGCTCACCAAATGCAGGGATAACGACTTCACCCTCCTCGTATGTTTCGCCGGAGTATTCAGTATCTATATCAGTCTCCACAATTTCAAGAGTAGCCTGCTGACTGCTGCCCATGTTGTCCATGAACGCAATGCCCAACAGAGCCGAGAATCTCTCATATGGTCTTATCATACCAAGTATTATAACACCTGCACAGAAAAGCAGTATAAATATCGGCAGAAATATCTGCACAGCTCTACTCATTACAGGCGGATCATATACCTTTTTACTCATAATATCTCCTTTTTGCTTGTCTTACCTTTCACAAGAAAGGCTATGCCGGCAGCTGAAAACAGTATTAGAGCAGTACCGCCAATTATCGGAATTGCACGTGATGTGCCTGTAGGATCAACAGTCATACTCATGGAGGAAATACCAATCAGCTTTCCGTCATTGTCGACTGCGCTTAGCTTGATATCGTCCTGAGTGAGCTGGTCGATAGATATGTTAATGCCGAATTCGGCGAGTATATCCTTAAAGCTGTCCACTAGTTCAGCTTTCTGAGAAATACTCATTTGTTTGATAAGGCTGTTTTTCTCCTCAGTAGTTAGAGAGTTGAGAAAAGCCTGTCTTTCTGACTCCGTCATGGAGTTTATATATGCTTTTTTCTCATCAAGAGTCATATCAACAAAAGCCTTGTCGGTTTTTCTGTCTTCCTCATTAGATGAACCGCTGCCGGAAGAATTGTTTTCTTCTTCCTGCTGCTCATTATCGGACGCAGCTATACCAAGAGCTTTAAGTATCTCTTCTTCGAGCTGCTTGTCGTACTGAATCATCTGAGCCACCATTTTGTCGTAATCCTCTGAGGAATATTCGCCGCCGGAAATCGAGTTTGAGATATTCTGTATTGTGGATTCAGGCCAGCCGTTAGCTCTTGCAGCGTTGATAACATCTTGCTCAGTAGCGGCAGAAGCAGTTCCAGCCGGAATAAGCAGCGCAGTTGTCAAAGCAGCTATAACAAAGATTGTCTTTTTAATTTTCATATCAGTTCTCCTTTTTTTTGCCTTTGAGCAGCAAAACAACTCCGGCAGAAGATATGACCAACAAAGCCGCACCTGAAACAACAGGCAGAGCACGAGACTTACCTGTCGGGTCAATCGACAGGCTCATTGAGGATACATTGATAAGCTTACCGTTTTCATCAGCAGCACTTATAACAAGGCTGTCTCCTGATATCTGGTCTATAGAAAAGCTAATGCCGAATTCCTCACCCACCTCCATAAAGTTGGAGATAAGAGCAGCTTTATCCTCAGCGTCGAGCTGCTTGAGGATGCTGTTGCGTTCGCTGTTGGTCATAGTATTGATGAACTCCTGTTTTTCCTCGGGAGACATGGAGTTAAGATATTCTTTCTTTTCCTCAATAGAAGCGTCGATAAAAGTTTGATCAGACGGCCGCTGAGTTGTTGTAGTTGTGGTTTCACCAGATGAGCCGCTTTCGGTTGGAGCAGTAGTAGTAGCTGAAGGTGGAGTAATACCCATCTGTTCAGCTATTTTCTGACCAGCCTCCTCGTTGTACTGAAATATCTGAGCAATAGCCTTATCGCACTGTTCGGAGGTATAGGTTCCGCCGGAGAACATATTTACAGCCTCCTGAACCATCCAGTCCGGCCAGCCTGCGGCATAAGCAGCGGCAATAACGTCGTCTACAGTAGTAGCCGACGCACTTATAGAACCTGAAAGCATAACAGCAGAAGCAGCGATAATGGATGCAATTATCTTTAATTTTTTCATAAATATTCTTTTCCTTTCAAGATGGTTGTCCTTTAGAAGAGAATTTATCTTGTGGTTATATTATAATATGTTTCCATAAAAAAAGCAAGAGGGTTCCATAATTTACACATATATTTCACCTTACTGTGCAATCTCAAAGTCCACGTTGCCGCTGTTCACGTCGGTTTTTACGCATCTTACGGAAACCTTGTCGCCAAGTCGGAACTGGCGGTCACCGCAGGTCTCCTTGAATGCGATGCCCTCGTCGTTATACCATTCGCCGTCCTCTGGCAGAGTGCGCACGTGCACCATGCCCTCAACGGAGTTGGGCAGTTCAGCATAGAATCCGAAGTCGCTTATACCTGAAACTATTCCCTCAAAAACTTCTCCAAGGTGCTGCTGCATATACTCAGCTTTGTAACAGGATTCGCAGTCTCTCTCGAGCATAACCGCACGTATCTCAGCATCGCTGGAGCTTTTGGCAGCCTCACTGGAGAATGCCTTGTATTTTCTTTGTACATTCTGACTATTTCCTGTTTCCAGGAAATAGCTCATGATACGATGGATCGCAAGGTCGGGGTAACGTCTTATGGGGGATGTGAAGTGGGCGTAGTCTTTGAGTGCGAGTCCAAAATGACCTATAGGCTGCGTGTCGTAGGAAGCCTTAGCCATGGAGCGCAGCACCATTACATTTATCACTGGATATGCCGGAGTACCCTTTGCATTTTTGAGTATCTGAGCCAGATGTACAGGCTTTACATCTGAAAAATCAGGCACATCAACACCAAGTCTCAGGAGAACGTGCTCTAAGTTTTCAATTTTCTCCATAGACGGCTTTTCGTGAGTTCTATATACAAACGGCAGACCCTTTTCAGCAGCAAATTTAGCAGCAGCCTCATTTGCAAGGAGCATCATCTCTTCAATGATACATTCGCTTTTGCCGCGTGTCCTTGGCTGGACATCCACGCAAATACCCTCATCATTCAGAATGATGGCGCTTTCAACAGTCTCTATCTCCGGCGCACCACGCTTTTCACGCTCAGCCATTCTGATGTCGCAAAGCTCATTCATGATAGGTATCATATGGATAACGTCAGCATACTTTATATTCAGGAATTCGTCAGCCTCGCCGGCAAGTATCTGATTGACTTCCTTATAAACTCCTTTTACCTTTGAGCGTATAACAGTCTTTTTGAAGTCGTACTTTATGATTTCACCGTTTTCATTAAGGTTCATTATGGCGGAAAATGCAAGTCTGTCCTCTTGAGGATTGAGTGAGCATATACCGTTTGAAAGTTCTTTTGGAAGCATGGGTATAACCTGGTCGGCGTAGTAGACGCTTGTACCACGGCTTATAGCATCCATATCGAGAGCAGATTTAGGTCTCACGTAGTGGGAGACATCTGCAATGTGGACGCCCAGACGATATCCTTTTCCAAGGCGTTCGATAGAAACGGCGTCATCAATATCCTTTGTATATGCGCTGTCTATAGTGAAGATAGCAGCGTCACGCAGATCGAGTCTTTTTTCAATTTCCTTTGGATGAATGCCTTCCATTGAGACTGTCTGAGCTTCGCTGAGAGCCTCCAGTGAAAATTCCTCGGTAACTCCGTGGAGTGATATCATAGCCTTAGCGCAGGCTGAAGCCTGCTGTGCGCTTCCGAAGCTGAACAGGATATTTACCATATGCTCCGCATGACGCTTACCTCTTATTGCTATTTCAGCCAGAACCTTGTCACCCAGACCATATTCCACGCTTTGGCGTCGGTTTATTCGTATGGGAGTTTTCGACATGGTATCGGGCAGCAGACAGAGTATTCCGTCCTCATTTTCAATTATCCTGCCGGTAATGCGGCTGTCAGCCTCCTTGATTATGTCGATGACCTCACCTTCGGGCTTACCGCTTCTTGATGGGATAAGGTGGTAGAGTACTCTGTCACCTGGCATAGCGCCCATAAGGAATTTTCCGGGGATAAACACATCATTTTCCGGGTCGAGCTCCGGACGTACGAATCCAAACGTTCCGCTGAGCCTTACGACCTCAGCAGTATAATATCCGAACAGATGTGAAAGACCATAGCCCTTTCGTCTTACGCACACATCGCCGAGCATCATAAGATTTTTAAGAGCAGCCTGAAAAGCTCCCGGATCACCTTTATTTGTCCTGCATTTAGCTTCTAAGTCTTTTTTGGTGAGACATTTTTCTCCTGCTTTTTCAAGTGCTTTCAGAATTTTTCTCTCATAGTTTTGAATCATTTCGGGATCTATTTTTTTATTTTCTTTCATTTTACTCTCCTTAATAAAGCCAAAAAATTCGCATTGTGGATATATTTATTATATGCCGGAAATATTATTATTCCGGCGAAAGATTATACTCAAAAAAATTCCTGTGATACATAGCATCACAGGAACCGGTAAAAATTTACTTGGTAATCAGCGGTAATACAATATCCATAAACAGGATAAGCGCAAAGAAGATAACTGTCAGAGCAGTTGTCAGTCTTTTGAGCTTAACTTCCTTGGTTCTGCCCTTATTCTTGTCATAGAAAGAATCATTACTTGCGCCGGAAAGAGCTGATGTAGCGTTCTGGGGCTTCTGCTCCTGCATAAGGCAAATAATTGTGATTATCAGACATACCAGAAGGATAATTGCGCCGAAAACGATCTGAAGTGTAGTCATTATATCTCCTCCTCTTTATTTTTTTTGGGGAGAGGCACTGCTTCCCCAATACTCCTCAATATTATATCACATCACAAATATAAATGCAAGGGTTTTTCTAAAAAAAATAATTATTTTTGAATTTTCATGGAGATATCAAAGCACTTTACGGAGTGGGTAAGTGCGCCAAGTGAGATTATATCAACGCCGGTTTCAGCGATCTGGCGGATATTTTCCTCGGTGACATTGCCCGATGCCTCCAGCAGGGCACGTCCGGCGGTTATCTCAACAGCTTTTTTCATATCCTCGCAGCTCATATTATCGAGCATGATTATTTCAGTTTTGGCGTCGAGAGCCTCCTGAAGTTCTGTGAGATTGCGGACTTCAACTTCTATCTTCACCATATGACCTATCTTCTGGCGGAGCGCATTTACAGCACCTGTTATGCTGCCGTAGGCGTCGATGTGATTATCCTTGAGCATTGCGCCGTCGGAGAGGTTGTAGCGGTGATTTTTTCCTCCGCCGACTGTAACTGCGTACTTCTGCAGCTGTCTCAGTCCTGGGAGAGTTTTGCGTGTATCGGTAATATGGGCTTTAGTTCCCTCAACCAGGTCAACGCATTTTCGTGTAGCAGTAGCAATACCGCTCATGTGCTGGAGAATGTTGAGAGCTGTACGTTCGCCTTTCAGAAGAGTACGTGTGCTGCCGGAGATATTTGCAATTATATCTCCTTTTTTAACACGTGCGCCGTCCTCTATGAGGATATCCATCTTAAAGTTGCCGCCTACAAGTTCAAATACACGTCTTGCTATCTCGATACCGCACAGGATACCATCATCCTTGGCAATATAGTAGGCGTTTGACGTATGGTTGTCGCTCAGCAGGTAGTCAGTAGACACATCCACATAGTGGATGTCCTCCTCTAAAGCGGTAGTTATTATCTTGTCGATATAGAAATTCTGAAGTAACATTTATCTTCTCCTTTTGTCAAATTACTTCCTTGAGAATAAGATATCCCACTGTTGCCAGTGAGCAAGCCTCTATGTAGTTGCTGTCTATGATATAGTTGCCGTTCAGGAGTTGTTTTCTTATCTCACGTATACGCTCAAATCCCTCTAAAATCTTAGCAGAATCCGGAATAACGAAACAGCTTTCCTGCATAATGTGACGTATCTCGGTGCGGAAACCCTTTGGCATAGGCTGTGGATTTTCCTTTTCGGGGAACTGCACCTCCTCGAAATCCTGTGTGCAGGTGTGGAGCCTTTCGGAAATAGCAAGGGCAGCCTGACGTGAGAACACAAGAGCCTCCAGTAGAGAGTTGCTTGCAAGACGGTTGTTTCCGTGAACGCCTGTATGTGAACACTCACCGCAGGCAAAAAGATTAGGCTCGGAAGTCTCGGACTTCCTGTCCACATTTATTCCGCCCATAAGATAGTGCTGGCACGGGAAAATCGGGATGGGTTCTTTGGTAATATCGTAGCCCTGTTCAAGTACGCTTTCGTAGATCATAGGAAAGCGGTTCTTTATAAATTCGCTGTCCTTGTATGAAATATCCAGGAAGAAGTCGCTGCTGCCTGTGCGGCGGCTCTCAAGAACTATAGACCTTGAAACTACATCTCTTGGAGCAAGCTCCAGACGTTCATCATAGAGCTGCATAAAGCGTTCTTTATTGCAATTGAGCAGATATGCGCCCTCACCTCTGACAGCCTCAGAAATAAGGAAACATTCTCTTGTGTGGTGGTTATTGAAAGCAGTCGGGTGGAACTGGATAAGATGCAGATTTTTTATCTTCGCACCGATACCGTAAGCCATAGCGATACCGTCGCCGGTAGCTATCTTGCTGTTTGTGGTGAATTCATATATTCTGCCTATGCCTCCGGTGCAGATGGTCATAAAGTGACAGTGAGCAGAGGAGAGATTTCCGTTGTGAAGTAGTTGTACGGAAAATCCGGTGCTTGATTTTTTTAGGTTCACCATCATGGTATTTTCCATGATAGTTACATTTGAAAGAGTCTTTACCTTGCGGATAAGGGTGTTGAGTATCTCAGCACCTGTGGAATCCTTATGGTGAAAGATTCTGTGGCGGGAGTGTCCGCCCTCAAGTGTACGGTGGAATTTGCCATCGGGTGTTCGGTCGAAGTCGGCACCAAGCTCCAGCAGAGTGCCTATTTCAAATTTAGCATTATCCACCAGCAGCTGGACAGCCTCGTTGTTATTCTTAAAGCCTCCGGCGATAAGTGTATCCTGAACGTGCAGGTCGGTGCAGTCATCGGTGGTATCGCCATCTGGCTGATAAACGCCTGCGATACCTCCCTGGGCAAGTGCGGAGTTACACAAAGTAAGTTCCTGTTTGCACAGAAGCAGGATACGCGTATTTCTGGGCAGGTTGATAGCATGATACAGACCGGCAGCACCGCAGCCGGCAATTATGACATCATAGGTATTCTCCATACTCTGAGAACATTCCTTTCAAATGGCGCATTCAGCGTCAGTTTTTTGCATGCCATTATGGTATACTTATTCTATTATATCACACAATTTTCAGTTTGTCATTATTTTTTTTGCAAATATTTGTTGAGTGTGAAGATTTCGTGATATTCTACAGAAACCACGCAGTCTGGTCGGAAATCTCATATAGATGATATTCTGATTGAGATTGATAAAAATGTCTTGACAATACAAAAAAACAATAATATACTATAAATATAATATAGTAGATATAATTTATGGTCGGGAGGCGGATGTGTTGAACAGGCGTACAAAGCAAAATTTAATAATTGTAGTGATAGGTGTAGTGCTGTTTGCGGTACTGATGAATTTTAGCACAGCACTCCAGCTTGCTGGAAATGCTATAGGTATAGTATCCCCCATACTAATAGGACTTATAATAGCCTTTGTGCTGAATGTCCCTATGCACGCCATAGAGAAAATGCTCCAACGTATTACAGGCAAAAGAAAAAATAAGCCTCTTGACAGTGTTATCAGGATAATGAGCCTTGTGATAACGCTTGCCTGCATAGCGCTGATCGTCGGGATAACGGTAAATCTGGCTATTCCGGCACTTGTTGAATCCTATAGGAGTATAGAACCGTTGCTTATGGAGCGTATGCCTGAGTGGGCAGAGTGGCTTGAAGATTTAAATATTGATACAACGGCAGTTATGGACTGGCTCACAGGCTTTGATATTTCGGGATTTTCAGATGATGCAGGTAATTTTCTGACCTCAGCTATGAGTACGGCGTCTTCGGCGGTTTCTGGTGTAATAAATGTGGTGTTTGGTATAGTTATAGCCATATATGTACTTCTGAGCAAACCCATGATGTACCGCCAGGTCAAAAAAATTGTATATGCAAATATTTCTAACAAAAAGGCGGATCGGATATATTACATATGCAGTATGCTTCGTGAGACATATTCAAAGTTCCTTTCAGGACAATGTGTTGAGGCTATTATACTTGGAAGCTTGATTTTCATAGGATTCAGTATATTCAGATTGCCTTATGCTCCCCTCATTGGATTTCTTACGGGGATATGTTCATTCGTTCCTTATGTAGGCGGTTTCTGTTCGTGTGCAGTGGCTATGTTTTTGATACTGCTGGCAGATCCGTCCAAGATATTTATAAGCATAATAGTCTATGTGATAATACAGTTTGTTGAGAATCAGTTTATCTATCCTCATGTAGTTGGCAATTCAGTTGGTCTTGCTCCTGTATGGACGCTGCTTGCCGCACTGATCGGAGGAAAACTTTTTGGACTTTCAGGCATAATATTTTTCATACCGCTGGCAGCAGTAGTATTTTTCCTGCTGAAGGAGAATACTATGAAGAAACTTGAAAGAAAACGTGATGATGAGACTGAAATGACCACGCAGTAAAAAAGACTCGGGAGGATAAAGAGGGGTAGCGGTACAGAAGTATTGCAATTATTATGTAAAGGTTGCGTAGTTTCCTACGCAGCCTTCAGCCTGTCGAAAAAGTCAAGCATTCGCTTGGCTTTTTTTGATAGAAATGGTATAATAAAGAAAGACCAGCTATA
>CALXBL010000061.1 GCA_944386525.1 uncultured Ruminococcus sp. | reverse complement strand
CCCTCCGAATAATCCCCAGAATTTATCCTGATTTTTTTCATTTTGGGGCTTGACTTTTTATAGCTGGTCTTTCTTATACAAATATTCAATCAGCCGAGAACGATTTCAACCTGGTTTACGTCTTCAAGACCGCATACGCAAAGCTTGTTGCCCTCTACTATCTTACCGTTTACCGTCATGGACGCTACGCCGCTCTGTACATGGTTTGGATTCTTTACATTGATGTTCAGCAGCTTGCCACGGAACTTCTTTGTCATCTTAAAGCCGTCCCACTCAGACGGAATAGACGGACTGATAACCAGACCCTCTGCATCAGGTCTCATACCGCAGATACCCTCTGTGCAGCCTACCATTACTGTGGAAGCTGTACCTGTCAGCCAATGTACGTGGCTGCGGCCTGCGTATGGTGACGCTGTAGACTCAGTGAACTGTCCGTGTACGTACGGTTCCAAAACTCGTATCTCAGCCTTGTCGTTCATAGCTGCCGGTGAGCTCTCCATGAAATAGCGGAACGCTGCATCACCGTGACCCAGCAGAGCCTCTGCAAGGATCAGCCAGCCCTGTGACTGTGAGAAAATACCGCCGTTTTCCTTTGTATCCGGATTGAAAATGTGCATGAGCGCACCGTCGAAGTAGTGCTCTCTGTAAGGCGGCTCAAGCAGCTTTGCACCGTATGGTGTATCCAGAATATCTGCTACAGACTGCATAGCCTTGTCTGCCTGCTCCTTAGACGCAAATCCGGAGATAACACTCCAGCTCTGAGGATTCAGCCACATATTAGCCTCGGGATCCTTCTTTGCGCCGACAATAACGCCGTCCTCACGAATACCACGGATAAATCTATCCTCGTCCCAGCACTTTTCAAGTGTGTCGCCCAACTCAGCCTGAACCTTTTCGATATATGCCACATACTCAGAATCGCCGCGCTGTTCAGCCAGCTCCTTGATCATGGACATTGCATAGTACAGCTGGAATGCTACGAATGTAGACTCGCCCTTTTTACCCAGTCTCAGACAGTCATTCCAGTCAGCGTGCAGACCTGCAGGCATCTTGTGGTCGCCCAGTCTCTCCATGGAGAAGCGGATAGCATTCTTCAGGTGGTCGTAAACAGTAGCCTCGCCGCCGTTTGCATATACGATAACTTCATCATAGAATGCTGTATTGCCGCTTTCGCCTACATACTTATAAATAGTTGGGAACAGCCACAGAGCATCGTCTGCACGATAGGACGGATGACCTGTTTCCTTAACATACTCAGGATCGTCCGGAGTATTCTCATGACCTGCGTTGTGGTTGAACTTAACAAGAGGCAGACCGCCGCCGTTGTCGACCTGTGCAGACAGCATGAAGCGGATCTTGTCTGCTGCCATTTCAGGATCAAGATGAATGATACCCTGGATATCCTGAACAGTATCACGATAGCCGTAGCCGTTTCTCAGACCGCAGTAGATAAGGGACGCTGCTCTTGACCAGATGAATGTAATAAAGCACTGGTAAGCGTTCCATACGTTGATCATGTTGTTGAATTCCTCGGAAGGAGTCTCAACGGAGAAGTTAGAGAGCTTGCTATGCCAGTAGTTCTTCAGTTCTTCTACTTCTGCGTCTACCTTACCGGGTTCTTCGTAGCTCTTCAGGATGGCATTGGCCTGAGCGTTGTCCTTCTGCCCCAGAACGTAGATGATCTCTCTTGATTCGCCGGGCTGGAGTGTGATCTCAGTCTGGAGTGCACCGCAGGCGTTGGAGTTGTAGTTCATAACGCCGTCGCACTTGCCAGTTTCTACTGCAATAGGATTGGAATATGTACGATATGATCCAATGAAGTTATCCAGATTGCCGTTATAGCCTGTAACAGGTGCGCCTACCATACCAAAGAAACGCTCTCTGTGGTTGGAGCCTGTCTCATCTTTTCCGCTGTTTTCGTTGATGTGCTGGAGGATCTTGTTGCCCTCAAAAGATGTACGTGTAATAAACAGAGTATACTGGAGATTTACCTGATCCTGCTCATAATTATTGTCGTTTGTGAATTCAATGAAGCCGAACAGCGAGAGATTTCTCGGCTTGTCGGAATCGTTCTTAACGACAGCACGCCATACCTCGTATGTTGCGCCTGTAGGAACGTAGTATGTAACGTCGGACTTTATACCTGCGTATTCTGCGCTGATAACTGAGTAAGCTGTACCGTGGCGGCAAGTGCTCTTGTATGTATCCAGAGGCTTGCCTACAGGCTGCCATGATGCAGACCAGTAATCTGCTGTGTCGTTATCTCTGATGTAAATGTAGCGTCCTGGCAGTGCCATGTTGGAATTAAAGCGGTAACGTGCGATTCTGCCGTTTGCGCCGGACTGTACAAAGCTGTAGCCTCCTGCGTTGTTGGAGATGATAGCGCCGTACTCAGGTGAACCTAGGTAGTTGCACCAGGGTGCTGGAGTATCAGGCTTAGTGATCACGTATTCCTTATTTGCGAGATCAAAGTAACCGTATTTCATAAATATAAGCTCCTTTATTTTGTATTTTTCCTCATTTTAAGCTGCTCAAACAGCCTTACCCACATAATAACATGATTAAAGAAAATATGCAAGGGGTTTCAGAAAAATTTTTTATCAAGTTTTTTGGCAGCCGTATTCCAGCCATCTCCGGAAGACTTATATTCTGACAGTTTGTGTAAATTTTGGGAAAGTTATTCTGATGCGTCTTAAAATTATTGACATTTGCAGAAAAATATGATACATTATAAGAGAATTTTTTAGGAAAGGAAGTTTTACTATGTTAAAACCATGGTATTTGTGTACCGCCGGTGTAATGCTCATATGCGGTCTTTCAGGATGCAGCGATAAGGAGGAGCAGAATATCTCCGAGGCCGACCTGCCGTATGGCGCAACTATGCTCACCGACAGCGAATGCGGCGAGGTCCCCATAACCTACGACAGACGATTCATCTCATCGGAGGAGGCTGCAGCTCTGTCAGGCTATTTTTATGCACTCGAAACCAAGGACGGTGAGCTCCTCGACAAATATACTCTCGACCTCTACACCGACTTTGTTATCCAGTCAATCTATCAGGATATGCTGGGCATAGACGGTCTGGTCGTGGATATGAGCGACACCTTCGCCGCCGAGGAAAACGTCCCCTACGAGATAAAGGAAGTCGAGATAAAAAGCTTCTACACAAACGAGGACGAGGAAAGCACCGACCTTGCAAACCTCTATAACATGCTCTCGGAACTGAGCGGCGAAGAAAACTACACAAGCCGCATTACCGACGGCAAGTTCATCACCTACGATATCCGCACCGATACCGACGGCACTATAAAGGCTTTTCAGGATCAGACTCTGTTCCTGATACAGGTTGACGGTGAGTATGTGGTCTGCTCCTGACGCTTTCATTTTCTGAGCCGGGCTTTTTGAGTTTCTTTGAAAGCCTTGCAGCTGAACGGCAGTAAAGCACGATAAGCACTGCCATTACGGCTATGTACAAAACCGTTACTATTACAAATGCAATCCTGAATTCAGGTGAATCAGGTATTTCCCAAAGTGACATGGCGTTTATCCTCCAAATGTTTTATATACCTTTAGTATAGTATACGGCCCTCCCCATGTCAAGCACTGGAAAAAAGTTCACTTTTTCCCAAAAATACTTGCAATTTTTTTTGCAGTGTGTTATAATTACGATAAGTATTGTCTGCAGGCAAAGCCTGCCGGCAAAAATTATAGGAGGTAACAATGGCTAAAGCAACAACTTCATCAAGAGCCGGCTCACTTCTTATCAAACCAAGAGTGAACTTCTCCAAAGCCGGCGTCGCTGGCGGTCTGAAGCACTGGCTGTATGACAAGCGTTTCTACTTCGTAGCGTTTTTCATCCCGGTAGTTCTGACTTATCTCGCCTATGCGATCTTTGGTATTGCACCCTTTGGAGAACATTCCGTTCTGTGTCTCGACCTGAACGGTCAGTACGTTTACTACTTTGAGGCTATTCGCGACGCCTTCTGGGGCGACGGAAGCATCTTCTACGACTGGTCCCGAAATCTCTCGGGCAACTTTATGGGTATCATTGGCTACTACCTTGCCAGCCCATTCACCCTTATCGTAATCCTTCTGCCCCAAAGCTGGATGGTTACAAGCCTGCTTATCATGCAGCTTGCTAAGCTTGGTGCAGCTGCCGTGACCTTCAACTACTTCATGCGCAGACGCAGAGGTATGGAAGAATGGCCTTCTCTCATTTTCTCCACACTCTATGCTATGATGGCTTATGCCGTTATCCAGCTCATCGACCCAATGTGGTTAGATGGTCTTGTATTCCTGCCGCTAATTATGGCGGGTATGGAATACCTCATCGATGACGGACGCCGTCTCAACTACATCATTCCTCTGGGCATGATGTTCGTAGCCAACTTCTACATCGGCTACATGATTGCATTCTTCTGCGTTATCTACTTCATATTCTACACTTTCTTCGGCTCAGAGTCCAAATCACTGCAAGGCTATGGAAAGTTCCAGGCTATCGTAAGATTCATCTACTCATCGCTGATAGGCGCAATGCTGGCAGCTGCTATGATACTGCCCGTATACTTTGCACTCCAGCAAGGTAAGTTCGACTTTACAGAGCCTGACTACAGCTTCCAGACTCAGTTTGAGCTGGTTGACCTGTTCGCTCAGCTCCTGCCTGCTCAGTACGATTCCGTTAACGTTGACGGCAGCCCTGAGATCTACTGCGGCACTCTCACTCTGTTCCTGCTGCCGCTCTTCTATATCAACAAAAACATCACTACTAAGAAAAAGCTGGGTTACACATTCATGCTGCTCTGCATGGTCCTCAGTATGTATATCAAACCTATAGACATGATGTGGCACGGCGGTCAGGTGCCTAACTGGCTCCCATTCCGTTACTCATTCCTGGTATCTTTCGTACTGCTGAATATGGCTGCTGTTGCATTCAAGAACCTGAAGGGCGTTTCAATCAACAAGCTGGCTGCTGAGTTCATTGTTATACTCATAGGTATGCTGTTCATGGTTCGTATCAACTATGAGCACATCGACCTGAAAAAGAGCATCTGGGTGGCTATTATCTTTATGCTTGTTTATCTGGTGCTCATCTACCTGCTCAACAACGGCAAGCAGGGCAGAACAAAGGCTATGAACGTTGCAATCACCGCCTCCATGCTCGTATTTGTTGCAGGCGAGGCTACATACAACGCAACCGATTCCATGGAGAAGATCCACGAGGAAGTTGCTTACTCCGGCGGCGATTACTACAACAACTTCGTCCAGAATGGACGTTCAATCGTTGACAAGCTTGAAGAATACGACGACGGTCTATACCGTGCGGAAAAGACCTACTGGAGATGCGTAAACGATAACGATGCCCTCGGTCTGAGAGGTATCTCTCACTCCAGCTCCGTTATGAATACCAAGATAATCAACTTCATTGAAACTATGGGTTACTGCACTCATAGCTACTACACACGCTACAACGGCAACTCCGATATTGCTGACTCACTGCTGGGTATCAAGTACGTTCTCAATCAAGAAAGCGCAACCGGTCAGGACAACACCAGCAGCGGCTATATCAATGATTATCTCAACGACAACTACATTCCGATAAACGACGGATATACCTACACCAACCACAATGGCGTTGAGCAGACTGTGAAAATCTATGAGAACCCCAACGCCCTGTCTATCGGCTATATGGCTGACGATGATATCCTCAAGATCGACCATCTGGGCAACGATAACCCGTTCAACAGCCAGAACGTTCTTCTAAGCACTCTGGCTGGTCAGACAAGCTTTGACTCAGTTTCCGGCGGCATCTCGGGAAATGCTGAATACTACACACCTATCGACGTTGGCGAGCCTACTATCAATAACATCACTGTTTCAGATTACAACGTTGAAAATCGCCTGAAACTCTACACTGCTGGCGAAGGCGACCCAACTATCGACTTCAGCTTCACCGTCCCCGATGAAAACCCAATCTACATCTACTTCAAGACTGAAAACCAGAAGTCTGTAAACCTCTGGCTGGGCGAATGGAGTGAAGAGCTGCAGGCTTATGACTACTCCGATCATACATCAGAAAATGGTGAATTCGGCTTCTTCAGCCCATACTTTGAGGGCGACAACTACACCATCATGCGTCTTGGCAGCTATGAACCGGGTCAGAAACTCTCTCTCCGTGTGACTGTTGCAAATGAGTACACCATCGTCCGTGACTTCTTCTTCTACAGCTTCGACGAGGCTAAGTTCCAGCAGGATATCGACATTCTCAAGCAGAACCAGCTCCAGATCGAGGAATATGACGAAAACTATATCAAGGGTACTATCACAGCCTCTGAGGGTCAGATACTTATGACTTCCATTCCATGGGAAGAGACTGGCTCATCACTCGAGCAAAGCTTCTTCAAGCTCCCCTGGGAGGGCACTTGGCGTGTTAAGGTAGATGGCAAGACCGTCGATACCACCGAGGTCATCAAGGCGTTCGTAGGCGTTGAGCTGGAACCCGGTACTCACACAGTTGAGTTCAAGTATGTATCTCCAGGCTGGTATACCGGCGTTATACTTGTTATAATAGCCATCATTCTTCTGATATACTTCCACCTGAAAGACCGCCGCACAAACAGAGAGCTTATTGCTCACATCAGAGCACGTCATGAGAACGCTGCTGCATGGGGCGGACCGGTAATATATCTGCCTCTGGAAAGCGAACTGAAGGCTGAGGCTGCTAAAACAGCTCCACCTCCAACGAAAAAATCTGCTTCACAAAAAACTGATGCACCACCTGAAAACAAACCAAAAGACACAACTGAATAAAATATGACTAAAGCCGCAGCGTAATCAAAACGCTGCGGCTTTTCTATATTATCATTATTCAATAAAATCAGACTGCTGCTCTGCATCGCCATTGCTGCTTGCTGTTTCGGCATATTTGCTCAGTATTTCTTTTGCATCGTCAATATCGATAACGCTGTTGCTGTCTGCATCGGCGGCTTCGATACACACATCATTCTGTATCGGATGAGGATGAAGCTTCGGATTTTCATACCCGGCTGAGCCCTTTGCATAAAATCCTAACACTGCTGATGAATCACCAAGGTCGACGCTTCCACTGCCGTCGGCATCGCAGTGTTCAGCCGAAAATGTGTAGTCAAAATTATAAAGAGCCGAATATCTGCCATCTATCCCAAAATATCCGCTTTTGCCTTCTTCAAGGAAAGTATCAGCAGAAAGCCATGCTACACCATTCTGACGGTCTGTCCATTCAATGTTGTCGCACCTTGTGCTGAGCTGGCTGGAATCAAGCATCAGATAGAGATCATTCTCCGCATCATAGTCCGCTATTGTAACCCAGTGACCATAAATGTTTGAGCTGGATACACCCCCTGCACGCACATGGGCAAGAGTTTCCTCAGCGGAATCTGTATTTCCGGCGTATGTCATTCCGTATTCATCGCCGTATTCAAGAGCAAACTCCTCGAAAAATTCAACCTTTACTCCCGAATATCCCTCAGTGCGATAACCCTTTTCAAGGGTATAATCTGCCAGAAATACAGGACTTATAAAATTGCCTGTACGGTAATATACGCCGTTTATCACTGAAAAAAGACTGCATCCTGCCTTGCCTACAGTATTCCCCGTTTCAGTGCCCCTGTTCCATGGATAGTGACACCAGCTTTCAGTTTCAGGTATGTAGGCACTACGTTGAAGCTCTGCGCCGGATTTCTCGCCCTGCTGCCACGCTATCGGATAAGGCGTGTCGGGTGAAACCGCCTGTACATCAAACGTTATAATGCTGACTGCTGATGATATCGTCAAAACTGCCGCAGCCAGCTTTTTTATAATTTCCATATATATTCTCTCCCTAAGTTTAGTATTTATATTATAACATAATATATACCCCTTGTAAAGAGGTTCGAACCCACAAAAAAATGCACAAGTCAAGTAAAAACAGCATAGGAGGAATTTTTATGCCAAGAGAATACGGACAAATCAAAATGTATGAAAACGAAATACTGGAATTAAAGAAAAATTGCTTAACGCAAAGAGAAATAGGAGAAAGCTGTATTAGTTAAAGACTATATGTAAAATATAGCCATAAAACAATTTACATTGTCATTTGTTATGCTACAATATGAATAGGCAGTATTAAAGAAAAATAAGATTAAATTTTAGGTTTATCAAAATGATGGTGAAATAGAAAGAGTTTCATATGGTACAAGAATTACTACTTCGCTGCTAAGATTCTTTTGTAATAACGATTATATAGGTAGTAAGATATCTTAACGAAAAGATGGTTTTTATGAAAAAAATGAAAAAGGTTCTCGCCCTTCTTTTGGGCAGCGTTATGACAGTAGGTGCAATCAGCTCTGTAAATGCAGAAGCACGAAGCATTTTCATCGACGACGCACTGGAAACACCTAATGGTTATGAACAGTTTAATGATGAAGGCAAGCTTTCAAACGAAGAAGACTATGTATATACGGCATATCGTAAATCATGTGAAAATGAAGAACAATTTTATGTATATCATAACTATAAGTACAATTATACGTGGTGAATGATAAAATTGCAGCATACGATGAAATTTACAGCAAGTACAGCGAAAGTCTGGATATGGACTATCATCACAGAAATGACCCGCCTGTAAAGCAGCCGGATAACGATGTAACAGCAACTTTGTATGATTGCTATGATGAAAATGGTAAAGAAACCAAAGATCCTTCTGTAATGGAAGATAAATTTGAACTGATTCAGGAAATGTGCGCTGAAATGTATGAGGCAGGCTGTATTACAGAAGCCGACTATATGGGAATCACTGCCAGTCCATCTTTTGGTTGGTGTTCGGGTCTGTATGTAAGCTTAAATACCAACGATGACAAAACTGAATATGATAAATTGAATCAGATTGTCAGCGGTTTTACGGACGGTAAAATTAAGTCATATTCAGATGAAGACGGCGTTTACTACTTGGATGCAGATCTTTTAGAGGCAGATGAGTTGAATTCTGCCATTCAGGAGGTCTATCCGGATGCAGCCGCACATACATTATTGGAGTTTCAGACTACTACCAGTACAGTAAACACGGAATCTTTGAATCTCCTATCTGCATTGTCATATGAAATATCAGACGTAAATGCTGATGGTAAAACGGATATCACAGATGCAACTTTGATCTTACAGCATTATGCACAGAGTGCCGCATCAATATCCACTGCATCTGAAATTGATACCATGGACGTAAACGGAGATGGAAATATTGATATTGCGGATGCAACAAAGGTTTTAGAAATCTATGCACAGCGTGCTGTAGGTTTGATTGTGTCCTGAATGGAATGGTGAATGCATTGCCTGTGACAACTTCATAAGTGAATAATTTTAAGAGTCGCTATGCAAAAATGCAAAGCGACTCTTTTTTTGGCTCAATGGTGTATCGTATACCGCACACCTTACAGCGGCATCTTTGCGTTCCTGAATCATTGAAACCTTCTTTAATTACATCATATGCTCCCTGTTTTTGTTCACTCCCTCATCCCCACGCATGTGGGGAAAAGGTAGCGCCCGTTCTTCTGTTCTTGTTCTTTAGAAGTCTTACTCATGAAGTAAGGATTCTATTTTTTTAATTGCGTCTTCTTTGTCATTGTCTTTGATAATTTGTATTATCATCTTAAGAATTACTTCAAACTGTTCGTTTGTCATTTCTTTCATGGCTTTCTCCTTTCTGACACTTGCCGTCGGATCAGTGATTTGTACAATTGTATCAATCACTGTAATTAATATCATCCCCACGCATGTGGGGAAAAGCATGCGATTATTACAAATAACAGCGACAGAGAAGGATCATCCCCACGCATGTGGGGAAAAGCAGCTAAAAGACGAGCAAGCAAAAAACAAGCAGGGATCATCCCCACGCATGTGGGGAAAAGGTCTGTTTTTTTATCTTTTCCAACCCGTCAATAGGATCATCCCCACGCATGTGGGGAAAAGGGCGGCGGAAGATATATAGCCGATAGTCCTCTAGGATCATCCCCACGCATGTGGGGAAAAGTGTTTTCTTCAAACTCCAATTCGTTCGCAAGCAGGATCATCCCCACGCATGTGGGGAAAAGCATGCGATTATTACAAATAACAGCGACAGAGAAGGATCATCCCCACGCATG
>CALXBL010000060.1 GCA_944386525.1 uncultured Ruminococcus sp. | reverse complement strand
CGCACCATTCCACGAAAAAACTCACGCATTTTCGGTACTTTCCGAACCATTCCACACCATTCCAGCCTTTTCAATCCTTTTGCACCTTTTTTGTATTTCCCCCGTCACTTCACAGCAGCGGAGCAAAGACAATAGGCGATGAAGAACTGATTAGAATTGATTTTGAAAAATATATAAGCTGAAATAAAAATGAGGCTATTGCCTTGAACAATTCAAAGCTGCAAATTCATCCGACGATAGTGGCTGTCACAACCAGACAGAGGTTCTCAATATACAAGTGATGAATTCAGAAAAAGGCTCGATAAAGCAGTTTTTATTCAGTCGTTTTCTAAGAAAGGTCATCCTTGATAATGCCGTGGCAGAGGCTTTCTAATTTTTCTGTCTACTTTTTTGACTATGGTCCATTGTCAAGTTTTATTATACACCATCAACTGCAGAGTTCAATGATGGTGCAGTCCTTGTATTTTTTCGAGATTTTTCGCATAAGCTTATGCAGGAGGGATATCATGATATGCAGTCTGACAGAACTGAAGGCTAAGGACGTGATAAACGTCAGAAATGGAGAAAACCTTGGATTTGCAGACGACATAAGCATAGATACAGCTACATCTTCAGTAACGGGTATAATAATATATGGCAGACCAAGCGTACTTGGTATGTTTGGCAAACGGCGAAGTCTTCACATACCGAGTTCACGAATAAAGCTTGTAGGCAAGGATGTCATGCTTGTAGATATAGAACCAGCGACCGATATGTGTAAATGTAACAATAACCAATGGTAAGATGTTTGGAAAATTCGTTTACACGCACCCGTGTGTTTTGCTTGCAATTATGTGGTAAATATGGTATAATATTAAAGCAATTCGCACGTTCGGTTTTTGTGCGCCGGTGCTTATTAAAATATAAGTTGCGCATGAGTCAAGTCGAGCGGAGGGCAAAAAACCAATATTTAGGAGGACTACACAATGGGCGTAGTATCAATGAAGCAGCTCTTAGAGGCTGGCGTACACTTTGGTCACCAGACCAGACGATGGAATCCGAAGATGGCACAGTACATCTTCACAGAAAGAAACGGCATCTACATCATTGACCTGCAGAAGACAGTAAAAAAACTGGATGAAGCTTATATGTTCATCCGTGACGTTGCTGCAAATGGTGATTCTGTACTGTTCGTAGGTACAAAGAAGCAGGCTGGCGACTCTATCAAGGAAGAGGCTATCCGTGCAGGCGCATATTATGTAAATGCACGTTGGCTGGGTGGTATGATGACTAACTTCACCACTATCCAGAGAAGAATCAAGAGACTGGAACAGCTCCACGAAATGGAGAATGATGGCACATTCAACCTGCTGCCTAAGAAGGAAGTAAGTAAGCTTCAGCTTGAAATTGAGAAGCTTGAGAAGTTTTTGGGCGGTATCAAGGATATGAAGAAACTCCCTGGTGCACTGTTTATTGTTGACCCACGTAAGGAGAGAATCGCTGTAGCAGAAGCTAAGAAGCTGAACATTCCGATCGTAGCTATCGTAGATACAAACTGTGATCCGGATGAGATCGACTATGTAATTCCGGGTAATGATGACGCAATTCGTGCAGTACGTCTTATTGCAGGCGTAATGGCAGATGCGATCATTGAAGGCAGACAGGGTTCTGACGCAACTGCAGAAGAGGCTGTTGCTGAAGAGACAGCCGAGGAAGCTGCTGCTGAATAAGACTTTAAACCCGAATATGTGTAATTCATATTCGGGTTTTCTTGAATAATAAATATCAGGAGGAAATGAAAAATGGCAAACATTACTGCTAAGGACGTAAATCAGCTGCGCAAGATGACAGGCGTAGGTATGATGGATTGCAAGAAGGCTCTTATGGAGACCGATGGCGATGTAGATAAGGCAATTGAGCTGCTTCGTGAAAAGGGATTGGCAAGCCAGGCTAAGAAGGCTGACAGAGTTGCAGCTGAAGGTATGGTAGTAGCTAAGGTCAACGCAGACAATACGATTGGTGCTGTAGTAGAGGTTAACTCTGAGACTGACTTCGTAGCAAATACAGACGAATTCAAGGCTTTTGTAAATCAGGTGGCAGATACTATCATTGAGAAGAACCCCGCTGACATTGATGCACTGAAGGCTTGCACTGTAACTGGCGGCACTATGACAGTTGACGAGGCACTCCAGGAACTGTTCCTGAAGATTCGTGAGAACCTGCAGATTCGTCGTTTTGTTCGTCTGGAAGGTATTCTGGTGCCTTACATTCACGGCGGCGGTAAGATCGGCGTTATGGTTAAGGCTGAGGCTGATGCAGCAACAGAAGGCGTTCTGACAGCAGCTAAGGACTGCGCACTCCAGGTTGCAGCTATGAATCCTCCTTACCTGAAGAGAGAGGACGTACCAGCTGATGTTCTGGAGAATGAGAAGAAGATCATTCTGGCTCAGATGGCTGAAGATCCTAAGATGGCTAACAAGCCTGAGCAGGTTAAGGAAAAGATTGCTGAGGGCAAGGTTGGCAAGTACTATTCTGAAAACTGCCTGCTGGAGCAGACTTTTGTTAAGGACAGCTCCATGAATGTTTCTCAGTATGTTGAGAGCGTAGCTAAGGGCACAAAGATCGTTGAATTCGTACGTTTTGAGCGTGGCGAAGGTATCGAGAAGAGAGTAGACAACTTTGCTGATGAGATAGCAAGTATGATAAAGTAATTATTGAATGAGAATAGACCGCTTCCGGATAAAAAACGGAAGCGGTCATTTTTTGATTTTTTGTCAATAATTGCAGTAACTATATATCTTTTATTTTTCAGTTTTGAGTAGTTGCTGGGAAGGTTATAGTAATATGAAACGACTTTCCATCAGGAGTCCATGCTCGTATCCGTCCCTTATGTGAATTCACAATAACTTTTGCAATAGAAAGCCCTATACCATATCCGCCTGTCTCGTTACTGCGTGAGAGATCGGGACGATAGAAACGATCGAAGACATGAGTCAGCTCATTGCTGTTGATCGGAGTTTTTGATATGTTTAAGATGTGAAGACTGAGGACTTTGTTTTCCTTTCGGAGGTCAACAGATATAATACTATTTTCGGGAGCGTACTTTATTGAGTTATCTATTAGTACAGAGAAAAGCTGAGAGATCGCTTTTTTTTCGCCTTTCATGGTAAGTTCCGGCTGAATATTGCAGAAGAATTCAATATTTTTCATTTGAGCAGGAGCTTTAAACTCGTGTATTGTCTCTTTGGCAATATTTGATATGTTTATATCAGACATAATTATACTGTTTCCTGATTCTTCCATACGAGCAAGGCATATTAGTTCATTTGTAAGATCGGAGAGCTTCTTTATCTGGTCTTTTATATCGGAAATGGATTCATTTTCACCGTATTCCATTTCAAGAATGTCAGCATTTGCGTTTATTATGGCAAGAGGCGTCTTTATCTCATGTCCGGCATCAGTGATAAATCGCTTTTGTTTGCTGTAGATTTCCGCTACAGGTCGGACTATTCTACCGGAGAAGAATATAATAACAAAGAAAACAATAACATACCCAGCAGCAGCCATGGCAATGCTTGCAGATCTGAAGCTATTGAAACTATCAAGATCGCGTCTGCAATCGAGGAATGTAATGCGCATATTATTATTTTCCTGAGAAACATTATAACGATAGAAACTGATAAACCCTGATTTTTTATCATTGTTATTTATTTCTTTTGCAAAATCTATGGCATCAGCAGTACTGACTGAAGTTATTTTGCTTGTCTCAGCCTGGACGATATTGCCAGAGGTGTCCATTAAAACCCAGAAATAACGTGACTCATAGGGAATTTCAGGAGACATATGTTCAAGCATAGTCGATTGCTCTTTTTTGTGTGGCTCTGGGAATTTACCTTTGTTTTCGGACAAAACTGAAACTATCTGATCAGCTTCAGCAGCTATTGAATTATAGCTTATGATATTCATGCTGGCAACGATTGCAGTCAGCATCACCAGCAGTGTAGTCATAGAAAGAATGATAAATTTGAGTTTAAGCCTTCTTATCATTGCTTTCCTCCAGAGAATATCCTGCATTGCGTGAGGTTTTTATCTGAATATCTGCCCCTAAAGATGTTAGCTTTTTTCTTAGATAGGATATATATATCCATACAACATTGATTTCGGCTTCGGTATCAAATCCCCAAATTTTCTCCATGAATTTTTCAGCCGAGATGAGGTGATGCGGATTTGCGAGGAACATTTCCATCATCTGGTATTCCTTGTTGGCAAGTTTTATAGTGCCGTTGGGAGATGAGAGTTCAAAACTGGCTCTGTCGAGGGTAATGTTCCCCATAGTGAGGGTTGAGTCGTATGAAGAATGGCTTCTTGTGATAGCACGTATTCTGGCGAGAAGTTCTCTGGAGTCAAAGGGTTTTGTAATGTAATCGTTTGCACCGCTGTCGAGACCAAGTATTTTATCAGCTGTTTCAGATTTTGCGGTAAGCAGCAGTACAGGTATCATATTGCCCTGAGCTCTTATCTTTTTCAGAACAGTTATACCATCCATACCGGGCATCATAATGTCAAGTACAGCGGCATCGTAGTTTCCTGCCTCCAGATAGGCGAGAGCGTCCGTCCCGTTATGTACTGCATCAGCAGAGTAGTTGTTTTTTTCAAAGATTTTTACAAGAGCTCTTGCCAGAGCTTTTTCATCTTCAGCAAGTAAAATTCGCATAAGGTTTTCCTCCTGTTGCAGAATTAGGTATATATTAGGCATATATAATATATTATAGCACGAATTATATCATTTTTACATTTAATGAAGTTAAAAACTTGAAAAGAATTTGTATAGCAGGTGAAAGTCTCATGTTTTTAATGTTCAGTTAAGTTTGGGCGAATATAATTTACACTGAATAAAGACAAACTGTTTTATTATTAGAAAAAGGTGATTATGATGAAAAGACTTATATTCCCAATTATAATTTCAATGCTGTTGACTACGACAGCCTGCCGAGACGGGGACACTTTGGAGTTGGAAAACAGTAAAAATACAGATGAGACTGAAACCATTTCAGGATCTGATGAAGGCGTGACATCTGAAACGACTGCAGATGAATCTGCAAGCGAGCAGATCTCTGATGTGTCGGAAGTTGAATCGTCTGATATGTTCACAAACAGGGACTATGAGGTAGGATATCAGGAGGAGGCTACCTATAATATAACCCTGAGCGGAAATACTGCGGTAAGTGATTCTGATTCAGTTGTTATATCCGGAAGCACAGTAACTATAAAAGACGAGGGAACATATATAATTACAGGTTCTCTTGATGATGGAATGATAATAGTTGACGCTGAGGATACAGACAAGCCGCAGATAGTTCTTAACGGAGCAAATATAACAAGCAGCACGTCAGCGCCGATTTATGTGAAGGCAGCAAATAAGGCGTTTATTACGCTTGCTGACGGAACGGAGAACATTCTGAGTAATGGAGGTGTTTTTGAGGCGATAGATGAAAATGATATTGATGGTGTGATATTCTCTAAGCAGGATATAACTCTCAATGGCTCGGGCAGTCTTGAAATATCCTCCCCGGCAGGTCATGGTATAGTAGGCAAGGATGATATAGCAATAACAAGCGGAATTTATAGTATATCCTGTCTTTCGCATGGTGTGAATGCAAATAACAGTGTGCGTCTTGCAAATGCGGAAATAAATATTGATTCAGGCAATGATGGTATTCATGCTGAGCATTCTGAGGATGCGACTCTTGGTTTTGTATATGCACTTAGCGGCAGTTATACCATTGATGCTGATGGTGACGGCATGAGTGCAAGTTCCTATATGCAGATAGAAAACGGCACTTTCAACATAGTATCCGGTGGAGGCAGTGTAAATGCTGAAGAAAATTCGACAGATAATTTTGGCGGCATGGGCGGTGGACCAGGTGGAATGATGGGTGGAGGACAAGGAGGAATGATGAACTACGGCAGAGGCAATGGAGAAGCTATGCTCACATCTGAAACAACATCAACAGCCGAAGAAGAAACTGAGAATACAACTGTTAGCACAAAAGGCATAAAAGCAGCGGGAAGCATTCTCATAAATGGAGCGTCTATAACAGTGGATTCAGCTGACGATACAATTCATTCGGATGGATCAGTAACAGTAAATGGTGGAGATATCACTCTTACAAGCGGTGATGATGGCATACACGCTAACGAGACACTTACAATAAACGACGGCAATATAAATATAACAGATAGCTATGAGGGCCTTGAAGCTCTTGATATAGTAATAGCCGGAGGTGACATTGATCTTACAGCGTCTGATGATGGTTTAAATGCAGCAGGAGGTACTGATTCCAGCAGCTTTGAGGGAATAGGCGGAGGAAATGATATGTTTGGAGGACATGGCGGCATGATGGGCAGCGGAACTGCATCTGGAGGCAGTGTTGTTATATCAGGCGGAAAACTCGATATAAACGCCTCAGGAGACGGTATAGATTCCAATGGAACGCTGGAGATATCAGGAGGTGACACAACTCTGTGTGGACCTACAAACGGAGATACTGCTGTTCTTGACTATGATACAACAGGTGTTATAACAGGCGGAACATTTATAGGCAGCGGTGCATATATGATGGCACAGACTTTCAGTTCATCTGAGCAGGGAGTAATCGCCGTGAGTGTAGGTGAACAGGCTGCTGGTACAAAAGTGACTGTCAGCGATTCAGATGGTAATGTTATCATTGAAACTGAGCCTGAGCTGCAATTTCAGATAATAATTATCAGTTGCCCAGAACTTGAGTCGGGTGAGACTTATAATCTCACTGTTGGTGAAGAATCTGCGGAGATAACAGCAGGCTAATAAATGCTGTCCGGATTAAATATTCCGGACAGTATTTTTATATGTTTTTTTGGAAAAGTACTTGACAAGATTGATTTTATGTGTTAAAATGACTTATAAACTTAATAAGTGGTATAAAAGCAATGACGAAGACGGTCTGTTTATAACAGTTTCAGAGAGCCGGCGGTTGGTGTGAGTCGGTACTGAGTTAAGCGATTGACCTATCACTTCTGAGCTGGAATCCGAACTGCAAAAAATGCAAAGTAGACGTTCCCGTAGGTGCTACGTGACAGCACAGGGCTTGATAGAGCTCGCTAAGTGGTGCAATATATGCGCAATTTGAGTGGTACCGCGGATAGAAATATTCGTCTCAAGTAAAACTTCACATGGGTGAAGGCTTTGCTTGGGACTTTTTTATTGTCTTCAAGCAAATCTTCAGCCCGACTTACTTTTAATTACGCTACGGCGGGAAAGAAGGATCACTATGGAAACACAGCTGAAAGACGTTGCAGCAAGAATAAGAGAGCTGCGTACTATTGCAGGTTATACTGAGGCGGAGATGGCGGAAAAAACTGAAATTACAGAAGAACAGTATCGCATTCTGGAACGTGGCGAAACAGATTTTGGTTTTACGTTCATATACAAGTGTGCCGATATTTTCGGAGTTGAGATAAAAGATCTTCTGGAGGGCAGCAGTCCTCTGCTTTCACTCTATACTGTTACAAGAAAGGGTGAGGGTTTGCCTATTGCGAGAAGAAGTGGTTTTATGTATCACCATCTTGCTCCTGAATTCCGTCACAAGATCGCAGAGCCTTTTTGGGTAAAGATTCCGTATACTGGTGAGACAGAGATGTCTTTTTCAACCCACGAGGGACAGGAGATCGATATTGTGATCAAGGGCAGAGTTATGATTCAGATTCGCGACAGAGTTGAGATTCTGAACGCAGGCGATACAATTTATTATAACAGCGGAGAGCCTCATGCACTTCGTGCCATGGATGGTAAGGATTGTGAACTTTACGCAATTGTCCTTCGTCCAGATGCAGCAGTAGCAGATGAGCCGGCTGAACTTGTTCGGGTGGACTATCATCCACAGAATACCGTCGCTACAGTTGCCGATGATTTTATCGACTGTGAGACTGATGAAAACGGCGTGCTCACAAAGATTGCCTTTAAGAATGAGGAAACGTTCAATTTTGCATATGACTGTGTAGACAAGATAGCCGAGAAGTGCCCGGACAAGACTGCGATGCTGTGGGTTTCCGGCGAGAAGAAAGAGCATAGATTCACGTTTGCTGACATGAAGAAGTATTCCAACATGACAGCAAACTATCTTGAATCCATAGGAATTCATAAGGGTGACAAGGTAATGGTCGTATTGAAACGTCATTATCAGTTCTGGTTCACGATGCTTGCGCTTCATAAGATGGGAGCAATTGCTATTCCTGCAACTAATCAGCTTGTAGACCATGATTTTGAATACAGATACAAGGCAGCAGGAGTAAAGGCTATTATTTGTACGGCTGATGGAGATGTGGCAAATCATGCTGAAAAAGCAGCAGAGGCATATCCAGATATGATAAAAATTATTGTAGGCGGCAAGCGTCCAAGCTGGCACAGCTACAACAGTGAAATGATGCTCTGTTCAGATATATATGATCGCACCGAGGATACACCTTGCGGCAATGATACACTGCTTATGATGTTTACATCTGGTACAACAGGATATCCGAGCATTGTAGAGCATTCGCACACATATCCTCTGGGACACTATCCAACTGCTAAATATTGGCACAATGTTAATCCTAATGGTTTGCACTTTACTATTTCAGATACAGGCTGGGGCAAGGCGCTATGGGGTAAACTTTATGGTCAGTGGCTGTGTGAGGCACCTATATTTACATATGATTTTGACAGATTTCATCCGGATGATATTTTGCCTATGTTCAAGAAATATGGAATAACAACATTCTGCGCACCCCCTACAATGTACAGATTCTTTATCAAGGAAGATCTTTCTAAATATGATTTGTCATCTATCGAGTATGCTACAACAGCAGGAGAGGCACTGAATCCTGAGGTGTTCCAGCAGTTCAGAAAGGCAACAGGTCTTACTATCATGGAGGGATTTGGACAGACTGAGACTACAATGTGCATATCAAATCTGGTTGGCACATCGCCGAAGATCGGTTCAATGGGCAAGCCGAGTCCGCTATATGATATATCAGTCTTGGATACTGATGGCAACGTGTGCAAGGCTGGCGAGACAGGTGAGATATGTATCCATACACCAGGCGGAAAGAAACCATGCGGTTTGTTCAAGGGTTATTATAACAATGAAGCGAAAACGGCTTCTGTATGGTATGATGATTACTATCATACGGGAGATCAGGCTACAATGGATGAGGATGGATATCTTTGGTACGTAGGACGTATTGATGATGTTATCAAGTCATCGGGTTATCGTATTGGACCGTTTGAGATTGAGAGCGTTATTATGGAATTGCCTTATGTTTTGGAATGTGCAATAACTGGCGTACCTGATCCAGTGAGAGGACAGGTAGTAAAGGCTACTATTGTACTTACAAAGGGCACCCAGCCATCAGATGCCTTGAAGAAAGAAGTACAGGATTATGTGAAAACACATACTGCTCCTTATAAATATCCGAGAGTGGTTGAATTTGTAGAAGAACTTCCAAAGACTATCAGTGGTAAGATACGTCGTGTGGAGATTCGTGAGACCGACAAGAACAAGGTATAAATTTAAAAGCTGCTCTTGATATAACACATAATTAGCACTCTTCGTCAAAGAGTGCTAATTTTCTAAAAACAAACACTAATCCATCACAATATAAACTTATAAAAGCGTTAATATATAATCAGTAAAGAAAAGGAGGAGATACCAATGGAAAGGCAAATCAAGAAGTGCAAGAATTAATGTAATAAGTAGGAACTTAAGGAGGAATTATTATGTATGGTATAACACCTTTTGAAAAGAAAACATATGACTTGTTTAATGCTTTCCATGATTTTGAGGACAATTTTTTTGGAACCTCAACTTTTCCAAGCTGCAAGACTGATATAAGAGATGAAGGTGACAAATATATTTTGGAGGCTGAGCTTCCGGGTTTTGAGAAAGAAGATATCAAACTTGATTTAAAGGGTGATAATCTGGTAATTACTGCTGAACACAGCACAAACAACGAGGAAAAAGATAACAATGGAAAGTATATTCGCCGTGAACGTTCTTTTAATACCTATCAGAGAACTTTTGACATAAGTGCTGTTGATGCGAATATGATCAGTGCGGAATATAAAAATGGAATACTCATTCTTGATATGCCAAAGAAAAAAGCTCCTGATACCACAACAAAGAGATTAGAAATTAAGTAATTAAGTTTCATGAGCCTCTGAAAAAAAGTCTGTAAAAAGTCAGCAAACTGTGGTAAAATAGAAATAACACAGGAGGCTGATTTTTT
>CALXBL010000059.1 GCA_944386525.1 uncultured Ruminococcus sp. | reverse complement strand
CAAATGCTTTATTATCATACCACATCCTGAAAAAAAATGCAAGTGTTTTTTAAAAAAATTCAGATTTTTCCGCAGAAAGAAGTTTCACACGGCAATATTGAGGAAATCCGAACGAAACTCCGTCTCTTTTTTCAAAAGTTTCTATTAAAAGTGAAGGGTTCACATTCACCGTACTTCCCGCCGGAAGCCTGAGATAAAGCTCAAGTCCACCTTCAACAGACCTTGTTTCAAGAACCTCTGTCTGTTCTTTCAAATCTATTTTCTTGAAGCCTCTTTTGGTCTTTTTTTCCACCATAATATGCTCCATTGACATAAAATCATCCCACTGAGCTAAAAGCTTTTCGCTGTCGCTGCACGGCAGATATACACGATATTCTGCATAGCCCATCTGACCCATTTTATGCTGAGGCGCATAGCAGCTTATTATCTCTATTCCCTCGGGCAGGATATCGTTCATCCTGTCCCTTACCTCATCATAAGGCAGTTCCTCTGTAAGCTGCATCTCAATAATTTCGCTTTCACTCTCGAATCCGAGGGAAAGCGCTGCTGCAAAGACTATGAGCATATGTGGATGGAATCCCTCTGAATATGCTATTGGCTGCTCTGCACGTCTTATACATCTCTGGAAACAGCGCATAAGATCAAGATGAGATATATACTTAGCCCTGCCTGTTTTGGAGAACTTCATTCTGTATGTTGTTTTCAAAAGCAAGCCCTCCCAACTTCACGATTTACTCCGCAGCCGCTGCAATTCGCACGGCAGTGAGGTGTAGTCTCTGCCGCCATAGCCTTTTTGTGCTCACGTATTAAGAACGACTTGTCTACCATGTAATTCAAATGATCCCATGGCATCACCTCGTCATATTCTCTTCTGCGGCTCGCATAGAACTCGGGAGACACTCTGCACTGTTCAAATGCCTTTTCCCAGCAGTCCCAGTTGAAGCGGTCGCTCCAGCTGTCGAATCGACTGCCGTTTTTCCATGCTGCATATATAACGTCGCTAAGACGTCTGTCTCCCCTTGCAAGGACACCCTCAAGCTGACTTATGCGGAACTCATGCCAGCTTACCTTTACACGCTTTGCATTTCTCGGGTTGATGGAGCTTACAAGATGTTCCTGCTTACGGCGTATCTCCTCCTCAGTTGCCTGCGGCTCAAACTCAAAGGGGGTAAATGGCTTTGGCACAAATGTTGCAACACTCACCGAAACCTGAACCATCTTTCCTCTTGGACGATTGGGATTCTGGAAGAATATATCCACAATACGGTCGGCAATATCTGCTATGCCTGCAATATCCTCATCGGTCTCGGTGGGAAGTCCCATCATAAAATATAACTTAACGTTAAAATATCCACCGGAAAATGCTATTTCAGCTGCGTTCATTATCTCCTCATCGGTAACATTCTTATTTATGACATCACGAAGTCTCTGTGTACCAGCCTCAGGAGCAAATGTAAGTCCGCTTTTGCGTATACGCTTTATCTTTTCCATAAGCGCATCAGAAAAGTTGTCCACTCTGAGTGATGGCAAAGACATACTTATGCGTTTCTTCTCGGTAATATCAAGGAGCTTTGTGAGCATTTCGTCAATGCCGCTGTGATCACTTGTACTGAGTGATGACAGTGACAATTCCTCATACCCGGTGCTTAGACACAGATCCTGTGCCTGTCTGCATATAGTATCCGGCTGCTTTTCACGGAACGGACGATATATAAATCCAGCCTGACAAAATCTGCATCCTCTTATACAGCCACGGAGAACCTCTACAACGCTCCTGTCATGGACTGTCTCTGTAAACGGAACTACAAACGTCTGGGGATAATACACCTTGTCTAAGTCACTTATAATGCGCTTTCTTACGGTTGCCGGTGCGTCGTACTTTGGGCGGACGCTTTCAATAACGCCGCTTTCCTTATAAGTCACATCATAAAGTGACGGAACATATATCCCCTCTATCTTTGCAGCTTCCCTTAGAAACTCCTGCCTTGTGCAGCCTTTTTTCTTCATTTCAGCGTAAAGATCCATAACCTCAAGGTTTACCTCCTCGCCTTCTCCTAATATGAAGAAGTCGAAAAAGTCTGCCACAGGCTCCGGATTGCACACACACGGGCCTCCGGCACAGACCATCTGAGCCATGGAGTCGCCTCTGTCTCTTGCATATATGGGAATGCCGGCAAGGTCAAGCATATTAAGAATATTCGTATATGAAAGCTCATACTGCAATGTAAAGCCTATCATATCAAAATCACTTACAGGCTCAAGGCTTTCCAGAGCGTAAAGAGGGATATCATGCTCTCTCATAAGCTTTTCAAAGTCGGTATCCGGCGCAAACACTCTCTCACACCAGAAGTTCTCACGCTGATTCGTAAGCCCGTAGAGTATCTTCATTCCCAGATGAGACATACCTATCTCATATGTATCAGGAAAACAAAACGCAAAACGTACGTCGATCTTTTCCTTGTCTTTAATAATGCTTCCCACTTCTCCGCCAATGTACTGTGAGGGTTTCTGGACATTCAGCAGCAGCGGTTCAATTTTTGAAAGTACTGTTATACCACTCAATCCCTTCTGTTTTTGATACCTTTTATTATACTCCATATCCGGAAAATAATCAACAGCTATCCGAAAATTTCTGAAAAGAAAAGATATACAAGCAGTACATAATATGTGAAATTCCTGATATCCAGCCAGAAACCTGCCACTGCAAGAATTGCAGTTGCAGTTAATGCGATACCTTTCAGTAACAGACCTATCCTATCCTCGCTAAGTCTTGTCATTGAAAGCAAACTGAAAACTAAAGCTCCGCCGTCAAGCTTTGTGCATGGCAGAAGATTGAATCCTCCAAGCACAAGCTGCGCCGAAGCAGCATCATGAAAATCCATAGCATTCAGGATAATCCACATGATTAAATTAGCCGCCGGACCTGCTGCCAAAACAGCAGCCTCCATACCGTAGCTTCTGAGTTTTAAGTCAGGATGTATCCTTATTCCGCAGCCGCAGACAATCACTTCACGTATGCCTATCCTCAACAGCTTCATCATAAGTATATGTGCCGCCTCATGTATAACTATGCCGTAAATAGAATATATTACCCCGCTTTCTCCGCCAACACTGAGAACGAGAGCCCACACTGCAATAAAACTAAATTCTATGTATACAGGCATACCAAATATTCTGAGCAGTATCATTTTCTGAACCAGTTTTCAACCGACTGTATAAACGTCTCAATAAACGGCTCAGGCTCTGCATACATATGTTCTCTGTAGAGCGACAAAAGCTCCTGCTGAAAGCAGCTGTTTATAAACCCTATACAAAAAACTGCCAGTGCCAGCAATATACATATTATTGCCTGAGTCAACATCACATCATCACTATTCTTTTTTTTCTTATTATCATCACTTAATGTGATAACCGGGACATCGTGACTTCCGGCAGCATTATCAGTATGCAGTTCCTGTTCCTGCTGTATGATCATATCATCCAAAGCCGTCACCTCCTGCTCCATTCTATGCAAAAGAGGACCGCCGCATTCACGACAGTCCTCTTTTATGTTCATATTTATAATTCCTCAGACGGTTCACGCTTTATTCTGAATATCATCCGCAGTAGACCTGCAATAAGCTTCGGACTCTTTACAACCACAATTTTCATATGTGTACCTCCCAAGCTGTTATCTCACAGCTGTAGTCGTAAGCCTGTGCCTTCATATCATACTATTCAGCCATATAGAAAATTGTTCAGATATCTCTTGATTCAATTACAAGAAGCTTGCCGCACTCAACTGAAAGCTCAGCATATTCGTCCGTAATCCGGTTACTTACCCCAAGCGGAAAACTGCTTTCAAGAACTGCATTTTTAAGAGTATATTCAGTTCCCGTGAGATCTATGCCTGTGCATTTTTCCTGATATGCAAACACTGAAAAATACCAGCCAGCACGCTGTCTGTATTTTTTTGATTTCCCCGCAGACTGCATATAAAGAATATTATCCTTGCCTATAAGTATTCCCTCTGCTCCGCTGTCAGCTATATATGAAAGAGTCTGAATATTTGCTATGGTGTGATCCATACGTCCGCCAAGCGCTCCATATATGCGGATATATCCTGCACCCATACTAAGTGCATACTTTACAGCAAGCATTGTATCAGTGTCGTCCTTGTCCGATGGGTATACCTTCAGATTGGTACACTTAGGAATATATCCAAGGGAATCAAAATCTCCTATCACCATATCAGGTTCAGCTCCAAGCCTTTCTGCTGCAAGGCAGCCTCTGTCAGCACATATAAGATATGCGTTTTCGGGTATACCCTGAAGCTCATCACCTATCTCACCGCCAGCCAGAATGATGCAGTTTTCGGTCATTTTTCCCATTCCTTCCGCTGTTTTGCCTCCTCATACATCACCTTGTATGATTCATGCCGACTCTTTTCAATCATCCCATCATCAAGAGCTTTTAAAACAGAACAGCCTTTTTCGCATATGTGGGCGCAGTCGGAAAACAGACACTCGCCGACATAAGGCTCAAACTCGGGAAAGCACGCTGCCAATTCCTCCTTCTTTATAGCGGCATACTGTTCCGTTTCAAAGGTTGAAAATCCGGGAGTATCTGCAATATATCCTCCAAGCAGCGGATAGAGCACAGCCGTTCGTGTAGTATGTCTGCCTCGTCCCAGCTTTTCGCTTACTTCGCCAACAGAAATCTGAAGCTCCGGTGCGATATGATTGAGAAGCGTAGACTTGCCCACTCCCGTATTGCCTGTAAATGCGCTAATTTTTCCTTTCAGCAGCAATGCTACCTGCTCAATTGTATCCGGTTTCTCATAGTCAACAGATATTATAGGGATATCTGCGCCTGAATATACTCGCCTTATCTGCTCATCAGAGGCAAGATCGAGCTTAGTCAGCACCATTACAGGCTTAATATCCTTGAATCTTGCAACTGCAAGAAATTTATCCAACAGCTGGTAATTGGGTACCGGCTTGCTCATTGAAACTACAAATATTATCTGGTCAAGATTTGCAAGAGGCGGTCGGATTATACTGTTCTTTCTGGGGAGTATCTCCTCAATAACGCCGTCTGAAAAGGAAACCATATCTCCAGCGTAAGGCGTTATTCCCTGTTTTCTGAATACTCCTCGTGCTTTGCAGACAGATATGCCATCAGAGGACTCTACTGTATAGAGTCCTCCGATGCATGATAATATCCTGCCATGCTGCACTTTCTTTGTATCAGCCTGGTTCATTTTTATACCTCTTATTATGATTCAGGGGTTTCCACTTGATCTACAATTGTTGTTACTGTAACAATAGTTGTAGCCGGCGTGGGCGGTTCTGTTGTAGGCGAAACTGTTACCGCCTGGAATGCTGGATCGATAGACTCTGAAATAGCAGTGAATGTTCCGCTTGTAAAGTTGAAACTATAGGTGCCCATCGTAGCTGTAAGTCCTGTTGAACCCGTGATAGTTACTACTACACGCTCAGTTCCTCTGCCTGGAATATATGATACAAGCATGCCGCTGGTATTCTCAGCTACAAACGACTGTGATTCAACTATCTCGTTGCCCACAGAGAAATCTATAGTATATCTGCCAGTAGCAAACGACGGCAGATACAGACCAAATGCAACCTCTCCCTCGGGAGCAACACCTGAGCTTACTTTTACTGTTATCTCAGTTCCGGATATTACTATTTCTCCAGGCTCAATGCTCTGCTCAACAATAGTACCTTCCGGCTCCTCAGATTCAACCTCCTCAGGTACAAGAACAAGGTTGAGATGCGCTACATCAATCTCGACTTCTTCCATAGTCTTGCCCACAAGCTCAGGCACCTTTACTTCATCTACCGCAATACCTGCACTTACATATAGCACGATCGTCTTACCGGCTTCAACCTCTGTTCCAGCCTCGGGCTCGGTACGCATAGCCTTGCCCTTTTCAAAGCCTGCCTCCATAGTGCTCTCCTCTGAAACCTTGCGGACAGTAAATCCAAGCTCCTCAAGAGCCGCCTTAGCAGCACTTTCATCCATGTTGGCAACATCGGGAACTGTATATTTCTGCGTTCCAAGGCTTACTGCGATTGCAACACGCACCTTACCGTCTGCATCCTGTTCTATTTCCTGACCTGCTGCGAGACTCTGGTCATAGATAACACCGGCAGCATATTCTTCACTATATGACTCCTTTTCAACGTTGAGTACAAGACTGTCCTCGTATATCTCAACAGCATCCTCATACTGCATACCTACAAGATCAGGAATAGTAGTCATTTTTTCGCTTCCCGGACGCCATGCGCCTGCTATGATAGCAACTACAATAACTGCGCATATAACTACAACTACGATAGTTACCGATGTAAGAATAGGAACAAGCATGGACTTCTGTCTGGGCTGCTCGTCCTCATAATCATCATAATCATCGTACTCGTCATAATCTTCATCATAAGTTTCGGATGACTCCTGCTGCTGACCTCTTGGAACAGGAGTCGCTGTCTCACGCTTAGGCGCTACCGTATACTGTCTCTGCTGCTGAGCAGGCACTCTGTAGTATCCGAAAACTATCTGATTATTATTTTTAAAGGCTTCAATATCATGTATCATATCAGTCGCTGTCTGGTAGCGGACTTCTGCGTCTTTCTCCATAGCGTGCATGATAATCTCTTCAAGTCCGGAGGGAATGTTCGGATTTATATCACGGGGACGCTGAGCCACATTCTGCATATGCATAACAGCAATCGAAACAGGAGTATCAGCATCGAACGGCTTCTGACCAGTGAGCATTTCATAGAACATTACGCCTACTGAATATATATCGCTCTTTTCGTCAGTAACATCACCTCTCGCCTGCTCAGGACTGATATAGTGAACAGTTCCGATAGCCTGATCGGTAGCAGTCATGCTTTCCTCTCTTGCAAACTTTGCAATACCAAAATCCATGACCTTTATTGTTCCGTCGGTAAGCAGCATAATGTTTTGCGGTTTTATATCACGATGCACTATACCGCGGTTATGAGCTGTCTGGAGAGCACGGAGTATCTGGATTATAAAGTGGACTGCATCCTTCCAGTTGAGCACACGCTCACTGTCGATATAATCCTTCAGAGTGATACCGTCAATATACTCCATGACAATATATTGCATCTTTTCAGAAAAACACATATCGTATACTTTTACGATATTAGGATGCGAAAGAACTGCAATAGCCTTGGATTCATTTCTGAATCTTCGCTGAAACTCCTCATTGCTCGCAAACTGCTTGCGCAGTATTTTTACAGCAACTTCCTTATTATCAAGGACATCATGCGCCTTATAAACCTCTGCCATGCCGCCCTCACCGATAAGTTCAGTTATCTCGTATCTGCCGTCCAGACGGCTGCCGATAAACTTGTCCATATATAACCTCCTGTATATTACGGCTGCATAATAACCGCAACCGACACATTATCACGACCACCCTTTTGAAGTGCCATTTCAATTAGCTGATCTGCACATTCATGGGCTGTAATCTCCTGACCGAGAACATATTGCAGCTCTGCATTACCACAATAGCCTGAAAGTCCATCCGAGCAAAGCAGAAGCCTGAACTCCTCATCCTTGCGCTCGAGCCTGAAGTAGTCCGGACGCACTGTTTTTTCTGTTCCAACAGCCTTTGTAAGCATATGACGCTGCGGATGGGTAGCAAGTTCTTTAGGGTTCATTCCTCCACGTTCCAGAAGCATATTTACAACCGTATGATCATTTGTTATCTGTCTGATATTACCGTCAGCCATATAGTAGGCACGGCTGTCGCCTACATTTACAACTGATATACCTGTCTCATCAATAAACGCAGCCACACAGGTGGTACCCATTCCAAAATTCTTATAATTCATTCTTGCTGTAGTATATATAACACTATTTGCCGCTGATACAGACGAGATCAGCAAATTCCTGAGAGCATGGGAATCCATCCCAAGACGATATGCCTTGTTGAAATGAGTCATAAACTCATCTTCTGCGAGTTTGCTAGCCTCCTGTCCTGAGCGTTCACCGCCCATTCCGTCAAATACTGCTGCCAGCAGGCATTCGCCATAACGTGATATTTTTACTCTGTCCTGATTCTCATCACGAACACACCCTATATGTGTAACCGCTGCACACTGCATAAAATTCACCTCCGTGACTCTTCTTCATGGGCATTTCTTCGCAGCTGTCCGCAGGCAGCCTGTATATCGCTGCCAAGTGTTCTTCTTACAGTTGCGTTTATGCCAAGCCTTGTCAATATCCGCTGGAACTGTTCAGCGGTTTTCCTTTTTCCTCTATAGTTTCTCTCTGCTACTGGATTTACTGGTATCAGATTTACATGGCACTGCATACCCCTTAAAAGCTCCGCCAGTGCTTTTGCGTCCTGCTCGGCACTATTTATATTTTCTATTACTGCGTATTCAAATGTAACTCGTCTGCCTGTAGTTTTAATATAGCTCCTACAGGCCTTAAGCACCTCGGATATGTTATACTTCCTGTTTATCGGCATTATCTCACTTCGTCCTGCATCTGTAGGACTATGGAGCGAAAGCGAAAGCGTAACACCCGAAACATCATTTGCAAGGGAATATATCTGAGGGACTATTCCGCAGGTTGAAAGCGTTACGTGTCTTAGGCTCATGCCTCGTCCCTTAGGGTCTGAGAGTATCTTCATGAATGATATCACATTATCATAGTTGTCAAGCGGCTCTCCTATACCCATAAGTACGATACTATCTATCTTTCTGCCCATATCACGTTCTGCTTCATATATCTGGAGTAGTATTTCGCCGGCAGTGAGATTTCTCACAAATCCTGCAATTGTTGACGCACAGAATTTGCAGCCCATGCGGCATCCCACCTGAGTCGACAAACACATACTGATACCATGGTGATATTCCATCCATACAGTTTCCACGTAATTTCCATCGGAAAGCTGATATAGATATTTTACTGTATCATCTATGGTTGATGCAAGTCTTTTTGCAATTTTTAGTCTGTTTATACAAAATTTTTCCTGAAGTCTTGCCCGCAATTGTAATGATAACGTAGTCATCTGCTCAAAATCAGTCACTTTTTTCTCATGAAGCCATGAAAATATCTGTTTCGCATGGAATTGAGGCTCACCCATGAGAGCAATCTCCTTTGAAAGCTCATCATAGGTCAATGATAAAATGTCGGTCTTTTCCATATATCCTCCATCAGCCCTTGCGTCTCAGCTTCGCGATAAAGAAACCATCACTTCCTGCAAAAGACGGCATTAGTGTTATCATAGAGTCTCTGAGTTTCTCATGAAGCTCCGGCAGGACGGGAACTGGTTCAAACTCAGGGTGTTTCTCTATGAAACTTTCAACTACCTTTTCATTTTCCTCCCTGAGAACTGTACAGGTAGAATATACAAGTATTCCGCCTGGTTTTACATATCTTGCTCCGTTTTCCAGAATGGCAGATTGTATCTGAGGAAGTCCGGCAAGCTCCTCTTCGTCTTTATACCGAATCTCGGGTTTGCGCCTTATAACGCCTATACCCGAACAGGGAACATCACAAAGCACTCTGTCCGCCATAGGCAGTTCCTCATTATACACAGACCCATCTCCAACCTGAACGGTTACATTTTTTATTCCAAGCCGCTCAGCACCTTTTGATATAAGACCTGTTCTCTGCTCTATGAGGTCTAAGGAATATATCCTGCCGGTATTTTCCATATACTCTGCCATGGTAAAAGTTTTTCCGCCGGGAGCAGCACACATATCTATAACAGTCTCACCCGGCTTTGCACCAACAGCCATTGCACACAGCTGAGAGGCTGTATCCTGAACGTGGAACATTCCCTTTTCAAAAGCATCATAACCTCTGATATTTCCGCCATTTTTGAGTATATAAGCGTCCGGTACAAACGGATGTTTCTCTATTCCTGCATCAGCGAAAGCCTTCATAATATTCTCTTCTGAAGCTTTCAATGTATTTCTTCTTATAATAAGCGGCGTCGGAAGAAGTGCATTATGAAAAAATGCTGCTCCCTCTGCTTCGCCGTATTTTTCATATATTCTCTTGACAAGCCACACCGGAACGGAATATTCCACCGATGCCCTTTCATAAGAATTTTCAGGATACTCTATTTTCTTGCCGTCTCTCAGAAAACTTCTGAGAACAGCATTTACAAAGCCTGATGCGCTTGTTTTTCTGCATTTTTTAGTAAGCTTCACACTTTCGTTTACTGCCGCCATATCAGGTATCTGCTCCATGTAGAGCAGCTGATAAAGTCCTGTGCGAAGTATTTGAAGCACTGCATTATCCAGCTTCTTCGGCGGCTTTTTGCTGTAGCGGCTTACAACGTAATCAAGAGTGATACGTCTTTCCAAAACGCCATAATATAACGCTGAGCAAAGGCGTTTATCCCTTGGATCAAGATTGTTCTTTTCAAGTGCGCTGTCGAGGAGAATGTTT
>CALXBL010000058.1 GCA_944386525.1 uncultured Ruminococcus sp. | reverse complement strand
ACTTAACTGTAACACAGGTCTATGCTGTTCCGCTACCTTTTTTTGTAAATTGTCTCACATCTATTGTAATCCTACATAAATTTATTGGCAGTTTTGAATTATTACTTGACAAATTTATGGTTATATGGTATAATATTAAAGTTGCAAGCCGCTGTGGTGGAATAGGCAGACACAAGGGACTTTGATGTTTGTATGCACTTAAATGTGCATCTGTGGGTTACCCGCAGAGAGTGCCTGTAGAGAAATTTACAGAGTAGAAGTCGGCTAAAACGGCGAAGGCACAAACAGAACGCCGTGCTAACCTGCAAGGGTGAGTGTAGAGACTTTACACCGACTACCTAAGTCCGAAAGGATATGGTAAAGACTAAGTCCAGACTACAACATACAAGTATGTATGGCTATGGTAACATAGAGTAGTACGAAAATCCCTCGGAGTAACATCCGTACCGGTTCAAGTCCGGTCAGCGGCACCAAAAAGCGGGGTACAAATTTGATGTTTGTGCCTTTCTTTATTGTCCTCATAGCTCAGTTGGATAGAGCGACTGCCTCCTAAGCAGTAGGCCGCTGGTTCGACTCCAGTTGAGGACGCCATCATTCTTCATTACAGCCATGGTTTCTTTGGAAACTATGGCTGTTTTTATGGTTCTATATGCGGTGTAATAGTTTTCTACGTAACAAGCAAAGCCGCCACATGCCAAAAGCGGTAAGATAAATCTGATTATCTGCAAAGACCTTTCTCGTTTCGGAAGAAACTACATTCAGGTGGGACAATATACAGATTATATATTTCCTATGTACAATATACGTTTCATTGCTCTGACCGATAATATTGATACACTTAAATCCGATAGTGCAGCAATGGATATGATGCCGATTATGAACGTGTTTAACGAATGGCACGCTGCCAACACTTCAAAGAAAATCAGGTCGGTATTGGAAATAAACGCAAAGTCGGGTAAATACAGGACACCTTTCTCGTCTTATGGGTATATCAAGGGAGATGATGATAACTGCACTCCTGTGATTGACCCTTATGCTGCCGATATTGTCAGACGTATTTTTGAAATGAGGGCAGCAGGCTGCAATGTCAAGAAGATTGCAGATGTTCTCAATAATGAGCATATTCTTTCACCATCGGACTACAAGTACAGCAAACTCGGCAGAACTAACCCTCAGCACACACATCATCTGTGGAGTGTGCAGGCTGTAAAGCGTGTTCTTCGTAACCAGATTTACATTGGCAACCTTGCTCAGCTCCGTACAACTACGGTCAGCTATAAGAACCATAAAGTGATCCGCAAGGATGAGTCTGACTGGGTTGTGGTGGAACACAATCATGAGCCAATTATAACGCAGGAACTGTGGGATAAGGTGCGTGAAGTCGATGCATCTGTAAGTACTGGAAAAGCCACGAAAAAAGGTGTTACAATGCCGCTTTCGGGACTTTGCTATTGTGAAAAATGTGGTACAAAGATGAAACAGCAAAGTTCAAACGGCTGCAAAAACTCTGTTGTCGGCTATGCCTGTGGTTTATATGCCCGATTCGGAAAAGAATACTGTTCTTCCCATTCCATTACGGCTCACGCACTTGAGGAAATTGTTCTCGCTGATATTCAAAGACAGATTGATTTTGTCATGAACGATGCCGAAGCAAGGGAAAAGTATATTGCTCAGAAACAGGGTATGTATGCTGTTCAGACTGCTGAAGAAAAGAAAAGACAGCATGAGATCCGAAAGCGTATTGATGAACTTGACAAGCTCATGCAGACAATCTTTGAGGACAGAGTGCTTGGAAAGATGCCTGAGAAAGTGTGTGCAAACCTCCTTGAAAAGTATCAGCAGGAACAGGACGATTTGCAGACGGAACTTGAGGAACTTCTGAAACGCTCTGATATGCAGAAACAGAATGAGGAAGATGTTGATGAATTTATCCGCCGTCTGAAAAGCTATGCAGGAGCAGAACAGCTTACAAGGCAGATGTGCCTTGATCTCATCGAATACATAGTTATTGACGAAAATCCCAGAAAACGCAGCGTTATGCGTAATATCCACATTTACTATCAGCTGATTGACAATCCGCTGACAGATAAAAGAAATGCCCTTGCTTAAAAGTACAGGGCTGAAAAAAATTCGATTTTATTCTCCATGTTTGACGCTTACATTGGTGAAGATGAGAGCGAATAAGGACGTGAATGTTTTTGTCCTTCAATCTCTGCACTCACGGATACATACTGTCCTGCGGAAAAATAGGCACATCTTTTTGTACCCATTTCAGTGTCAGGCATACAAATATAACTTTTTACATCACGACTGTGTTGAATTATTTCCGATACAATAAGATGCTGTGTTTTCGGATGCAGAGCGTCAGCCAGACGGTTGACTGCCGGTTCCTCACTTTGCAAGCTGCTGTCGGCTTGAGCGATCATTCTTTCACGAGTCGGAAGAAGCTCTGAAAAACGAGCGGGATTCAAGGAGTTAAGATTAGATTCTGCCATTCTCTTTTACCTCCTTTACAATTTCGTTTGCCGTACTGTGTCCGCAGGCATAGGTTGTACTGTATCCGTCCGAGCGCTCTCCGTGAGCTCCGACAAAGTAAAGACCGGAAATAAAACGTTCTTTTTTCAAGCTCATAATTCGTGCAATCATTGTATCCCACGGCTGCATTTCATATCCATATGGCGTACCGTTCGGTGTGCCGAGATATCTTGCAAAGGTAGGCGGCGCCGCTATCACGATTTCTTCAATATGCGGTCTTACCGAGATATTCATTTTGTTTTCATAGATTTCGATCATTTTATCGGCAATACGGTTTTTAACCTTTTTATAGTCCTGTGGTTCCACATAACCCCACGAATCCTCGGTGAGCAATGATGTTAAAAACAGCGTTGAAGTTCCTTCTGGAGAAGCGTTTGGAACTATCCTGTTCAGGCAGTTCGCAATCACAAAGAGACGGTTTGTATCGTTGCAGTCTTCGTACTGTATGGTAGAGTCGGGACTCTCATATAAAAACACTGTATAATCCTCGATGCCGAGTTCCTCTGCATAACAGTCAAGTCCCAAATATACGGTAAAGAACAAAGAGCCTGTTTTTCTCGCATTGACAAGCTGTTTTGCTTTTCGTGAAACTTTGTTTTCGGGCATCATTTTTTTATATGCCGTTTCGGGAAAACAGTTAAGTATTACATAATCGGAATAAAAGGCTTCTTCTCCCACCTTTACGCCCGACGCGCGCTCACCATCAAATAAAATCTCGGTTACTTCTGCATTGTATCGGATGTTGCCGCCGTTATTGCGGATGACATCTTCTGTAGCGAGGGACAGTTCGTGGGATTTCATTGAAGGAACTGCCGGATAAGTTTTTATATAGCGTTCAAGCATGGTGGCATAATGAGCAAAGTCAAGCTTGTCACAACGAGCACCGAGATATGGCCAGTATGTCTTCAAAATATTCTGTGCTTTTTTAGGCATACCCAAAGCATTCAGGCATTCATCAACGGAATGGGACGCCATTCTCAGAAAATCGGTGTGTTAGTGTCTGCGTTCCATCCTGCAGTGTTCTGCCTCCGTTATTAAGCCGATCTGCGCCGTCGTACAATTCGGCAACACCGTTTGACAGGTCATTTACTCCCGACTGCAGATCGTTTTCGGCGGCGTACTGAAGCTCGGAAACACCGTCCTTCAATTCTCCCGCACCGTCGTCCAACTCAGCAAGTGCATTAATTAACTCGTTTACCTGATCCATCAATTCCTCGTCATCCACTTCGATGTTCATTGAGAGAGGGACACAGTTAATAGATACGGCGGCCATTTCAAAATCGGTCACCTCGGCCGTAATGGAAGTGTCAATGCCTTCCCCCGGAAGTATTGTATAGGAAATCTGCTTTTTGCTTCCCACGTTGGCAATGGTGGCGTCCGCCGCCGTGATATCATGGCATTTTTCGGTATCCAGCGTGAACGCCGCCTGCAGAGCGTAATCGTCAAAGAAGGCACCTGTGCATTTTTCGTTCCTTGTCACTTTGAATTTTATTTCCAGTCTGCCGCTTTTCCCCGCAACTTCATTGGCGGAATATTCGGTTCCATCGATGAAATATTTTAAGGATATGTCCCACGGAATGACCGTGCTGTTCATTTTACCCTTGTAATACATCCTGTCGGCAGAACCTGAGAAGGTGATCTTATCTCCATCTTGCGAGATTTTATCAGTGGTGTTCAGCATTTCCACTGATGAATAATCTCCGTAGTCGGTAATCTCGCCGCTGCCGAAAATATTTACAGCATATACCTCTTTCACCGAGCCGTCTGCGGTAAGATTGATGTAGATGACCTCCTCCTTACCAGACGAAGGCGTTCCGACTGCAAAAGCAGGTGTGATTGTGCCAATAATCAAAACGGCGGACGTGACAGCCGGCAATATTCTTTTTATAAGTACGCCCGAAGTCCTGCGTGCGTGCTCTGCAGTATGCTTTCTTTTAAAATGTCTCATTGGATATCTTCTCCTTTCGAGGATTATAAAAATGAATTTTAATTGTGGTTTTTTGGATCAACCCGTCAAATACATACAAAAGTCCCGGCAGTACAAAGAACACACTGGTGTCATTGATAAAAGCGCACCCCTGCCCACAAAAAGACCGAGTTGGGAAAGGATCCCGTGCGTAGAGATAAAGCTAAGCAAAAAACCGACAAGAGCCAGCACCGTACCTGATGTTATGATGGATGCAGTAACAACAGAGATCGTCTGTACCACTGCGTCTCGCTTGGGCATGGTTTCTCTGAATTCCATATAGCGCTCGGTAAACAGTATTGCGTAGTCCACTGTTGCACCCAACTGTATGGAGGAAATGATTAGGTAGGCAATATACATTACCACGGAGTCCGTAAAGTACGGGATACCTATGTTAATCCAGATTGCCGCTTCAATCGCAAACACCAGAATAAACGGCAGCGACAGCGATTTTAAGCTGAACAGCAGAGTGACAAATACTGCGCCGATGGCGATGAGGTTGACCTTGACGTTGTCCTCCGTGATTGTATCCATCAGATCGTAGGTGGAAACGCCTTCACCTGCCAGATAATAGTTGTCCGGGTAATAGCTATTTGCCGTGCTGCGAATCTTCTCGACTAGCTCAAAGGTTTCTTCGCCCTCATAGTCGGTGTCCACCGTCAGCACCATACGGTTGTAATTTTCCGAAACCAGTTGAGACAGCGTATCCTCGTCCAGGTACTCCTTCGGGATCTCTGCGCCCACAGTATCCACATAGGAGAGGACGCTTGTTACCTCCGGAATATCGTGCATGGCATCGGAAAGTTTCTGCTCCGCTTCTACATCTCCGTTCGGGACCAGCAGAACATATGTATCGTTTTTACCGAAAGCTTCCTCAATGGTGACAGTGTCCTGTCCAACCTTGGTATCCGTACCGTAAATCTTTGACGAGCCGTAATAATATGAGTTTGAATTAGACGCCAGATATGAGGGTATCGCAACAATAATAAACGCAAGCGCCGTGGGAATCATAATGCGGCTGACCACCCTGCCGAAGCCCTGAAAGGAGGGCAGAAGGTTTTTGTGGTGCGTTTTTTCAATCAGCGGATACACAGTCAATACCAGTGCTGGCATAAATATAAACACACATATCATGCTGAAAGCAACGCCCTTTGCCAAAGCGAGTCCTAAATCCGCTCCGATACCGAAACGCATAAACACCAGCGCCAGAAAGCCGATAACAGTGGTCAAACCGCTTGCAGAAATGGAAGAGGTAGATTTGCAGAGCGCATCTACCATTGCCTCGCTGCGGTCGCTGTTGGTTCTTAGGCATTCCTCGTATCTGTGAATCAGAAATACGGAATAGTCAAGCGAAACGGCAAGCTGCAGGATGGTGCCTGCAGCATTGGTAACAAATGATATTTCACCAAATATCAGGTTAGTGCCGGCATTGATCATAATCGCCACGCCAAGACCGATCAGAACAATGAAAGGTTCCGCCCAGGAGGTTGTGGTGAGAAGCAGAATCGCCAGTACCGCAACAACGGCAAATATCGTAATTTTTGTGATTTCATCAACGGTGCCTGTGGTTGCCGCCGCTGTGGAAACGGCGCTGCCGGTCATAGCATTATCATCTCCGATGATTTCACGGATGCGGTTGGTAGTGTCAACCAGATCGTCTTCCTCCATCGTGACCGTAAACAGAGCGTTTGTGTCTTTATAATAGGTTTCTACCGTATCGGCGTCCGCCATTTCAAGTGGCTGGTAGACATTGATGTTATCGTCAAGCCAGATAACATCTGTGACGCCCTCGCAGTTTTTCAGTTTGTCCTTATAGTCAAGAGCCTCAGCAATCGACACATCCTTTACCATAACACGGGCATTTGGGATGCCGCCGTCAAACTCCTCGTTCATCAGATCAAGAGATACTGTTGATGGACTGTCCTCCGGCAGATAGTCCGCCATTTCATAATTGACCGTGACGAAGCTCTGAAGAACAGCTCCGACAGCGGCAAGTAAAAAGAAAATAACAAGTATTTTTTTAGGATTTCTTACCACAATAGTATAGAATTTTCGCATATATCAGGTCTCCTTTACGATTGTACAGCCGTTCCCGTGATTTTAAGAACATACTGACCGTCCGCAATGGATAAGGCAAGACTGTCAGGTGTGATTTTTCCGATTGCCTCATAATGAATAGTTCTCATAAGAGTAATTATCTTTCCGATAAGTCTGCAATTCCCTTCACAATCAATTGTTCCCTCGAAAGGTTCTTTGTGCTTTAAAATGTCCAGATATCCGCTGAGTCGGTCTGCGTCCCGACAGATCGTCATTTTGCCTAGTCTTACACCGATGGGCGTTCTCATACGGATATCATAAGCTGTAGAAGAAAGCTCATTCATATCTGTTCTCCTTTTTGAATACTATTTCAGATTTCTAACAAACACCGAAAGTTCCTCCGCTGTCTATTTGATTCCTTTTTTCACTGCCCTCAGACAGTTGTAATTCCATAATGCATTCGCCTATTAACATAGATACAATTATAGCAATGTGTTTATAAAAATAAAACGGGCAATCACCCCTGATCTGTGAGATATTAGGCATATCTGGACAAATTGGCTAATAAGTTATGCAAATATACCGGTTATTCAAACACAGATTGTCCGCTGTGTTTACACACAATTATATGTTGATATCATGTAATTTGGCTGATTTATATTCTTGTTTCAAATTGATACTCAGTTACAATCCTTCCTTTTATTATCGTAATAATTACATCCCTGGCAGTTGCAATTGTATCAGCGTTTTTTCAAATAAGTGTAAGATTCGACGGTTAAACTGTGTTATTGGCTGTTTGCTGCTTATTCTGGGAACTGGGAAATCATTACGAAGCTTTTAGCTTAAGCCATTACATTTTAGGTCTTATGTCATTTTTTCAACTTATGGGACAATTACCTTTATATTGTCCGTTGAGTTTCTTATAGGACAGGTGTATAATAAAACAAACAGTTTCCTGCGAGGTGGTTGTATGACAAACAAGGAGTTATCACTAAAAACAAAAAAATCCCTTGCCGCAGCCTTAAAGAAAGCCATGGAAAAGAAGGCGCTTTCAAAGGTTACGGTATCTGAACTATGTGCGGCTTGCAATGTTAACCGCAAAACCTTTTATTATCACTTTACGGATATTTATGATTTACTGAAATGGATGTTTGAGAAAGAAGCCATTGAAATTGTAAAGCAATTTGACATGATCGTTAATACAGCGGATGCCTTTCGCTTTATTATGGAATATGTTGAAAATAACAAGCACATCATTAACTGCGCCTATGATTCAATGGGATACGAAGAACTTAAGAGATTCTTTTATACAGATATCAACGGATTGATGCTGAACGTCATCAAAAGCGGAGAAGATAATCTTGAAATTTCCTTAGATAAAGACTTTGAGGAATATCTGGCAAAATTCTATACCGAGGCCTCGGCGGGAATATTGATTGACTGGATAAAAAACAGATCTAATCAGGATAAAGAAACGATTTTACAAAATCTTCTGTTGATTTACCGTGTCTCCATTCCGGAAATTCTAAAATCAAGAGCCGAGCAAAATCTAAAATAAGTTGAAAAGAATATGAAAACAGGCACTATATTAAAAGGCGGCAGATATATATCTGCCGCCTTTTTTTATTCTATGCTGCTATCAGGTTACTGATTCTTATAAGCATCGATCATCTTTTTTACCATCTGACCGCCGATAGATCCTGCTTCTCTTGCTGTCAGGTCACCATTGTAACCCTGCTTCAGGCTTACGCCTACTTCGCTTGCAGATTCCATCTTAAATCTTTCCATTGCTTCTTTGCCCTTCTGTGTGAATGTGCCCTTCATAGTCTTATCTCCTTTGCTTAGATTGTTTGAATGTCTCTTTAAAAATGCGATTTCTATCGCAAAGTTATTATGCTACAAAGCAGATGCTATATCACTGGAAATTCAATGAAATTTTACATCATATATATGCCTTATCTGGTATCAGGAAACTATCTTCATCTGCACTGAGCTTCACAGTATCTCCTGATGATATCTGTCCGCTCAGTATGCAGCGTGCAAGCTGATTCTCCGCATTTTCAGCAAGATAACTTCTCATAGGTCGTGCACCATACATATTTGTCTCAGGTGCTGATGCAAGCAGCTTAACTGCCTTGTCTGTATACTCAAGCCGTATACCCAGTCCCGCCATACGCTTCTGGAGTTCCTTAAGCAGCTGGGATGCTATAGTTTCCAGATCACAGGCAGATAATTTTCTGAAGTTTATTACTGCATCAAGTCTGCCCAGAAATTCGGGAGAAAAATATTTACGAATTGTTGCTGAGCCTACGTCAGATGATTCACCAAATCCTATCGTTCCCTTTGACTGTTCCGCCGCTCCTGCATTTGATGTCAATATAATAAGTGCGTTCGTAAAATCTGCCTTTCTACCCCAATTATCCGTTATATATCCGTCATCCATAATTTGCAGCAATATATGAGTTATGTCAGGATGTGCCTTCTCTATCTCGTCAAACAGTATCACACTGCAGGGTTTACGCCTCACACTCTCACACAAGCGTCCGCCTTCTTCACATCCAACATATCCAGGTGGAGCTCCGATAAGTTTGGATACAGAATGCTTCTCCATATACTCCGACATATCAAATCTTATGAAACTATCCTTGCTGTCAAAAAGATGATATGCTATCTCTTTGGCAAGTGCTGTTTTTCCGACTCCTGTTGGACCGGCGAACATGAAGCAGCCAACAGGTCTCCTGCTGTCTCCAAGACCCGTTCTCGCCCTTATGAGAGCTGATGTCAGACGGTCAATTGCATCATCATGACCTACTATCTTTTTCTTAAGTTCCACAGAAAGAGTAAGCAACTTCTGCCGATGTTCACGGCTTATCTTTTCTGCAGGTATACCTGTTTTCATGGATACTACCGCTGCTACATCTTCAGTGAGAACCTCCGGCTCTTCATCATTGCTTCTTAGCACAGCCCTTGAAGATGCCTCGTCCAGCAGGTCTATCGCCTTATCCGGCAGGCTCCTGTCGTGGATGTATCTTATAGAGAGCGAAACAGCACTGCGTAGCACGCCATCGCTTATCCTGACGTGATGATAGTCCTCATATGTCTTTTTCAGGCCTTTCAATATCCGCAAGCATGCTTCTTCATCTGGTTCTTCTACCTGCACTGGCTGAAAACGACGTTCCAATGCACTGTCCTTTTCTATAAATTTACGAAATTCTTCAGTAGTGGTAGCACCTATAATCTTCACTTCTCCACGGGCAAGCTGAGGCTTCAGTATATTTGCTGCATCTATCGCTCCCTCTGCAGCCCCTGCACCTACGATTGTATGAAGCTCGTCGATAAATAGAATAATGTTCCCTCCCGTTGCTGCCTCGCTCAGGCAGTGGCGAAGTCTCTCTTCAAAGTCACCTCTGTACTTTGCACCAGATAAAAGCGCCGTCAGATCAAGGGAAAAAATATGCATTTCTGTCATATGTTCAGGTACATCTCCCGACATTATCCTCATGGCTACTCCCTCCACAAGTGCCGTTTTACCAACGCCTGCCTCTCCTATCAGACAAGGATTATTCTTTGTCCTCCTCGATAAGATCTGTATTATCCGCTGAAGTTCCTTCTCCCTTCCAATAAGTGGGTCATAGGCTATCGCCCTCGCCGGATCGGTCATTAGCCGTCCGTACTGAAACAAATTTGGAAGATTCTTTCTATTAATAGTATCTCTCTGGCTGTGCTCCATCCGAACTCCTGCACCGCTTGCATCTCCACAGTCATGGCAAAGCTTATTCAGATTTGCTCCCAGTTTTTTTAATACTGCCGTTGCTGTACAGCATGGAGAATGCAGTATGGCACTCAGAAGATGCTCAGTCCCTGCTGTCGCCTTACCTGAATCTGCTGCCCTCGCCTTTGCATCTGTTATTATCCCCTCCATTGCTGGCGTAAGACAATCTTCCCTCACCTCAGTAGGAATTCCACATCCTATAAGCTCAGCCACAGTGTTTCTTACTCTCTGGAGCGTTATATGATGCGAACTTAGTATTACTGAGGCAGCATTGTTTCCCTCTTCAAGAATACCTATCAGTAAATGCTCACTCCCGATATAGGTATGCCCCATCTCTTCTGCTGCACATATCGCTTCCTTCAGCACAAGTACAGCCTTGCCTGTAAATCCATCTGAATATGCCATATATTACCGCCTCGTATAATAAATTTAAGGGTAATTTAAAGAGAACCCTTATGAAACCTCTTGCTACACTCTGTAGTAAGGA
>CALXBL010000057.1 GCA_944386525.1 uncultured Ruminococcus sp. | reverse complement strand
GGGTTCGCATGGCAGGATGCCGACACAACATCCGTGGGCGATGCAGGTACAAACAGCTTCATGGTGACCTTCACTCCCGAAGATACTGATAATTATGTGATCGTGGAGGATATTGAGGTTGCGATTGAAGTAGCACAGGCAACTCCCGACTACACAATCCCGACCAACCTGACCGCAACCTACGGCGATACCCTCGCAGATGTGTCACTTCCCGCTGGATTCGCATGGCAGGATGCCGACACAACATCCGTGGGCAACGCAGGTACAAACACATTCAAGGTGACCTTCACTCCCGAAGATACGAATAACTACGAAATCGTGCCGAATATTGAGGTTATGGTTACTGTTGAAAAGGCAAAGCCGGAGGTTACAGTAATCATTCCCGACGGCGAATATACTGAGGGTGATGCACTCCCCGAAATCGATTATGAGAGCGAAATCAGCGGTATTATTGAATGGCTGACAGAGCTTGTTGACGGTCTGATCGAGGGCGAGAACGAGTTAGAATGGCAGTTTACTCCTGATGATGAAGATAACTATGAAATCGTAACAGGTACAGCAGTTGTTGAGGCTCAGGCAACTACTACCACAACAACTACGACAACTACTACCACTACTACAACAACAACAACTACGGTACCTACAACCACAAGCACTACTACAATCAGCACCACAACAACTACCACAACTACAGTTCCGACAACCACAAGCACCACTACTACAAGCAGCACTACAACGACTACTACAACTACAGTTCCGACTACAACAAGCACAACCACTACAACTACGGTACCTACAACCACAAGCACCACTACTACAAGCAACACTACAATGACTACAACTACCACAACGGATGACGGCGGTTCTGATACCACCACATCCACGACAACTACCACTCCGACTCACATCGCCTCCGACGAGGAGATTTGCGATTGGGCAGTGAAGGATTATGCGAAAAAGACAGGCGTAACGCCCGAAAATGCAGAAATCGAGTATACAGCTGACGGAAATGCAGTGATTACTCTGACAGATGCTGAAGGCAATGTTCTCGATGTTTACACGGTTGATCCTGCTACAGGTGTTGGTACTGAATCCGACGGCGGAGAGGTAAATCTCCCCCAGACAGGTTACAGCGTAGTCTACAACTACTTCATGCTCGCAGCCGCAGCGATGGCACTCTTCGGTATCTATGCGATGGTGCAGGGCAGAAAAAGAGATGAGGAATAATCCTCTGTAAAATCAAGAAAGGAGCGTTTTCGGACGCTCCTTTTGTTGCAATATGAGGTGAAATCTAGTATAATATAAGCAAAGGAGGGTGATACGATGAAGTCAAAAAAGAAAAAAGCCCTGTTCTTCACAGGACTTATTGCAATGGTGCTTGGCATAAGCGTACTTGCAGTGTTCGGCTGGAAGCGTATCAGCCGTGAAATCGAAAAGCAAAGGCTTTTAAAGGAGTGCGTAGTCTTTGAAATCCCCGACCTTGACATCAAGGCTCCTGTTATGGACGGTACGGAACATGAGGTGCTGTCCGTTGCAGCAGGTCATTTCCCCGGAACGGGAGCTGTCGGCAGCGGCAATTACTGTATTGCAGGGCATAACAGCACCATCTACGCCGAAATCTTCAATGAGATGAAGCATATTGAGATCGGTATGGAGATGTACCTGATCGATAATGATGAGAACCGCACGAAATATACCTACACTGTTACGGAAAACTTCATTGTAGAGCCGAGTGAAACATGGGTGCTGGGTGATTTCGGCGATGATCGTATCACCATTGTGACTTGTACTGACGATGGCACGCAGCGGCAGATTGTTGTCGGGATTTTGAATGATTAAAAAGATGGTGTGACTAAAGCAGCTGTATCTTCTAAATCTACATAACAAATGCAACCATTACTTTAAAATGCAATCCATCAGAAAACGCTCAACCAAAAGAAAACTCTCTCAACCAAAGGAAAACGGTAATCAAAAAGGTCGCATTTGTATCAAAATTACCGTTCTTAGACACGTTTAAATGCAACGATTGATACAAAACGCCTGCGTTTTTCTTTTTAAACACCAAAAATACGTTATGTTTCAAGAATTGTCTAATACAATCGTCTGCTGTGATTCTTTTTCATGACAGGCGATTTTTTAGTGTACCCTATCAAAGATTTTTAAAAACTGAACAAACCATAAATAATTGATGACGACAATCTGATGAAAAAAGCAAGCCTCTCCGTTCCACTTGGGAATAGAGAGGCTGTTTTATTAGCTTGATGTCCGTCTTAAACTATATTTTCGTGAAAACTTCTATATAGCTATCCGACTAAAGTGGCTGTTTGTTTATATGTAGGCTCTACTCGATTTCCAAAGCATTTATTATAGAGCATATTATTTCACAGCGAAGTTATCTATAACGTATAAGCGAATTTCTCACCTACAGCACGTATAAGAATAACCGTAAACAGAACATAATCGTTTTAAGAGAATTGCCACCAGTCAAACTCCATTTCACTACTGAAAACAAAATAGATATCCTGACTTCCGCTAATGCTATTAACAGGGACAGTGATCTCACTGAATGAAGATCCTGTAGCCGGAACGTCAACATAACCTATTGCAGAACCATAAGGGCTGCCTGTACAGATTTTTATAGCAGCGCCGTTATTTGATGAAACATTTACAGTAATTTTGCTGCATCCATTTGTAAAGTCTGCACCAGAGACCTTTATCCAGTCACCCTTTTGAATATCTGTTACAACTGTATCTCCGACGTTTCTGACGTTTATACCAGCTTGATTTGACATAGTTTCAGCTTGTATCTTACAGTATGGATCAAGAGATTTAAGCTGAGCTATACCCTCCATAGTACCGATAACACTATTGAATTTTTCGCCATTCATGGTAATTTTATCGACTTGAGGACTTCTGTAGTTACCATCTATACCCATTTTAGCCTCGACTGCACGAGCATGATAGAAAAGGTAAAGCTGACCATTGAGTTCAACTATTGAGTGATGATTATTGCCATACAATCCAAAGAAGTTTCCTTGATTTTTGAAAAGCTCACCGCCGTAAGTGAAAGGTCCCATAGGATTATCACTTACCATATACTGTATAGCACCACTTGTCATACCGTAAGAGTTTCCTGATGTATTCCAGTTAGAGCAGTATGTATAATAATATTTATTACCGATTTTGTTTATACCAGAGTCTTCAAAGAGATAAGGTACATCAAGGGACTGAGGATCTCCTGCTAAGCTCACCATATCGTCACCGAGTTTTACAACACGGGCAGTTCCGGGATTTTCAGTCATACCTTCCGGAACACCACCGCCAAAGTAGAGATAGCCGGTACCATCATCATCAACAAAGACAGCAGGATCGAAAAGCCATGTTACATTGAAACAGTTAGGAGTAGAGCGATTTATAAGTGCCTTGCCGAGAGGATCTTCCCAAGGTCCTGTAGGAGAGTCGGATGTCAGTACACTTACGCCGTTTCCACCGTTACAGAAATAAAGGAAGAATTTTTCCTTTCCATTGATAGTCTTGTGAGCTGCACATGGAGCCCAAGAGCATGTTGCCCATGTTGCTGCACCAGAGGAACCAGCAACTTCTATAGCTCCATGGTCTGTCCAGTTGACCATATCATCAGAAGAAATGCAGTTGATTTTATTTACCTGAGCATATGTATTTTCTGTAACGTTGCCATTGCTGTCGTATTCGATAACATCATTTGTGGTGTAAACATAAACTCTGCCATTCCACTCCATAACACCCGCATCAGCGCCAAATCGCTGAGTAAACAGTGGGTTATTCTGACCGTCTTCTTTGTAGCTGCTTGCGACTGTTACGCCGCTGAACAGTTGTTCCATAGCTTCAGTATCGACTACTTTTTCAGCAACAGGAAATTCAGTTATTTGACCTAAAATATATTGTTGAAGCAGTTTTATATCAGTTATATCGAATTTACCACTTTGATCTACATCGGCACAAATACTATAGGCTGCACTTTCAAAGCTGTTTTTATATCCATTTTTAGCCAAAGACAAGTCTAAAATATTAATAGAACCATTACAATCCACATCGCCGAGTACGATATTTTTCGAGCCTTCGCCCACAATATAAGTCCCTGCTACAGCACCTATAGCTTCATCAATATAGAAGTTGTTGATACTTGTTGCGGTTTCCACATACAACATCATGTTTGTTGCATCAGATGGAATCTTATAATTTCTATTATATAGCTGCACCCATTCGCCTTTTAGACCAGTTGCTTCAGCAATAGTAGCATATTGTGTATCTCCGTTTGCATCGGTATATTGGAGCTTTAGATAGAACTTATCAGTAGCAGTTCCATCAAAGTATGTTATATGTACGCTGAAACTGTATTCATTGCCTGGTATAAAGGTAGCAGAGTTCAGTGATTTGTATGCACCATTCCAAGCGTCAGTTCTGTTTTGAACAAGAAGCGACTCGCTTCCAACGTATGCAGTACGTCCGCTTGTAAGTATATCAGAATCGCCTCTGCTGTTCCAATCGCTCAGGTCGCCTTCAAAAGAATCGTTGAAGTACCAACCATATTCATTTGGTTCGTCAGGATTGGAAGTATTGCCATTACCCCATTCTGATTCAGGAATCATTGACATGAGTGTTGTATATGCAAGCTTAGGGTTGTTGTTTGCATCATAGAGCAAAGGGGCATTTTCGGTTTTTATCCATGTATTGGCATCATTAGGTCCCCACATACAAACAGCAGTTACTTTTCCAGGATAGTTTCCTGTATTTATATCCATTGCAGCATGAAAGATAGCCTTATATTTTTCAGCCTGCTGTTCGAGAGTGTATGTACCGTTTTCGATAGATATATCCAGTTCTGTTATCTGAACTTCACAGCCTATGCTGGCATATTTTTGCAATGCAGCAGTATATGAAGCTACACCAGAAAAGCCGTCATAATTTGCATTTATATGAGATTGCATTCCTATACCGTCCAGTAATCCTTTGTCGTATAGATCCTTACACATTTGATAAATGCAGTCACGTTTATGATCCCAGTATTCGTTATAGTCGTTGTAGAAAAGTGCGCAGCCTTCAGGAGCATATTTTCTTGCATAAGTGAAGGCTTTTTCAATAAAGCTGTTATCCCCGTATACGGAAACCCATGCAGAAGTACCGCTTGTAACGTTAGCGTCACCGGCTTCTCTTGCACCACCATAATTAGCAGTTCTGTTTGCATCATCGCTTACAGCTTCATTTACAACGTCATACGCATAAAGTTCAAGCTGAGGATACTGTTCATCTATGAGAGCAAATATATTTTTTATATAGCTTTCCATACGAGCATCCATTACGGAAGTGGAAACCCATGCACCATTATCATCGAAGTTCTCTTTAAAGAACCAACTTGGCGTCTGGCTGTGCCAAACGAGTACATGCCCTCTCATTGCGATATTGTTATTTACGCAGAAATCCATAATAGAGGCAGCGTTTTTAATTGTAACACCAACATTTGTGCCACTGGATTGAGATTGAACCATGGTGGCATCTGGCTTCATTTCATTTTCACATTCAATGCTGTTATGGTCTTTGAGCATATTTGCGGTAATAGCAGAATTTTGAACAGTGCTTGTATTGAGGATGTTGCCTACTTTAAAATAGCTTGCGAAAGCATCTTTCAAACCTTTGTCGGAGGAGGCTGCATATACACTGTTGTGATATGATTTTTCTTTTGACGTGACAATAACTTCATCGAAGCAGAAATCATTTGTACTATTTGTAGTTATAGTCAATCTAAATTCGCAGCTATTTTCAGGAGCAGTATAATTTGCGGAAAGTTCTGTCCATTTATCAGCACTGACATATTTTTCATCAAGCTGAATGTTTTTTTCCTCACCCGTTTCCATGTCTACGCACAGCAGTTCCAGATTGAATCTTTCAGCGGTTTCTGATTTTACCATTACGCTATAGTTATAATCCACACCGCCAACCAGATATAATCCTTTTGAAGAACTTGCACCGTTTTCGGAAGTTTCTCTTCCGCTTACAGTCATAGCTCTTGAGTTATCTACGCCAATTCCATCAATAGTTTTAAGCTTTACGGAATCACCTTCTTCGTACCAGCCATCATAGTTTATTTCAAAATCATTATAAACTATTTTGGCAGCAGATACTGAAGTTTGAATTGCAGGAAGATAAGCGGTCAATCCTGCACTGCAAGCAATAGATGTTACTGCTGCAAAAATCTTTTTTAAATTCATAATGTTCCCTTCTTTCATAGAATGTCTGTTCATATGTTGCCAATATTTGTTATAGATAAGAGGCAATCCGTTTTTTACAGAGAGCCTCAAAGCTATAGGGGTTATTTGAGTTGTTACCGGTGTTTTTTCGGCATTATTATTATAAAATAAATTATGTAAAAACGCAATACACAATAAAGCTAATATTTTAGCACTTTTGTGCTGCACAGTTGACTTTAATGGAATAATAATGTATAATATTGTTATATCGGAAAGAAAACTCGAACAGGAAGTGATGAAATGCGAATGGATGAAATAGGTTATCATCATAAACACGATGCCTCTTTTTTTATTAACAGACCAAATGGTGCGGGAGACTGGCTGTTTTTGATAGTAAAATCACCTGCTGTTTTCAGAATCGACGGCGAAGAAGTCAGAGTCAAGGCTAATTCATATGTGCTGTATACTCCCGAATATCCCGAATATTACAAGGCTGATTGTGATGAATACATAGATGACTGGATACATTTTGGACCGAATGAAGAAGAAGAAAATCTTATACGTGAGCTGTTACCTTTAAATAAGCCCATTTTTTTGTCAGATATATCAGCGGTGAGTAAAATAGTGCGTAATATGTGTTATGAATTTTATTCCGCACATATACACAGACAAAAAACAGTTGACTTGTATTTCAGGATTTTAATATATAAGGTGCATGAACTCATAGAAATATGGAATCCATCTAATGGATTTTCTGAATCAATGTATGGCGATCAGCTTATGTGGCTGCGTGAGTGCATATACCGTAAGCCATGTCGGGAGTGGAATATTGATGATATGGCAAAGGAGCTGGCTTTAAGCCGTTCACGATTTCAGCATTTATATAGTGATACATTTGGTACTACTGTTAAAAAGGATATTATAACAAGCCGAATAGAGTATGCATGTAATATGCTTAAATATTCTGATAGATCTATCGAAGAAATAGCTGAAATATGTCTTTACAATAATGTATCGTATTTTATAAGACAGTTTAAAAAGATAAAAGGCGTAACACCAAGTATATATAGAAATAATGAGAAATAAAAAAACTGCAGTCTTACACTATGCTTGTAAGATATACAATCCATAGCAGCTACAGTTTGTTCTACTTTTATTGTAAAATCTCTGCCGAATTAGTAGTTTTTTGGCAGCATCTATACGCTTTTTTCTGATATAGTCAGTAATGGTCATGCCTGTTTCGTGATGGAATAACCTTGAAAGATGCGATGAACTAAGTGAGACTTTTCCGCTAAGATGTCCAGTTTAATTTTGGTATGCAAATTATCATAAATATAATCAAGTACTGTAAGAATAGGTTTTGGATATATTGACTTTTTATGTATTATCTGCATTCTATGAGTGAAATCATTAACCGCCTCATGATGCAGGAGTTTTATATCATCTTTATCAATACATTTATCCGCCATGGGCAATATGGTGATATATTGTGCTCACGATTCGTAAACACCAAATGTGCAAGTCTTTTTTCTATATCCATATTAAAACCTCATTTTCATTTTTCATATCATATATATTATACCATGTCTATTATACTTGTACAACAAAATTTTGATATTATTCATAAAATTGTGATATGTTTTGCGAATCTTACATGATATAATGACAACAAGGATACAAGCTATAAGCTCAGAATTTTAGTATCTAAGCACAGCATAAAGTAAAGGAGTGTATGTGAAATGACAAAACACAAAAAACTTTTAAAAGGAATTGCAATCATAACGTCTTTTGGACTCATAACAACTGGAGCCGTTTCATTACCGGAAAGGACAGATGCTGTCGGAGTAATAATGTCCGACTCATTTGAAACTGAATATTCCGGTTGGTCGACATACAAGACAAACGGTGGGTCATGTACGCTTAAACTTGAGAACAATATGCTTGCCCTGAATGTTACAAATACAGGAACCCTCAACTATTCAGTGCAGGTAGGATATGATGTCGTACCTCTTTATAAGAATGGTGTATATAAGCTAAGCTACGATATCTCATCCACTGTAGAACGAACTGTTGAGGGAATGATACAGCAAAACGGCGGCACATATCAGGCTTACTCATGGAAATCTCTGAACCTTACGCCGGAAATGCAGCATATTGAGACTACATTTACAATGAAGTACGATAACGATATTATGGCAAAGATCGTATTCAATTGCGGCGATCAGGGCGATGAGCTGCCGGAGCATACAATATACCTTGACAATGTAACGCTGGAACTGGTCGATGACAGCGGCGTTGACTATGAGAGTATAAAGCCCTATGAGTCGCCTATCATTACAAATCAAGTAGGTTATAATACAGCCGACAGCAAAGTTGCCGTGTTCCGGAACATTACGAATGAGACTTCATTTTCCGTTGTAGATAGTGTTTCCGGTAATATTGTTTATACAGGCGAGCTTACCAATCAGACAAATAACGAAGAAGCCGGTGAAGTGAATTGGCTGGGGGACTTCTCGGCAGTGACTGAACCTGGCACGTACTACATAGAGTGCGGTAATCTCGACGATTCATATACATTTACAATATCAGATTCAGTATACAGTCAACTTCTTAATGATACAGTAAAGATGCTATATCTCCAACGATGCGGTACTCAGATAGAAGATGACACATTCGGACATGAAGCCTGCCATAGCTCAGAGGCTCAGATATATGGTACATCTGAAACTATAGACGTAAGCGGCGGCTGGCATGACGCAGGTGACTACGGCAGATATGTAGTCCCCGGAGCAAAAACTATAGCTGACCTGCTCTATGCATACCAGACATCTCCATCATTGTACAATGACAGCATCGGCATACCTGAAAGCGGAAACGGAATTCCCGATATTCTTGATGAAGTACGATATGAATTAGAGTGGATGCTAAAAATGCAGACTTCTGACGGAGGAGTATATCATAAGGTAACGTGTGAAAACTTCCCAGGATATATTATGCCTCAGTACGAAACAGATAAGCTTATAGTAACTCCTGTTTCCTCTACAGCTACAGCAGATTTCTGCGCCTCAATGGCAATGGCTTACGAATTCTACATGGAATACGACAGCCAGTTTGCTATAAAATGTTTAAACGCAGCAAAAAAAGCGTGGGAATATTTGGAATCAAATCCAGATCTTGTATTTGAAAATCCTCAGGATATAAGCACAGGCGAATACGGCGACACGTCTGATAAGGACGAGCGTTACTGGGCAGCAGCTCAGATGTACCGTGCCACCGCAGATGAAAAATACCTGACAGCTCTCGAGAGCATGACTGTCAGAACCGGTCTTGACTGGTCAACTGTAGGCGATTATGGAAATATTGCACTGCTTACTATGGAAAATGCTGATACCTCCTCCACTGCCTACAAGGCGGCTCAGAATGCAGTTATAAAACAAGCCAACAAATTTGCAGCAGCTTCAGAGAGCAGTCCATATGGAGTATCAATCTCCTCATACAATTGGGGAAGCAACATGACTGTTGCAAATGCCGGCATTATACTCGGACTCGCATATCAGCTCACCGGCAATGAAAACTACCTTACAGCTGCAAAGGATAATTTAAATTATCTGCTTGGCTGCAACCCTCTTGGATATTGTTTTGTTACAGGATACGGTACAGTTTCACCTGAAAATCCTCATCACCGTCCATCAATGGCAAAGGGTACAGCAATGAAAGGAATGCTTGTAGGCGGTGTAAACTCCAATCTGGAAGACCCGGCGGCAAAGGCGTATCTGGCGACAGCAGCCGATGCAAAGTGCTATGTTGATCACTCTGAAAGCTACTCTACTAACGAGATAACTATTTACTGGAACTCACCGCTCATATATCTTATTACTCTTACAGAATCAGAAGGTTCTGACGTACTAAAAGGTGATGTAAACAGTGATGGCTGTACAGATCTTATAGATATTCTGCGTCTCCAGAAGTGGCTTGCAGCAGTGCCGAATATTAATATAGAAAGCACAGCAGCTGACCTTACGGATGACAACAGAGTGGACATATTTGATCTTGTAAAGCTGAAAGGCATTGTATCCACAGGCAGCGAATCACAGCAAATCATTACTGAACCATCAACAGACGCTGATATGTGTGCTGACTTCCGAAAGGGTGAATCATCTGAATTCTTCGCCTCAAACGGCTGGTCAAACGGTTCGGTTTTTGACTGTGTATGGCGCAGTTCCAACGCTATCGTAAAAGACGGTGCCCTTAATCTTATTATTGATGAGGATTCATCAGATGAATACAACTACTCCGGCGGAGAATACCGCACAGTAGATTTCTATTCCTACGGTTATTATGAAACCTGTATGAAGGCTATCAAAAACGATGGTGTAGTCTCCTCTTTCTTCACATATACAGGTCCAAGCGACAACAATCCATGGGACGAGATAGATGTTGAAATACTGGGCAAGGATACCACTAAGGTGCAGTTCAATTACTTTACCAACGGCGTCGGAAATAACGAGTATGTTTACGATCTGGGTTTTGACGCCTCTGAAGGTTACCATACATATGGGTTTGACTGGAAGGAAGACTCCATAACCTGGTATGTAGACGGCGAGGCAGTATACAAAGCAGAAACAAACATCCCTTCAACTCCTGGAAAAATTATGATGAATGTATGGCCCGGAACAGGTGTTGACAGCTGGCTGAAGCCATATGACGGAACTACACCTCTTACTGCAAAGTACTTATGGGTAACATACAATGCCGATGGTCATAAGTAAATATATTGGCATATAAATACAAAACTTGTAGATAGTACTATTTTATGAGCATCCAAGACCATATATCCTCCGCCCAGGATGCCGAGCGCTTATGTGAAAGAGTTTTATCCAACTATTTAGCTCCTTTCTGTATATCATATCGCATATATTTTGTAAACATTTCGCATCAATCAAACAACGCTTTTAATTTAATTTATTCATAATCAAAAAAGCAGAGAGCCTTTAAGCTCTCTGCACTGTCTGTCCAAAAACCCCGATTTCGTTGTCTGAAATCGGGGTTAAAATTTCAATCAAAGAACAATCAAGCAGG